>NZ_CP009048.1:1668125-1978750 GCF_000746525.1 Pseudomonas alkylphenolica
CGGTCGGTGACGCAGTCGGCCAGGACGTGGTCTATGTTGGACGGGTGCGCGGTGGAATCGACGAAGCCGAGCAGCTCAACCTCTGGTTGACCACCGACAACGTGCGCAAAGGCGCGGCCTTGAACGCCGTGCAGTTGGCGCAATTGTTGATAAAACATGTTGTGTAAAAGATACTTGCAGCTAATTTTTACCGAGATTTTGCTCGGTCGCCGGGGACGGTTCTTTCAAAGGAAGAGGTCATGCTTCGAATTCGCAAACTGGTCTTAGCAATAGCCGCGGCGTCGGCGCTGTCGTCCGGTATGGCGCATGCCCTCGGCTTGGGCGAACTGACCCTCAAGTCGGCGCAGAACCAGCCGCTGGATGCCGAAATCGAACTGCTCGATGTACGCGATCTCACCGCCGCTGAAATGGCTCCGAGCCTGGCGCCAGCCGAAGAGTTCGCCAAGGCCGGGATCGAGCGTCCAGCCTACCTCAACGACTTGACCTTCACGCCGGTGATCAATCCCAACGGCAAGAGCGTATTGCGGGTGACCTCCAGCCAGGCGCTGCCAGCGCCGATGGTCAAGTTCCTGGTTCAGGTGATGTGGCCGAGCGGGCGCCTGCTGCGCGATTACAGCGTGCTGGTCAACCAGGCTGCATTGCCGGGGGCCAAGCCTGAGTCGACGATCAGCCCGGCGGTCAGCGCACCGGCCAACTACACCACGGTGCGGCGTGACACGCTGTGGGAGATCGCCTCGAAAGCCCGTCAGGGCGGCTCGGTGCAGCAGACCATGCTGGCCATCCAGGCGTTGAACCCCGATGCCTTTATCAACGGCAATATCAACCTGCTGAAAACCGGTCAGGTCCTGCGCATGCCCGATCAGCAGCAGGTCATGAGCATTCCTCAGGGCGAGGCTGTTGCTGAGGTTGCCGCACAGTACGCCGCCTGGCGTGAAGGTCGGCGCCTGGGCCCACGTGCCCGGCAGCTGGACGCCACTCGCCGCACCGGCACCGAGGCGGCGCCGGCGCGGATTGCCAATCAGGACAACCTGCGCCTGGTAGCACCTCGCAGCAAAACGGCTGCCGGAGATGGCAAAGCCGTCAGCGATAAACTCGCTGTTGCTGAGGAACGTCTCGATACCACGCGGCGTGACAATGCCGAATTGAAAAGTCGCATGAGCGATCTGCAGAGCCAGCTGGACAAGATGGAGCGCCTGATCGCACTGAAAAGCGATCAGTTGGCCAGGCTCGAAGCCCAGGGGGCTGCCGGTCAGGAGCCTGCGCCTGAAGCAGCTCAGCAGACGGCGATTTCCGCCGAGTTGCAGCCAGCGCCAAGCGAGCCGGTCACTACTCCGGCACCTGCAGCGGTCGATACTGCACCGCTCGACAGCCCGGCACCTGCAGCCGAAGAGGCGAATGCCGGCAGTTCCAGCAAGATGCTCGACGACCTGCTCGGCAATCCTGTGTTGCTGGCGCTGATCGGTGCTTCCGCGTTGTTGGTGCTGCTTCTGTTGCTGTTGCTGCTGGCGCGCAAGCGCAAAGCCGATCAGGAAGCGGAAAAACACCTGCGCATGGCCCGGGCGCTGGCTGAAGAGGGTGAGCGCGGTCCAGACCTTGACCTGCCGCCAAGCAGCTTCGAAGGCCTGGAAGTGCCAGCGCCAAGCGTGACGCTGGCACCGGCGGTGGTGGCCGCCTCGGCTGCGGCGGCCAGTGCTGCTGAAGCGCCTGCCGTGGAAGCCAGGAAGGCTGAGGTCAAGCCGCTTGAGCAAGCGCCTGCCCAGCCGCAACCAATGGCTGCGCCGCTGGTTGCTCCGGCCGCCGATGCAGCGCCAGCGCCAAGTGGTGATGCGCTGCTCGACGAAGTGCAAGCGAGCATTGCCCGTGGTCGCCTGAACCATGCTGCTGATCTGCTGGAGCCTGCAGTGGCTGCGGCGCCGGAGCGTAGTGATCTGCGTTTGAAGTTGATGGAAGTCTATGCACGTCAGGGCGACCGTGACGCTTTTGTCGGTCATGAACGCCAGTTGATCGCTACCGGTCAGAATCATGCTGACGTCGAAGCCCTCAAGAGCCGTTTCCCGGCCATGGCGGCATTGGCTGCAGCCGGTGGCCTTGGTGCGGCAGCCCTGGCTGCCGAGCTGGACGCCCAGTACGTCCAGGCACTGTTGCAGGATGAGCCGCAGGCACAACCTGAAGTGCAACCAGAACCAGAACCAGAGCCTGCTTCGGTCGCCGAGTTGGAGCCTGAGCTGGAGTCGGCACTGGAGCCGCTGGCCGAGGATGACCTGGACAGCGCCTTCGACCTGAGTCTGGACGATGACCTGCAAGGTCTGGATCTGAACGAGCCGCTGCAGCTAGGCGAGTCTGCACCGGAAATTGAGGTAGCCGACTTTGCGCCCGAGCCTGTGTTCGAAGCGCCAGCTGCCGAGCCGGAACTTGAAGTGCCGGCCGAGCAGGCGCCTGTCACGCTCGACGACTTGTCTGATTTCGATCTCGATGTTACGGGCGATCACGCTGCCGTGCCGGCACTTGATGAACCCGTCGATATCGCTGCCGAACTGGCTGCCTTCGACGAGACCATGCCGGAATTCGACCCATTGAGCGAGCTGGAGCTGCCGGAAGATTTCGACCTGTCGCTGTCGCTGGATGACGAGTCCGATGCCGCCAAGAGCTTTGCTTCCGAGCTCGATGACGTCAACGCCGAGCTCGACAAGTTGTCGCAAAGCCTGGAACAACCCTCGATCGAGCCGCACTTCACCGCGGAAGACGCCTTGAGCGACGATCTCGGTGATGACCTGGAGTTCGACTACCTGGGCGGCGCCGATGAGGCTGCGACCAAGCTCGACCTGGCGCGCGCCTACATCGACATGGGCGACCATGACGGTGCCCGCGACATTCTCGACGAAGTGCGCAAAGAGGGTAGCGATGCCCAGAAGCAGGAAGCCGAAGAGATGCTTTCGCGTCTGGTCTGAGTCCTGCCCTTGTACGTCCGACGGCAGCCCTGGTGGCTGCCGTTGTCGTTATAATTCCCGCCATCTGCTAAATCGACAGGCTGTATCTTCTTGGAAATCATTGATAACACGGTTGCCGAATCGGCGGCCGAAGGCTTCTTCCGCATCGCCCTGGGCGTCGAATACAAAGGCTCGCGCTACCGCGGATGGCAGCGTCAGGCCGATGGCGTGCCGAGTGTCCAGCAGACGCTCGAAGAGGCATTGTCCAAAGTTGCCGATTCGCCCGTTACGCTGCTCTGTGCCGGGCGTACCGATGCCGGTGTGCATGCCTGCGGTCAGGTGGTGCATTTCGATACCCAGGTGGTGCGCAGCATGAAAGCCTGGACCATGGGCGCCAACATCAACCTGCCGCACGACATCAGCGTGGCCTGGGCCAAGGAAATGCCGGCGCATTTTCATGCCCGCTTCAAAGCCATTGCCCGGCGCTATCGCTACGTGATCTACAACGATCAGATCCGCCCGGCGCACATGGGCCAGGAAGTTACCTGGAACCACCGGCCGCTGGATGTCGAACGCATGGCCCTGGCCGCCGAGTACCTGGTCGGCACTCATGACTTCAGCGCCTTCCGTGCCGGTCAGTGCCAGGCCAAGTCGCCAATCAAGAACATCCATCACCTGCGCGTGACCCGCCACGGCAAGATGATTGTCCTGGATATCCGTGCCAGCGCCTTCCTGCACCATATGGTGCGTAACATCGCTGGGGTACTGATGACCATCGGTGCTGGCGAGCGTCCGGTGGAGTGGGCCCGGGAAGTGCTGGAGAGTCGTGAGCGGCGTACAGGTGGCGTCACCGCCCATCCGTTCGGCTTGTACCTGGTGCAGGTGGAGTACCACGACGAGTTCGCCTTGCCTGAGCGTTACATCGGCCCACACTTTCTCACCGGTTACGAGTCACTGGCGGCTGACGACCCACACGCCATTTGCTAACATCCGGGACTTTCAAGATCAGCCGAGGTTCACAGCTCATGAGCGCCGTTCGCAGCAAAATCTGTGGGATTACCCGCATTGAGGACGCGTTGGCTGCGGCGGAGGCGGGCGCTGATGCCATTGGTCTGGTGTTCTATGCCAAGAGCCCGCGGGCGGTCGATGTGCAGCAGGCACGGGCGATCATCGCCGCGTTGCCGCCATTCGTGACCACCGTGGGGCTGTTCGTCAATGCCAGCCGTTGCGAGCTGGGCGAGATCCTCGATGCGGTACCGCTGGATCTGCTGCAGTTCCACGGCGATGAAACCCCGGCCGATTGCGCCGGTCATAACAGGCCATGGATCAAGGCCTTGCGGGTACGCCCGGGGGATGATCTGGCGGCAGCGTGCAAGCTGTACAGCGATGCCAGCGGGATTCTTCTCGACACTTATGTCGCCGGCGTGCCGGGAGGTACCGGTGAAGCATTCGACTGGTCGCTGGTGCCGGAAAAACTGAGCAAGCCGATCATCCTGGCCGGTGGTCTGTCGCCGGATAACGTTGCAAGCGCCATCGCCCAGGTGCGGCCTTATGCCGTGGATGTCAGCGGCGGTGTCGAACAAGCCAAGGGCATCAAGGATGCCGCGCGGATCGAGGCCTTTATCAAGGCGGTCAAACAGGCGTGATGACGTCTGTTGTTGTGGATGTGACGGCTGGCCGCGCGCCATCGTCCATAGCTTTCGCAGCCCGTTGCTGCCGGATCGCGCCCATGGGCCGGTCGAAATTACCGGGTGACGCCACAGGCGTCGCTTTTACAGGTTGACGATGGAGCGGTATCGGGGCACCTCGCTGTACGCGGGGCGCCGGAGCCGGTCCATCATCGCGTCATACATGAATTGAGCTCAAGGGCATACGCGCGAACCTGGCAGCCAAAGCCTGCCGGTCGTCGTTACTGGAGAAAGAAAGCATGAGCAACTGGTTAGTAGACAAACTGATCCCTTCGATCATGCGTTCCGAGGTGAAGAAAAGTTCGGTACCTGAAGGGTTGTGGCACAAATGCCCGTCCTGCGAAGCCGTGCTGTATCGTCCGGAGCTGGAAAAAACCCTGGATGTCTGCCCCAAGTGCAACCACCACATGCGCATTGGCGCACGTGCGCGCATTGACATCTTCCTGGATGCCGAAGGCCGCGCCGAGCTGGGGGCCGACCTGGAACCGGTCGACCGTCTGAAGTTCCGTGATGGCAAGAAGTACAAGGACCGCCTGACCGCTGCCCAGAAGCAGACCGGCGAAAAAGACGCCCTGATTTCCATGAGCGGCACCCTGCTGGGTATGCCGGTGGTGGTCAGCGCCTTCGAATTCTCGTTCATGGGCGGCTCGATGGGTGCCATCGTCGGCGAGCGCTTCGTTCGCGCCGCCAACTACGCCCTGGAAAACCGCTGCCCGATGGTCTGCTTCTCGGCTTCCGGCGGTGCCCGCATGCAGGAAGCGCTGATCTCGCTGATGCAGATGGCCAAGACCTCGGCGGTACTGGCGCGTCTGCGCGAAGAAGGCATTCCGTTCATCTCGGTGCTGACCGACCCGGTCTACGGCGGTGTCTCCGCGAGCCTGGCAATGCTTGGCGACGTAATCGTCGGTGAGCCAAAGGCTCTGATCGGCTTCGCAGGTCCTCGGGTGATCGAGCAAACCGTGCGCGAGAAGCTGCCGGAAGGCTTCCAGCGCAGCGAGTTCCTCCTGGAGCACGGTGCCATCGACATGATCATCCCGCGTCAGGAACTGCGTCATCGCCTGGGCAACCTGCTGGCACAGATGATGGGCCTGCCGACGCCGAAGTTCGTCGAGCCGGTCGTTGAGCCGATCGTCGTACCGCCGGCGCCTGCCACCGTATGACCCAACGTACCCTTGGCGACTGGCTCGCCTATCTCGAGCAGTTGCACCCCTCGGCCATCGACATGGGCCTGGCGCGTTCGCAACAGGTTGCGGCCAGGCTCGGGCTGGACAAGCCGGCGCCACGGGTAATTACCGTGACCGGTACCAATGGCAAGGGCTCGACCTGTGCCTTCGTGGCCGCCCTGTTGCGTGCCCAGGGGCTCAAGGTCGGGGTCTACAGTTCGCCGCACCTGCTGCGTTACAACGAGCGTGTGCAGATTGACGGCAAAGAAGCCGCCGATCAGCAACTGTGCGAGGCGTTTGCCGCCGTTGAAGCCGCTCGCGGTGAAACTTCCCTGACCTATTTCGAAGCCGGTACCCTGGCGGCGTTCTGGCTGTTCAAGCAGTCGGCGCTGGATGCCGTGGTGCTTGAAGTCGGTCTGGGTGGGCGCCTGGATACGGTCAATATTGTCGATGCCGATATGGCGCTGGTCACCAGCATCGGTGTTGATCATGCCGATTACCTGGGCGATACCCGTGAGTCGGTGGCTTTCGAAAAGGCCGGTATCTTCCGTCAGGGCAAGCCTGCGCTGTGCGGTGACCTGAATCCGCCGCAACCGCTGCTGGACAAGGCCCGTGAGCTGGGTTGCCCGTTCTTCCTGCGCGGTCGTGATTTCGATCTGGCCAGCACCGATCGGTACTGGCAGTGGCGGGGCGTGGATAGCCGCGGCCAGCAGGTCGAACTGCACAACCTGCCGCTGCTCGATCTGCCAATGGAAAACGCCGCATTGGCGCTGCAGGCTTATTTGCTGATGGATCTGCCTTGGGATACCGGGCAGATTGCCACGATCCTGCAGTCCACGCGGATGGTCGGTCGCCTGGATCGTCGGGCGTTTCGCTGGCAAGGCAAGGCGTTGACTATCCTCATGGATGTCGGCCATAACCCGCACGCTGCCGAGTACCTGGCTCAGCGCCTGGCGGCACGGCCGGTAGCGGGCAAGCGCCTGGCGGTGTTCGGCCTGTTGGCCGACAAGGATCTGGCCGGGGTGGTGCAGCCGTTGCTGGGTGCGGTTCAGGATTGGGCGGTTGCGCCCCTGGATACTGCGCGCAGCCGTCCTGCAAGCGAGCTTGAAGCGGCGCTGGCGAACCTCGGTGCTGATGTGAAGTCTTATTCCAGCGTGGCAGCAGCCCTTGACGGGCAGTGCGCGCTGGCAACGGCGGATGATGAAATCCTGCTGTTCGGATCGTTTTTCTGTGTCGGCGAAGCCTTGCAGTGGCTGGATCGGCAGGCCACGGAGGATGGGGCAAATGGCATTGCTGGATAAAGTGGTCAAACAACGGATGGTAGGTGCGCTGGTGCTGGTGGCACTGGCAGTGATCTTCCTGCCGATGCTGTTTTCCCGGGAAGACGAGATGCGTCAAGTACGCGTCGAGGCGCCTGAGGCCCCTGCAGCGCCGAGCATGCCGCAGGTGCAGGTCGAACCTGTGCCGGTGCCTGAACCTCAGGTATTGCCAGAAGAAAACCCGGTAATCGTCGACGAGTCCACCGCGCCAGTCCAGGCGCCAAGTACGCCGATTGCTCCCGCGCCCGTTGCGGTGCCAGTACCTGTTCCGGCTCCAGCGCCGGCACCCACCGTTGCCGCCAAGCCTGCAACTCCGCCGCCAGCGGCCAAGCCGCAAACCCAGCCAGCGCCTGCCGTCGCCAGCGCGACCAAGCCAGCGGCAGGCAAGATCGACGCCAATGGCCTGCCGGTCAGCTGGTCGGTGCAATTGGCCAGCCTGTCCAATCGGGCCGGTGCCGAGAACCTGCAGAAAACCCTGCGCAGCCAGGGCTACAACGCCTATATCCGCTCGGCCGGCGGCATGAACCGGGTGTATGTCGGGCCGTTGATCGAGCGCGCCGAGGCCGAACGCCTGCGTGATGTGATCAGCCGCCAGCAGAAGCTCAACGGTATCGTCGTACGCTTCCAGCCTGAGCGCAGCTGATTGATCGTCGCCCGGCCAGCGCCGGGCGGTAAATCACTGCTTACCGACAGCCCGCTGCTCTGGTAAAATGCGCCGCCTTATCCGTTTGCAGGCAACACTGTGGCATTTACCTGGGTCGACTGGGCGATTTTCGCGATCATCGCCATTTCTTCGCTGATCAGTCTCAAGCGCGGCTTTGTCAAAGAAGCCTTGTCGCTGCTTACCTGGATCATTGCCGGCGCTGTGGCCTGGATGTTCGGTGGCTCGCTGTCGCAGTACCTGGAGTCTTACATCCAGACGCCTTCGGCCCGGGTCATTGCCGGATGTGCCATTCTTTTCGTCGCCACCCTGCTGGTGGGGGCCATGATCAATTTTCTCATTGGCGAGCTGATTCGCGTCACCGGGCTTTCCGGGACCGACCGCTTCCTGGGTATGGCCTTCGGTGCCGCCCGTGGAGCCTTGCTGGTGGTGGTGGCTGTCGGGCTGTTGAGCCTGGGGCCGGTACAACAGGATCAGTGGTGGCAGGAATCTCGCCTGATACCACAATTTCTATTGGTGGCTGACTGGTCGAAAAACCTCATTCTGGGGTTCACCAGCCAGTGGCTAGCCAGCGGGATCAGCGCACCGGCTGATCTCCCGTTCAAGGATCAGCTTCTGGGGCCCAAAACGCCTTGAGAGCTGCTCAGTCCAGTTTCATTAAGTAGGGGTTGCGTCGCATGTGTGGCATCGTCGGTATCGTCGGTAAGTCGAACGTCAATCAGGCGCTGTATGACGCGCTAACCGTCCTCCAGCACCGCGGCCAGGACGCTGCCGGTATTGTGACCAGCCATGATGGCCGGTTATTCCTGCGCAAGGACAACGGTCTGGTCCGTGACGTGTTCCAGCAGCGCCATATGCAGCGCCTGGTCGGACACATGGGGATCGGCCATGTGCGTTACCCGACTGCGGGCAGCTCGACCTCGGCCGAGGCTCAGCCGTTCTACGTCAACTCGCCATACGGCATCACCCTGGCGCACAACGGCAACCTGACCAACGTTGAACAGTTGGCCAAGGAGATCTACGAGTCCGACCTGCGCCACGTCAACACCAGTTCCGACTCTGAAGTCCTGCTCAACGTCTTCGCCCACGAGCTGGCGGTGCGCGGCAAGCTGCAGCCGACCGAAGAAGACGTGTTCGCTGCGGTCACTGACGTGCACAACCGCTGTGTAGGCGGTTATGCGGTGGTGGCGATGATCACCGGCTACGGCATCGTTGGTTTCCGCGACCCTAACGGCATTCGTCCGATCGTCTTCGGCCAGCGTCATACCGACGAAGGCGTGGAGTACATGATCGCCTCCGAAAGCGTTTCCCTCGACGTCCTCGGCTTCACCCTGATCCGCGACCTGGCGCCGGGAGAAGCGGTGTACATCACCGAAGAAGGCAAGCTGCACACCCGTCAGTGCGCGACCAATCCGCAGCTGTCGCCGTGCATCTTCGAACACGTCTACCTGGCGCGCCCTGACTCGATCATCGACGGTGTCTCGGTCTACAAGGCGCGTCTGCGCATGGGCGAGAAGCTGGCCGAGAAGATCCTGCGCGAGCGTCCGGATCACGATATCGACGTGGTCATCCCGATTCCTGACACCAGCCGTACTGCCGCGCTGGAACTGGCCAACCACTTGGGCGTCAAGTTCCGTGAAGGCTTCGTCAAGAACCGCTACATCGGCCGTACCTTCATCATGCCCGGCCAGGCCGCGCGCAAGAAGTCGGTGCGCCAGAAGCTCAACGCCATCGAGCTGGAATTCCGTGGCAAGAACGTGATGCTGGTGGATGACTCCATCGTGCGTGGCACCACCTGCAAGCAGATCATCCAGATGGCCCGCGAAGCCGGGGCGAAGAACGTCTACTTCTGCTCGGCAGCGCCGGCTGTGCGTTACCCTAACGTCTACGGCATCGATATGCCGAGCGCTCATGAACTGATCGCCCACAACCGCAGCACTGAAGATGTCGCCGAGCTGATCGGTGCCGACTGGCTGGTCTACCAGGATCTGCCGGACCTGATCGAAGCGGTTGGCGGTGGCAAGATCAAGATCGAGCATTTCGACTGCGCGGTGTTCGACGGCAAGTACGTGACCGGCGACATCGACGAGGCCTACCTGGACAAGATCGAGCAGGCGCGCAACGACGCCTCCAAGGTCAAGAACCAGGCGGTCAGCGCGATCATCGACCTCTACAACAACTGAGTTAGGAGCAGCGGCATGACACAGGAATGGGATGCCGGGCGCCTGGACAGCGACCTCGAAGGGGTCGCTTTTGACACGCTGGCGGTACGCGCCGGCCAGCATCGCACGCCGGAAGGTGAGCACAGCGATCCGCTGTTCTTCACCTCCAGCTACGTGTTCCGGACAGCGGCCGACGCCGCTGCACGGTTCGCCGGCGAGGTTCCAGGCAACGTCTATTCACGCTACACCAACCCGACCGTACGCGCGTTCGAAGAGCGCATTGCCGCCCTGGAAGGCGCTGAGCAGGCGGTGGCTACTTCCACCGGCATGTCGGCGATCCTCTCCACGGTAATGGCCCTGTGCAGCGCTGGTGACCACGTGCTGGTCTCCCAGAGCGTATTCGGTTCGACCATCAGCCTGTTCGAAAAGTACTTCAAGCGTTTCGGTGTGCAGGTCGACTACGTACCGCTGGTGGATCTCGCTGGCTGGGACGCGGCAATCAAGGCCAACACCAAGCTGCTGTTCGTCGAGTCGCCGTCCAACCCGTTGGCCGAGCTGGTGGATATCGCCGCACTGGCCGAGATTGCTCACGCCAAGGGCGCGCAGCTGGTGGTCGACAACTGTTTCAGTACGCCAGCCTTGCAGCAGCCGCTGAAGCTGGGCGCTGACATCGTCGTGCATTCGGCGACCAAGTTCATCGACGGCCAGGGTCGTTGCATGGGCGGTGTGGTTGCCGGGCGCAGCGAGCAGATGAAGGAAGTGGTGGGCTTTCTGCGCACCGCGGGGCCGTCGCTGAGCCCGTTCAACGCCTGGATCTTCCTCAAGGGCCTGGAAACCCTCAACCTGCGTATGCGTGCCCACTGTGCTAACGCGCAAGCCCTGGCCGAGTGGCTGGAGCAGCAGGACGGCATTGAAAAGGTCCACTACGCCGGGCTGCAGAGCCATCCACAGCACGAGCTGGCCAAGCAGCAGATGAGCGGCTTCGGTGCCGTGGTGAGTTTTGAGGTCAAGGGTGGCAAAGAGGGCGCCTGGCGCTTCATCGATGCCACGCGGCTGATCTCGATCACCGCCAACCTGGGCGACAGTAAGACCACCATCACCCATCCGGGCACCACGTCCCACGGCCGTCTGTCGCCGCAGGAACGTGAAGCCGCAGGCATTCGCGACAGCCTGATCCGGGGGGCCGTGGGCCTGGAAGATGTGACTGACCTCAAGGCCGACCTGGCCCGCGGTCTGGCGGCGCTGTGATCGACTGGTCGGTGAGCGACAGCAGCCATAACGGCCGCGTCGCGCTGGTGACCGGTGCGGCACGAGGGATCGGCCTGGGCATCGCTGCCTGGCTGATCGCCGAGGGCTGGCAGGTGGTGCTTACTGACCTCGATCGGGTGCGCGGCGCCAAGGCGGCCAAGGTGCTGGGAGACAATGCCTGGTTCATCGGCATGGATGTAGCCGATGAAACCCAGGTCAAGACCGGGGTGGCCGAGGTGCTTGGCCAGTTTGGTCGTCTCGACGCGCTGGTGTGCAATGCGGCCATAGCCGATCCGCACAACACCACCCTGGAAACCCTCAGCCTGGCTTACTGGAATCGCGTGCTGGCGGTCAACCTGGGTGGGCCGATGCTGCTGGCCAAGCACTGTGCGCCTTATCTGCGCGCTCACGGCGGGGCCATCGTCAACCTGGCGTCGACCCGCGCCGCTCAATCCGAACCCGATACAGAGGCCTATGCGGCCAGCAAGGGCGGCCTGTTGGCGCTCACCCATGCGCTGGCCGTGAGTCTGGGGCCGGAGATCCGCGTCAATGCCGTGAGTCCTGGCTGGATCGACGCACGGGACCCGTCCCAGCGCCGCGCCGAGCCGCTGAGCGAAACCGATCATGCCCAGCATCCGGCGGGCAGGGTAGGGACGGTAGAAGACGTGGCCGCCATGGTTGCCTGGCTGCTGTCGCGCAATGCCGGCTTCGTCACTGGCCAGGAGTTCGTGGTCGACGGTGGCATGACCAAGAAGATGATCTACACGTAACACTGCTTTTTGCCCTTTTTGAAAAAAACTTCAATGGGGGTATTGACTTAGGTTCGATACCTGCGTAAATTTCGCCACCTCAGCGAAGCACACGGGTGATTAGCTCAGCCGGGAGAGCATCTGCCTTACAAGCAGAGGGTCGGCGGTTCGATCCCGTCATCACCCACCACTTCTCAGTGTATCGCGCAGCGGTAGTTCAGTCGGTTAGAATACCGGCCTGTCACGCCGGGGGTCGCGGGTTCGAGTCCCGTCCGCTGCGCCAATTTTCTCCAGATCGGTTTAACGACCGGTTTGAGGTCGGAAGGCACCAAAGCCTTCAGGCCAGATCCCAGTTTCAAGCAGGTGAAAGCCTGTGCGATACGCAGCGGTAGTTCAGTCGGTTAGAATACCGGCCTGTCACGCCGGGGGTCGCGGGTTCGAGTCCCGTCCGCTGCGCCATATTGAAGTCTCAAAGAAAGCGACCCAAGGGTCGCTTTTTTTGTGCCTGTCGTTTGCTCCCGCTATTGCAATTATGTTGAATGGCGGTGGGAGCGGGCTTGCTGTGGGAGCGGGCTTGCCCCGCGATGCGATGTGACTGACAGCCCGCAATCGCGGGGCAAGCCCGCTCCCACCGATGAATTTGCGGTTTCAGTGATCCGCCGATGTGTTGCACAATAGGCACCGATCGTTTTACTCAGGATTTGCAATGTCAAAGTCAACCGTCTTCAGTGCGCTCGGGCTGGCCCTGGTGCTGGCGGGTGTTTCCGGCTGTTCTTCGAAGAAAGCTGCCATCTACGAACACGAGAATTTCGACGACTCGGGTACCTATTCGCGCAGCTTCCCGGTCAGCGAAGCCAGTACCTGTGAAGCGGCCCGGCGTGCCTTGCTCAGCCAGGGTTACATCATCACCAGCAGTGATGCCGGACAGGTCAATGGCAACAAAAGCTTTCAGCAGACCGGCGATTCGCACCTGCAGATCAGCTTCAACGTGGTCTGTGCCCGCGACAGCGGCGACGAGCAGCGCTCGACCATGTTTGCCAACGCCTTGCAGGACCGTTACGCGCTGAAAAAATCCAATACCTCGGCCAGCGTCGGTGTGGGCGTGTTGGGTTCGCTGTCGATGCCGATTGGCTCCACCGACGATTCGATGGTCAAGGTGGCCAGCGAGACGGTGACCTCGGCCAAGTTCTACGAGCGTTACTTCGCCCTGGTCGAAAGCTTCCTGCCCAAGGAGCAAAAGAAAAAGGCTTCGCTGAAAAAGCCGGAAGCGACGCCTGCGCCAGCGTTGGGGATTCCCGAAAGTACTCCGGTGTCGGCACCTGCTGCCCTGGCTCCGGCCGAAGCAGCTGCGCCTGCGCCAGCACCTGCGGCGATTGAGCCGGCTCCGGCGCCAGCCCAGCAGGTACCGGTTGTCGAAGCCGCATCGGCGCCTGTGGTCGACGACAGCAAGGGTTCCAAGCCAGTGCCGCCACCGGCCGAGGCGGCGCCGATCAATGCCGAGCAGCCTGCGCCTGCAGCCGCTGAACCGGTATCGAGCGTGGCACCGGCAGCACCTGTCAGCGGCCCTGAGCAGGCGCCGCAGTAAGGGCGGATAATTTTTCCAACTGCTGCTACGTTGTTTTGATAAGCGTCATTGTCATTTTTCTTTCATCGCGGCACTTTAGGCTCGATGACGAATCAATGAAATGAATGAGAAACGACGGAGCAGACGATGGACGACTATCAAGAAGAACTACTCGAATACCGCGCCTTTGAGCTCGATCCACCAGAGCCTGCCGAAGACGCCACCGAGCTGTAGTTTCAGCCGGTACGCCGCTGGCTGCGGCGAAACTCGCCCGGGGTCATGCTGTTCCAGCGCTTGAACGCGCGCTGAAAGGCCTCGGCCGAAGCAAACCCGAGCAGATAGGCGATCTCGCCAAAGGCCAGTTCCGTATCACGGATATAGGCCATGGCCAGGTCGCGGCGGGTATCGTTGAGGATGGCGCGAAACTGCGTGCCTTCCTCGGCCAGCTTGCGCCGCAAGGTCCAGGTCGGCAGTTGCAGGTGCCGCGCCACTTCCTCCAGATCCGGTTCCCGGCCGCCATTGAGCAGCGGTCCGAGCAAATGGGCGATGCGTTCGCCCAGGCTGCGGATTCGCGTGCGTTGTTCAAGTTCCGCCTCACATAACTTCAACAGATGCTGCCAGGTACTGGGGCAGTGCGCCGGGTTGCGCAGGGCAAGGCTTGCCTGGCTCAGGCGTAACTGGTTGGTCTGCGCGCCAAACTGCACCGGGGTGCTGCACAGCGCCTGGTAGTGGGCGGCATAGGCGGGGGCCTCGAACTCGATCTCCATCCGTTCCGCCATCAGCTTCACGCCGGCCAGGCTCGACAACTGCGCGAGCCAGCCGGACAGCAGCGAATCGACCACGAAACGGTTGTAGGCGTTATAGGGGCTGATCGAGTAGAAGCGCAGCCAGGCGCCGCCGCTGTCGGCGTGGAAGTTCGAATGGCCACGGTAGTTGGCGGCGTACAACGGCTCGAAGCGCAGCAAGGTGCGCGCTGCTTCGCCGACAGTGGGCGCCTGGGCCGCAGTGACGCCGGCCAGGCCTGCCTGGCTGAGGCGGCTGATGCAACCCATGTGCAGACCCAGGGCCGGGTCAGCGGTCAGTTCGATGGCGGCATGGCCCAGGTGCATGTAACGCGGGATGGACAAGCGCGCACCCGCTTCGGCCAGGCGTGCAGCGTCCAGGCCGTAGCGCTCCAGCAGCGCTGTAGGCTCGATCCCGCGTTGCTGCAGGATTTCACTCAGGGGCTGGATAAAACCGACTGAGAGATCACCCAGACGCATCCGCGGACGGTTCATGGCTGACCTACAGCCACAGGTTCAGCAGACGCGCACCTGAAGTGCGGTTGCCGTTCAGGTTGAGGCCGGCGCGGTTGGCAAAGCCCTGGCCATCGGCGACCACATCCCAGAAACGCCCGCGCAGGAATACGCTCATGCTGCTCATGCCGCCGGGGTTGGCCTTCAGGGTCAGTTGTTGCCAAGCCTGGGCTTCACTGACTTCGCCGGGCTTGAACGGCAATGAAGCCGCCAGCGGTTGATGGCGGTTGCCACGCCAGGGTGCATTCCAGCTGTCTTTACCACCTAGAAACGCCGGGTTGGCGATGAACTGCGCCGACTGGTTAGCCAGTTGTTGCTGATTGCTCGGGTACCAGCTGTCGCTGCCGATCAGCACGCCCAGGCGTCCGGCCGGGGTCTGCAGGACTTGCGGCGGCTGGTCGATGCCGCTGTCGATGTAGCGGCGTACTTCACTGTCCGGGTGTTGCTGGCGTTGGGGCTGGCCGAGCACCGAGCCGTCGCCGGTAAACACCAGGCTGCTGTTGTACAGGGCGCCGGAGCCGACTTTCAGGGTGCCACGCTCGACATAGGGCGAGGGCAGGACAATCGAGCCCGCCACCAGGGTCACGCCGAATTCCCTGGCCAGGCCGCCGAACAGTTGCTGGTAGTCGCTGGCCATCTGCTGCGCCTTCATGCGCAGGTGGGCATCGGTGCGACGGTCATCACCTTCGGCACCGAGCATGGCCAGACCGTAGCTGATCGGGTTGCTCAGCTCCAGCCATTGCCAGGCTTCGCGGCGCTGGGTGACCTGGTACAGCTCGTTTTTTTCGCCCCGGGCCCACAGCCAGGTACCGATATGCTCAGGCAGGATGACAATGGTCCGGGCATTGATCAGGCCCAGGTTGCGCGCCTGCTGCAGATAGGCGGCCAGCTTGCGGTGCAGGCGTTGCAGGTTCTGGTAGTCACTGGGATACAGCTGCGGCTCGACCCCCAGCAGGTTGCCATGGTCGGCGGGAACGCCTTCGTTCAGCGCCAGTTCGACGCGCAAGTCCGACAGGTAATGCCCGCTCGGTCGTTGCTCGGTCCAGAATCCGTAGCCGCAGAGGGCGGCAATGACAACCAGCGCCAGGGCGCTCAACAGAAGTTTTCGCATGAAACAGCACAGCGCCAGCAAGGGAGTCAGCGCTAAGGGTAGACCTCGGGTGCACTAGGATCAATAACTTGTCACTTTCGGTCATTGAGCCATCGCGGCTGGCTCTTTAATGTCAGCCACAGATAACCGACGGGCCCCGCCATCCGTGCGAGGCGCCCGCATTCCGTGATTACGCCTGCTGTGGAGTTCACTATGGCTGCTGCTCATTACCCGCACCTGCTCGCCCCGCTGGACCTGGGGTTCACCACTCTGCGCAACCGCACCCTGATGGGCTCGATGCATACCGGCCTGGAAGAAAAGCCAGGTGGTTTCGAGCGCATGGCCGCCTATTTTGCCGAACGCGCCCGTGGTGGCGTCGGCCTGATGGTCACCGGCGGTATCGGGCCGAACGTGGAGGGCGGGGTGTATTCCGGCGCCGCCAAGCTGAGCACACCGGAAGAAGCTGATAAACACCGCATCGTTACCAAGGCCGTACATGAGGCCGGTGGCAAGATCTGCATGCAGATCCTGCACGCCGGTCGTTATGCCTACAGCCCCAAGTCGGTGGCGCCAAGCGCCATCCAGGCGCCGATCAACCCGTTCAAGCCGCATGAGCTGGATGAAGAGGGTATCGAGAAGCAGATCCAGGACTTCGTCAATTGCTCGCTACTGGCACAAAGCGCCGAGTACGACGGTGTCGAGATCATGGGCTCGGAAGGTTACTTCATCAATCAGTTCCTCGCCGCCCACACCAACCAGCGCACCGACCGCTGGGGTGGCAGCTACGAAAACCGCATGCGCCTGGCGGTGGAAATCGTTACCCGTGTGCGTGAAGCCGTCGGCCCGAACTTCATCATCATCTTCCGTCTGTCGATGCTCGACCTGATCGAAGGCGGCAGCAACTGGGAAGAGATCGTACAGTTGGCCCAGGCGATCGAGAAAGCTGGTGCAACGATCATCAACACCGGCATCGGCTGGCATGAGGCACGGATTCCAACCATCGCCACCAAGGTGCCACGGGCGGCGTTCAGCAAAGTCACGGCCAAGCTGCGTGGCGCGGTGCAGATCCCGTTGATCACCACCAACCGCATCAATACGCCGGAAGTGGCCGAGCAGATCCTCGCCGAGGGCGATGCCGACATGGTCTCCATGGCGCGTCCGTTCCTTGCCGACCCTGAGTTCGTCAACAAGGCGGCGGCCGGCCGGGGCGACGAGATCAATACCTGCATCGGTTGCAACCAGGCCTGCCTGGATCACACCTTCGGCGGCAAGCTGACCAGCTGCCTGGTCAACCCGCGGGCCTGTCATGAAACCGAGCTCAATTACCTGCCGGTCACCCAGGTCAAGCAAATCGCCGTGGTCGGTGCCGGTCCTGCCGGGCTTGCCGCCGCCACGGTGGCTGCTGAGCGCGGCCATCAGGTGACGTTGTTCGACTCGGCCAGCGAGATCGGTGGTCAGTTCAACGTGGCCAAGCGCGTGCCGGGCAAAGAAGAGTTCTACGAAACCCTGCGCTACTTCAAACGCAAACTGCAGACCACCGGCGTCGAGCTGTGCCTGAACACGCGCGTCGATGTCGAGCAATTGGCGGCAGGCGGGTATGACGAGATCATCCTGGCCACCGGCATCGCACCGCGTCTGCCGGCGATTCCGGGGATTGAGCACAGCAAGGTGCTGAGTTATCTGGATGTGCTGCTTGAGCGCAAACCGGTGGGCCAGAAGGTTGCGGTGATCGGTGCGGGCGGTATCGGATTTGACGTCTCGGAATTCCTGGTGCACCAGGGCAAGGCCACCAGCCTGGACCGCGAAGCGTTCTGGAAGGAGTGGGGTATCGATACCGCGCTGCAAGCCCGCGGTGGCGTGGCCGGAATCAAGCCCGAACCGCATGCCCCGGCGCGTCAGGTGTTTCTTCTGCAGCGCAAGAAATCCAAGGTCGGCGACGGCCTGGGCAAGACCACTGGCTGGATTCACCGGACGGGCTTGAAGAACAAGCAGGTGCAGATGCTCAACAGTGTCGAGTACCTGAGCATCGACGACGCCGGCTTGCATATTCGTATCGCCGAGGGCGAGCCACAGGTATTGCCCGTCGATAACGTGGTGATCTGTGCCGGTCAGGACCCACTGCGTGAGCTGCAGGATGGGCTGCTGGCCGCAGGCCAGTCGGTGCACCTGATCGGTGGCGCCGACGTGGCCGCCGAACTGGATGCCAAGCGGGCGATCAACCAGGGCTCGCGCCTGGCTGCCGAGCTCTGAGTGCTTTGCGCGGCGGGGTGTCTGTCCCGCCGCGCTGTTAAACTGCCGCTTCCCTGCGGCAGTGATCTGTACATGACCGGTTTTGACACGCTTCCCAACGCCCCCCTGCAGCGCCTGGAACTGAGCTGGCTGCGTCCGTTCGGCGTCGAGCTGGCGGTGCTGCGCCTGGACCTGATCGACCCGCTGATCAGCGGCAACAAGTGGTTCAAGCTGCTTGAGCACCTGCGTCTGGCCAGGCAAGCACAAGCCCCTGGCATCATCAGCCTGGGCGGTGCGCATTCCAATCACCTGCACGCCTTGGCCGCAGCGGGCAAGCGCTTCGACTTTGCCACGGCAGGCCTGTTGCGTGGTCATTTTCAGGACACCGCCACCGTTCGCGACCTGCAAGCCTTCGGTATGCACCTGCACTGGTTGGGTTACGCCGGCTATCGGGCGCGGCATCAGCCGGACTTCTGGCAACCCTGGCAGGCGCAATACCCGGGCTGGCACTGCGTGCCCGAAGGCGGTGGCGGTCCGCTGGGCGTCAAAGGCTGTGCGTTGATCGTCGAGCAGGCCCAGGCACAGTTGGCGAGCCTGGGTTGGGCGGACTACGACGCTTGGTGGTTGGCGGCGGGAACCGGCACCACGTTGGCGGGGCTGGTATTGGCTGAAGGCGCTGCTCATCAGGTCCATGGCGCTTTGGCGGTACCGCTGGACCATGGCGTACCCGCGCAGGTCCGGGCCTTGGCCGGGGACAGTGGATACCATCTGTACGAGGCCAGTCGCGGCGGCTTTGCCAAGGTTGATGAAGCGTTGCTGGCGTTTATCAATGCCTGCGAGGCTGAGTCCGGTGTGCCGCTGGAGCCGCTGTACACTGGCAAGGCGCTGCTGGCGCTGCGCGAGCAGGTTGAGGCCGGTGCTTTTGCCCCCGGCACACGCTTGATCTTTCTGCACAGCGGCGGCCTCCAGGGCCGCCGCGGTTTTGCCTAGTTGCTACGCGGCAGCATGCGCACCAGGGTGTTATCACGCTGAACATAGTGATGGTAGAGCCCGGCCAGGGCATGCAGGCCGATCAGCCAGTAACCCCAGCTGCCGATGCGCTCGTGCCAGCCCTTGATGAACTTGGCCATGTCCGGATCCGGGGCGATCAGGGCTGGCAGTTCGAAGCCATAGAACGGAATCGGTTTGTTGGCCGCGCTGAGAATCAGCCAGCCGGCAATCGGCAGGCCGATCATCAACAGATACAGGGCCAGGTGCATCAGGTGCGCAAGGCCGGTCTGCCAGGCTGGAGGGGCAGGGACGATGGGCGGCGTCGGGCGGCTCAGGCGCAGGGCCAGGCGTAGCCAGACCAGCACGAACACTGTCAGGCCGAGCATGAAGTGCAGATCTTTCATCAGGTTGCGCTCGACGCTGTCCTTGGGGAACAGGCCGCGCAGTTCGATCAGGGCATACACCGCCGCCAACAGCACCAGCATCAACCAGTGCAAGGTAATCGACAGGCCGCCATAGCGAGCCGGGGGAGTCTTCAGGGTCATGGACATTCCTCGTGATCAGGTCTGGATCCGCGCTCTTCTGGCGCAGTGACATCACTGTAATCGCTGGACAGCCGATTACTCGCTTATTGCAACAAAAAATTGCCAACACCGCATTGATCTGTCGCTAGAATTCGCCGCTTCGCCCACTTATTTCGTTTTCAAGGCCTGTGTAATGTTGATGGCGTCGCTGATTTTCCTCCTGACCATTACTCTGGTGATCTGGCAGCCCCGCGGGCTGGGGGTTGGCTGGAGTGCTACTGGCGGTGCGGTGCTGGCATTGCTCAGCGGAGTGGTGCAGTGGGGTGATATTCCGGTGGTCTGGCAGATCATCTGGAACGCCACCGGCACCTTCATTGCCCTGATCATCATCAGCCTGTTGCTCGATGCCGCCGGTTTCTTCGCCTGGGCGGCGCTGCATGTGGCGCGCTGGGGGCGCGGCAGCGGGCGCCGGTTGTTCTGTTACATCGTGCTGCTCGGGGCGCTGGTTTCGGCGCTGTTCGCCAATGACGGCGCGGCCCTGATCCTCACACCGATTGTGGTGGCCATGCTCCTGGCCTTGCGCTTCAGCCCGGCGGCGACCCTGGCGTTTGTCATGGCCGCAGGTTTCATCGCCGACACTGCAAGCTTGCCGCTGGTAGTGTCGAACCTGGTCAACATCGTCTCGGCCGACTTCTTCGGCATCGGTTTCAACCGCTATGCCGCGGTGATGCTGCCGGTCAACCTGGTCAGCGTGGCGGCGACCCTGGCGGTGCTGCTGTGGTATTTCCGCCGCGACATCCCGGCCGACTACGACCCGCTGCAACTGGACCGCCCGCGTAGCGTGGTGCAGGACCCGGCGACCTTCGTTGCCGGCTGGCTGGTACTGGTGATCCTGCTGGTTGGCTGCTTCGCTCTGGAGCCGCTGGGTATCCCCATCAGTGCGATCTCGGCGGTGTGTGCCGCCGTATTGCTGCTGGTGGCCGCACGTGGGCACAAGATATCCACACGCAAAGTGCTCAAAGAGGCGCCCTGGCACATCGTGGTGTTCTCCTTGGGCATGTACCTGGTGGTCTACGGCTTGCGCAACGCGGGATTGACCGATTACCTGGCCGGCTGGCTCGATGATTTCGCAGCAGGCGGGGTGTGGGGCGCCGCCATGGGTACGGGGTTGCTGGCGGCGTTGCTGTCTTCAGTCATGAACAACTTGCCGACGGTACTGATTGGCGCCTTGTCGATCGATGCCAGCGCGGCCAGCGGGGTGGTCAAGGAAGCAATGATCTACGCCAACGTGATCGGCAGCGACCTGGGGCCGAAAATCACCCCGATCGGCAGCCTGGCCACCTTGCTGTGGCTGCATGTGCTGGAGCGCAAGGGGGTGAAGATTGGCTGGGGCTACTACTTCAAGGTCGGGATTGTGCTGACCGTGCCGGTGTTGCTGCTGACTCTGGCGGCGTTGGCGCTGCGTTTGAGCTTGGGGTAGTGGCGGATTCGATCGCGGGGCAAGCCCGCTCCCACCGGTGCACTGCAGAGCCGGTGGGAGCGGGCTTGCCCCGCGATCAACTACAGTCACCCGGCAGGTTTGGCCACACATCGGACACCAGAAACACCCGCTGCGCTTCCTCCCAATTCCCGTCCACACCTTCCACCAACCGCACCAGCAACTGTGCTGGCGCCAGTGGATCAAGCGCCTGCAGCCAGGCGCTCAAGCGTTCCTGACTCCAGCACTCCTCAGCCTCACACCGTGCCGGTGCCAGCCAGGCCTGCCGTGGCAACGGTTGCCAGCAGTCATGGCCGTGCCCGACAAAGGCTGGCCAGTCGCGCTGATGCAACCACTGCCCACGCAGGTGCTGCGGGTGTGAGCCCGTAGGTGAATCGGCATGCCCGGGCCAAGGATAGAACAGGTAACCGGCGAGCCAGAGCTGGGCGCTGAACTGCTCGATATCCAGTGCCGCCAGGGCTTCGCGGCTTTCAGCCCGGGCGGAAATCGGCAACTGGTGATCGGCCAGGTGCGCAAGCTTGCGGTCCAGGCGGTCGTGGCAGCCCGGGCCCAGCCAGTGAGCCGGGTCCTTGCCATCGCCGCCCGGTGGCCCCAGGTAGAGCTTGATGGCCAGCTCCTGGTGATGCACGCCTTCAGCATCGCGCAGCAGGATATCCAGCTCGCCCAGGGTGTGGCCGCCCGTGCGGATCGGCAGATTGGCGGCCAGCAACTCCACGCCAGGCGCCTGCTGCAGGGCAAACTGCCAGAGACGTTCGTAGTACAGGCCCAGGCGCCGGGTCGCGGTCTGCGCGAGCCAGTGATCCAGCGCACGGCTGTCGCTGTCCAGGGCACACAGCCATTGCTGCAGCTGTTCGGGGTGCGCAATCCAGTCACTGGCAGCCAGCGGATGACGCTGGGGCCAGGGCGTGTCGCGCAGCATCGGCGGCGCGAGGATGACCCAGGCCAGGTCGCGCACCTGAGGCTGGCGCAACTGGCGGGGCAGGTCGATCAGGCCGGGAAAAGGGTTCATCCAGCGAGCATAGCCGCTAAGCCCCCGGCCTTGGCGATTTTCTCCAGTGTTTGCCGCTACCCGGCGCTTTCGCCCATAATCGACTCTTTGGCGAGTCCCGCCTCTTTACCCGCTGTAGCGCCTAGCAGGAGCCCCATGGAGCAATTTCGCAATATCGGTATCATCGGCCGCCTCGGTAGCTCGCAGGTGCTCGATACTATTCGCCGACTGAAAAAATTCCTGCTGGAACGGCATCTGCACGTCATCCTCGAAGACACGATCGCTGAAGTCCTGCCCGGCCACGGCCTGCAGACCTCTTCGCGCAAGCTGCTGGGTGAGGTCTGTGACCTGGTCATCGTCGTTGGCGGCGATGGCAGCCTGCTCGGCGCCGCACGGGCCCTGGCCAAGCACAACACACCGGTGCTGGGCATCAACCGTGGCAGCCTGGGCTTTCTCACCGATATCCGCCCGGACGAGCTGGAAGTAAAGGTCGCCGAGGTGCTCGACGGCCACTATCTGGTGGAAAACCGCTTCCTGCTCCAGGCCGAAGTACGCCGGCATGCCGAAGCCATCGGCCAGGGCGACGCGCTCAACGACGTGGTGCTGCACCCGGGCAAGTCGACGCGGATGATCGAATTCGAGATCTACATCGATGGCCAGTTCGTCTGCAGCCAGAAGGCCGACGGCCTGATCGTCGCCACTCCGACCGGTTCGACCGCCTACGCGCTGTCGGCGGGCGGGCCGATCATGCACCCGAAACTCGATGCCATCGTGATTGTGCCGATGTACCCGCACACCCTGTCCGGGCGGCCGATTGTGGTCGACGGCAACAGTGAGCTGAAGATCGTGGTCTCCAAGGACCTGCAGATCTACCCGCAGATTTCCTGTGACGGTCAGAACCACTTCACCTGCGCTCCCGGCGACACCATCACGGTGAACAAGAAGTCGCAGAAACTGCGCCTGATCCACCCGCTGGATCACAATTATTACGAGGTCTGCCGGACCAAACTCGGTTGGGGCAGCCGCCTGGGTGGTGGAGGCGAGTGATGCTCGATCCAGCCCGTAGTTACGACCTGATTGGTGACGTGCACGGCTGTGCGCACACCCTCGAACGCCTGCTCGATACCCTCGGCTACAAACGCCAGGGCGGGGTCTGGCGCCATGCCCAGCGCCAGGCGCTGTTCCTTGGCGACATCATCGACCGCGGCCCGCGGATTCGCGAGGCGCTGCACATCGTCCACGACATGGTCGATGCCGGCCAGGCCCGCTGCATCATGGGCAATCATGAGTACAACGCTCTGGGCTGGAACACCCCGGCCTTGCCCGAGACGGGCAAGCAGTTCGTGCGCGAGCACAACCCGCGCCACGGTCGGCTGATCTACGAAACCCTGACCCAGTTCGAGCAGCATCCGGGGGACTGGCATGACTTCCTCGAATGGTTCTACGAGTTGCCGCTGTTTCTCGACGCCGGGCGCTTCCGCCTGGTCCACGCCTGCTGGGACCATCGGCTGATCGATGCACTGCGCCAGCAGCACCCCGACGGCTGCATCGATGAGCATTTCATCCAGGCCTCAGGGGTGTCCGACAGTTTTGCCGCGACGGTCTGCAACCGATTGCTGCGCGGCACCGACATGCGCCTGCCGGACGGTCTGACCCTGACCGGCGGCGACGGCCTGACTCGTGCCTTCTTCCGCACCAAGTTCTGGGAAGAGGACCCGCAGACCTACGGCGATATTGTCTTCCAGCCCGACGCCTTGCCCGAAAAAGTCGCCAGTACGCCATTGAGCCACAGTCAGAAGAATGCCTTGCTGCGTTACGGCGAAGACGAACCGATGCTGTTCGTCGGCCACTACTGGCGCAGCGGCAAACCGGCACCGATCCGTTCCAACCTGGCCTGCCTGGATTACAGTGCGGTGCTGTACGGCAAACTGGTCGCATACCGTCTCGATGATGAAACCCGGATCGACCCGCGCAAATTCGTCTGGGTTGATGTCGACCGGCCGGAGGCCAGCCAATGACTGCAGTGGTGGTGTTACGCATGCCTTTGAACGCCGACCTCAGCGGCTTTGTCGGCCTGCTGCGGCGTTTGCAGGTGCCGCACCGGGTCAGCGAGGAGGGCGGTGACCAAGTGCTGTGGGTGGCGGAAAACCTCGCTGAGGATGTGCGCGAGCTGTACCAGCGCTTTCCCGAGGGCGATGCCGATTTCCAGCTGCCTGCCGAGGCCGCCCTGAAGCCGCCTGCGCGGCCGGGCCTCGCCGAACAGTTGCGCGCCAGCAAGGCCACGGCAGTGGTGTTGTTGCTGTGCCTGATCGTCGCCGGCCTGACCGGCCTTGGCGACAACTTTGCCACCCTGAGCTGGCTGACCTTTCTCGATTTTCGCGTACAGGGCGACTACCTGTACTTCACGCCGCTGGCCGCGAGCCTGGCCGACGGCCAATGGTGGCGTCTGTTCACGCCGATGCTGGTGCATTTCGGCATCCTCCACCTGGCCATGAACGCCCTGTGGTACTGGGAACTGGGCCGGCGTATCGAGCTGCGCCAGGGGCCCTGGTCGCTGCTCAGCCTGACCTTGCTGTTCAGCCTGGTATCCAATGCCGCGCAGTACCTGTTCGGCGGGCCGAGCCTGTTCGGTGGCCTGTCGGGGGTGCTCTACGGCTTGCTCGGGCACATCTGGCTGTACCAGTGGCTGGCGCCGAACCCGGTCTATCGCATGCCGCGTGGGGTCCTGGTAATGATGCTGGTCTGGCTGTTGCTGTGCCTGTCCGGACTGGTCAGCCTGCTGGGCTTCGGTCAGATCGCCAACGCCGCCCACGTCGGCGGGTTGTTGGTCGGTTGCCTCAGCGGGCTCTTGGGCGGGGCGCTGGCCCGGCGTAAACTTACGGCTTGATTTGGGAGACGCTATGTCCACTTTTGCGCAAATGATCGAGAACATCACCCCGGAAATCTACGAGAGCCTGAAACTGGCCGTGGAACTGGGTAAATGGGCGGATGGGCGCAAGCTCACCACCGAGCAGAAAGAGCTGTCGCTGCAGGCGGTGATCGCCTGGGAGATGCAGAACCTGCCGGAAGAGCAGCGTACCGGTTACATGGGCCCGCAAGAATGCAGCTCGAAGTCGGCACCGGTCGCCAATATCCTGTTCAAGTCGGACGCGATCCATTGATCGAACTTGGCCGCGGCTCCATCAGTAAAATGTCGGCGCGTCTCGACGCGCCTGTGGTGCAGTACGCTTTTCGCCTGGGCGAGCAGGAAGTGCCGGTCAATCCGCTGATCGGCAAGACCCTGCGCCTGGAATATCTCGGTGCCATCCATTGCAGTCACTGCGGTCGCAAGACCAAGACCAGCTTCAGCCAGGGCTACTGCTACCCGTGCATGACCAAGCTGGCCCAGTGCGATGTGTGCATCATGGCTCCGGAAAAATGCCACTACGACCAGGGCACCTGCCGTGAACCGTCCTGGGGCGAGCAGTTCTGCATGACCGATCATGTGGTGTACCTGGCCAACTCCTCGGGCATCAAGGTCGGCATCACCCGCGCCAGCCAGCTGCCCACCCGCTGGCTTGACCAGGGCGCCAGCCAGGCCTTGCCGATCGTGCGGGTCGCCACCCGCCAGCAGTCGGGGCTGGTCGAAGACCTGTTCCGCAGCCAGGTGGCCGACCGTACCAACTGGCGGGCGCTGCTCAAGGGCGATGCCGAGGCGGTCGACCTAGTGGCGGTGCGCGATCAGCTGTTCGACAGTTGTGCCGAGGGCTTCAGTGCCTTGCAGACGCGCTTCGGCCTACAAGCCATCCAGCCGCTGAGCGATGCCGAAGTCCTGGAAATCCGCTACCCGGTCGAGGCCTACCCGAGCAAGATCGTCAGCTTCAACCTGGACAAGAACCCGGTGGCCGAAGGCACGCTGCTGGGCATCAAGGGCCAGTACCTGATCTTCGATACCGGTGTGATCAATATTCGCAAGTACACGGCGTACCAGCTCGCCGTGCATCAGTAAAAAGGACCGCCACATGCGTACCGAACAGCCGCAAGTGATCTACCTCAAGGACTATCAGGCGCCCGAGTACCTGATCGACGAGACGCACCTGACCTTCGAACTGTTCGAGGACCACAGCCTGGTCCACGCGCAGCTGGTCATGCGCCGCAACCCCGCCCGTGGCGCCGGCCTGCCGCCGCTGGTCCTCGATGGCCAGCAGCTGGAGCTGCTCAGCGTCGCTCTGGATGATCAGGCCCTGAGTGCTGGCGACTACCAGCTCGACGACAGTCACCTGACCGTGCAGCCCAAGGCCGCGACCTTCACCCTCGACACCAGCGTGAAGATCCACCCGGAAAGCAACACCGCGCTGGAAGGCCTGTACAAGTCCGGCAGCATGTTCTGCACCCAATGCGAGGCCGAGGGTTTCCGCAAGATCACCTATTACCTCGACCGCCCGGACGTGATGAGCAAATTCACCACCACGGTGATCGCCGAACAGCATCGCTATCCGGTGTTGCTGTCCAACGGCAACCCGGTCGGCACCGGGCCGCAGGACGATGGTCGGCACTGGGCGACCTGGGAAGACCCGTTCATGAAACCGGCCTACCTGTTTGCCCTGGTGGCCGGTGACCTGTGGTGTGTCGAAGACAAGTTCACCCGTCAGTCGGGCCGTGACGTGACCCTGCGCATCTATGTCGAGCCGGAAAACATCGACAAATGCCAGCACGCCATGACCAGCCTGAAGAAGTCCATGCGCTGGGACGAAGAGGTCTATGGCCGCGAGTACGACCTGGACATCTTCATGATCGTCGCGGTCAACGACTTCAACATGGGCGCCATGGAAAACAAGGGCCTGAACATCTTCAACTCCAGTTGCGTGCTGGCCCGCGCCGAAACCGCGACCGATGCCGCGCACCAGCGGGTCGAGGCGGTGGTGGCCCACGAATACTTCCACAACTGGTCGGGCAACCGCGTGACCTGCCGCGACTGGTTCCAGCTGTCGCTCAAGGAAGGCTTCACGGTATTCCGCGATTCGGAATTCAGTGCCGACATGAACTCGCGCACGGTCAAGCGTATCGAGGACGTGGCCTACCTGCGCACCCACCAGTTCGCCGAAGACGCCGGCCCTATGGCCCACGCCGTGCGCCCGGACAGCTTCATCGAGATCTCCAACTTCTACACCCTGACCGTCTACGAGAAGGGCTCGGAAGTGGTGCGCATGGTGCGTACCTTGCTGGGGGCCGAAGGTTTCCGCAAAGGCAGCGACCTGTACTTCGAGCGCCATGACGGCCAGGCCGTGACCTGCGACGACTTCATCAAGGCCATGGAAGATGCCAACGGCGTCGACCTGACCCAGTTCAAGCGCTGGTACAGCCAGGCCGGTACCCCGCGTCTGGCGGTCAGCGAGCATTACGACAGCGCTGCGCAGACCTACAGCCTGACCTTCCGTCAGAGCTACCCGGCGACCCCGGACAAGGTCGAGAAGAAGCCGTTCGTGATCCCGGTCGAACTCGGCCTGCTCGATGCCCAGGGCAACGATATCGCCCTGCGCCTGCAAGGTGAAGCCGCGGCTGCTGGCACCTCGCGCGTACTGTCGGTGACCGAGGCCGAGCAGACCTTCACCTTCGTCGACGTCGCCGCCAAGCCGCTGCCATCGCTGTTGCGCGGCTTCAGTGCGCCGGTAAAGTTGAGCTTCCCTTACGATCGCGACCAGCTGATGTTCCTCATGCAGCATGACAGCGACGGCTTCAACCGTTGGGAAGCCGGCCAGCAATTGTCGGTGCAGGTACTGCAGGAGCTGATCGCTCAGCATCAGCAGGGTAATGCGCTGGTGCTCGACCAGCGTCTGGTCACGGCGTTGGGCACAGTACTGGCCAACGAGCAGCTGGACCAGGCCATGGTCGCCGAGATGCTCTCGCTGCCAAGCGAGGCCTACCTCACCGAAATCAGCGAAGTGGCGGATGTCGATGCCATTCACGCGGCCCGTGAGTTTGCCCGCAAGCAGATCGCTGATCAGCTGTTCGACGCCTTGAATGCACGTTACCAGGCCAACCGCGGCCTCTCGCGGACAACCGAATACGTCGCCGCAGCGGAACACTTCGCTCGTCGCAGCCTGCAGAACATTGCCCTGTCGTACCTGATGCTCAGTGGTAAGCCTGAAGTACTGGCTGCGACCCAGGAGCAGTTCGACGCCTGTGACAACATGACCGAGCGTCTTACTGCGCTGGCCGTGCTGGTCAACTCGCCGTTCGAGGCCGAGCGGGGCAAGGCGCTGGAAGTCTTTGCGGAAAACTTCAAGGACAACCCGCTGGTCATGGACCAATGGTTCAGCGTACAGGCGGCCAGCACCCTGCCGGGAGGCCTGGCACGGGTCAAGGCGCTGATGCAGCATCCGGCGTTCACGATGAAGAACCCGAACAAGGTGCGTGCCCTGATCGGTGCCTTTGCCGGGCAGAACCTGGTCAACTTCCATGCGGCCGATGGCTCTGGCTATCGCTTCCTGGCGGACCTGGTGATCGAGCTCAACGCCCTCAACCCGCAGATCGCCTCGCGCCAGCTGGCGCCGCTGACCCGCTGGCGCAAGTACGATGCGGCGCGTCAGGCACTGATGAAGGCCGAACTGGAGCGCATTCTGGCCTCCGGTTCGCTGTCCAGCGATGTGTACGAAGTCGTGAGCAAGAGCCTGGCTTGACGGCCTGATCGCGGGACAAGCCCGCTCCCACAGGTGTAGCTGAACCTGTGGGAGCGGGCTTGTCCCGCGATGTTTTTCCCCGCTTAACAAAAGATAACGTCCCGTTCGTTGTCAGCCCTTCGCAAACCCCGATAGGATGGCTTTCAGCTTTTGCGGGGCTCTGGAACACGGTTTCCACCAGCACCCGCAAATAGATTGACCCAAATAACAATAATCGGGGGACAGATCTATGACCGAGCCGTACATGGCAGGTCCCGGTTGCGCAGCGCGCGCACGACCAGGGGTATTGGCCGCCAGCGCAGTGCTGGTGTTGGCAATGGGGCTGTGGGCCAGCACGGTCGAGGCGGCAACGTCTGAAGCGCCGGTTTACTCCACCGAATCGGCCAGAGCCGAAAAAAGCCTGTTGCTCGACGTGACCCGTGCAGGTGCACGACTGGTCGCTGTTGGCGATCGCGGTCATATCCTCTTCTCCGATGACCAGGGCAAGTCCTGGACCCAATCCAAGGTGCCGACCCGGCAACTGCTCACGGCAGTATATTTTGTCGATGACAAGCACGGCTGGGCGGTCGGTCATGACGCACAGATTCTCGTCAGCACTGATGGCGGTGTGACCTGGACCAAGCAATTCGAAGACCTGCAACGCGAAGCGCCGCTGCTGGATGTCTGGTTCAAGGACGCCGAGCACGGCTTTGCCGTGGGCGCCTACGGTGCATTGCTGGAAACCACCGACGGTGGCAAGCAGTGGAGCGACGTTGCCGAGCGCCTGGACAACGAAGACCAGTTCCACCTCAATGGCATCGCGCAGGTGAAGGACGCCGGCCTGTTCATCGTCGGCGAGCAGGGCAGCATGTTCCGCTCCAGCGACGACGGCCAGACCTGGCAGAAGCTCGAAGGCCCTTACCAGGGTTCGCTGTTCGGCGTGATCGGCACTGCCCAGCCACGCACACTGCTGGCTTATGGATTGCGCGGCAACCTCTACCGCTCCACGGATTTCGGTGACAGCTGGCAGCAGATCGAACTGAAAGCTGCCCGCGGCACCCTCGAATTTGGCCTGGCAAGCGCTACGCTTCTCGATGATGGCAGCCTGGTGTTGGTCGGCAATGGTGGCAGCGTCCTGCGCAGCAGTGACGACGGTCAGACGTTCAGCGTTTACAACCGCGCGGATCGCATCGCCCTGGCGGGCGTCAGCGGTAGAAACGGTGAAGGCCTGGTGCTGGTTGGCCAGGGTGGCGTGCACCTGGCCTCGGCCCAGGGTGCCGAAGGAGTGCAGCCATGAGCCAGCAGGAGCAGTTCAACATGAATCAGCAGCAACACCATCAGGACAAGGCGACGCTGCTTGAACGCCTGATCTTCAACAACCGTCCGGTGGTGATCCTCATCTGCCTGTTGGTCAGTGTGTTCCTGTTCTGGCAGGCCACGCAGATCCGTCCTTCGACCAGCTTCGAGAAGATGATTCCGCTTGAGCACCCCTTCATCGAGAAGATGCTCGAACACCGCAACGACCTGGCCAACCTCGGCAATACCGTGCGTATCTCGGTGGAGGCCACCGATGGCGATATCTTCAGCAAGGACTACATGGAGACCTTGCGCCAGATTCACGACGAGGTCTTCTACATTCCCGGTGTCGACCGCTCCGGGCTCAAGTCGCTGTGGAGTCCCAGCGTACGCTGGACCGAGGTAACCGAAGAGGGCTTCGCCGGTGGTGAAGTCATCCCCAATACCTACGACGGCTCGGCCGACAGCCTCGATCAACTGCGCAACAACGTGCTCAAGTCCGGACAGGTCGGGCGGCTGGTGGGTAACAACTTCAAGTCGAGCATCATTGACGTGCCGCTGCTGGAGTCCTACCCGGATCCACAGGACCAGAGCAAGCTGATCAAGCTCGACTACCAGCAGTTCTCCCATCAACTGGAAGAAAAGATCCGCGACAAGTTCCAGGCGCAGAACCCCCATGTGAAAGTGCACATTGTTGGTTTTGCCAAGAAAGTCGGTGACCTGATCGACGGTCTGGTCATGGTGGCGATGTTCTTCGGCATCGCCCTGGTGATCACCTGGATCCTGCTGTACTGGTTCACCTGGTGTATCCGCAGCACCATCGCCGTGCTGATCACCACCCTGGTGGCAGTGGTCTGGCAACTGGGACTGATGCACGCGGTAGGCTTCGGGCTCGATCCGTATTCGATGCTGGTGCCGTTCCTGATCTTCGCCATCGGTATCTCCCACGGCGTGCAGAAGATCAACGGTATCGCCCTGCAATCGAGCGAGGCCGAGAACGCCCTGACCGCTGCCCGGCGTACCTTCCGCCAGTTGTTCCTGCCGGGGATGATTGCGATTCTGGCCGACGCCGTGGGCTTCATCACCTTGCTGATCATCGACATCGGTGTGATCCGCGAGCTGGCCATCGGTGCCTCGATCGGCGTGGCGGTGATCGTGTTCACCAACCTGATCCTGTTGCCGGTAGCGATTTCCTATGTCGGCATCAGCAAGAAGGCCATCGAGCGCAGCAAGAAAGACGCGACCCGCGAGCATCCGTTCTGGCGCTTGCTGTCGAACTTCGCCAGCGCCAAGGTTGCGCCGGTGTCCATCGTCCTGGCCTTGCTGGCCTTCGGCGGCGGCCTCTGGTACAGCCAGAACCTGAAGATCGGCGACCTCGACCAGGGCGCGCCGGAACTGCGTCCGGATTCGCGCTACAACAAGGACAACAGCTTCATCATCAATAACTACTCGACCAGCTCCGACGTGCTGGTGGTGATGGTCAAGACCCCGACCGAGGGTTGCTCGATCTACTCGACCATGGCGCCGATCGATGAGCTGATGTGGAAGATGGAGAACACCCCGGGCGTGCAGTCGGCGATTTCCCTGGTCACTGTGTCCAAGCAAATGATCAAGGGCATGAACGAAGGCAACCTGAAATGGGAAAGCCTGTCGCGTAACCCGGATGTGCTCAACAGCTCGATCTCCCGCGCCGACGGCCTGTACAACGCTGACTGCTCGCTGGCGCCGGTGCTGGTGTTCCTCAACGACCACAAGGCCGAGACCCTCGATCGTGCGGTCAAGGCGGTGCAGGAGTTTGCCGATACCCACAACAAGGAAGGCCTGGAGTTCCTCCTGGCGGCGGGTAACGCCGGTATCGAAGCGGCCACCAACGAAGTGATCAAGTCGGCCGAGCTGACCATCCTGATCCTGGTGTACATCTGTGTGGCGGTGATGTGCATGATCACCTTCCGCTCCTTTGCCGCGACCCTGTGCATTGTCCTGCCGCTGGTGCTGACCTCGGTGCTCGGCAACGCGTTGATGGCGTTCATGGGCATCGGCGTCAAGGTCGCGACCTTGCCGGTGGTGGCGCTGGGTGTCGGTATCGGTGTCGACTACGGCATCTACATCTACAGCCGCCTGGAAAGTTTCCTGCGTGCCGGGCTGCCGTTGCAGGAGGCTTACTACCAGACCCTCAAGTCCACCGGTAAAGCGGTGCTGTTCACCGGTCTTTGCCTGGCCATCGGTGTGTGCACCTGGATCTTCTCGGCGATCAAGTTCCAGGCGGACATGGGCCTGATGCTGACCTTCATGCTGCTGTGGAACATGTTCGGTGCACTGTGGCTGCTGCCAGCACTGGCGCGGTTCCTGATCAAGCCGGAGAAAATGGCGGGCAAGGCGGGGGGATCGATTTTCGCGCATTGATGAAACCCCATCGCGGGGCAAGCCCGCTCCCACAGGTCTGGTGATACCTGTGGGAGCGGGCTTGCCCCGCGATGCTTTCAGGTATCATAAGTTTTTTTCTGACGATACTCTCCTGATGACAACCCTTTCCCAAGTCCTGCAGTCCTGCGACATGCTCCTGATTGACGGCCTGCACGCCTTCGACTTCACCTTCGACGATACCGGTCTGCACATCGAATGCATGGATGGCCGGGCCCTGAAGAAGTGGTCCTTCACCCCCGAGCAGATCGCTGCCGCCCGCGCAGACGGCGGCGATTGGCTGATCGCTGCCGACAGCACCGAGCATCGACTAGTCTGTATGAGTGCCTTTCGCGCCCCGGACGAGGATGACGATGAAACGCCAGCTGAAGACCCTGCTGATCGCTAGTGCCATGAGTGTGTTCGCCACCGCCCACGGTGCGCAGTTGCTGGTGGGCAGTTACACCGATGGTGCCAGTGAAGGGCTCTACCGTTACGCGTTCAACAGTGACAGCGGTCAGATCGATGCCAAGCCATTGCAGGTGCTCAAGAGTGAAAACCCTTCCTGGCTGACCCTGTCGATCGACAATCGCCTGCTGTTCGCGGTCAACGAGAACGGGGCAGGCAAAGGTCAGGCCAGCAGTTTTTCCGTCAGTGCCAAAGACGGCAGCCTCAAAGCCCTCAACCAGGTCAGTAGTGCCGGCGACGAGCCGACCCATGCCAGCCTCAGCCATGACCAGCGCTACCTGTTCGTGGCCAACTACGGTGTGCAGCCGACCCCTGGCGGCAGCCTCAGCGTGTTGCCGGTGGCCAAGGACGGCAAGCTGTCTGGCTCGGTGCAGCAGGACCAGCACAAGGCCAGCGGCGCCAACCCGCAGCGCCAGGCCGGCCCGCATGTGCATTCGGTGGTGTCCTCGCCTGATGGGCATTTCGTGTTTGCCAGCGACCTGGGCGCCGACAAGGTGTTCATCTACCGCTATGACGGTGCCAGCCCGAAGAAACCGCTGAGCCCGGCCGACCCGCCAGCGATCGATCTGCCGCCGGGCAGCGGGCCGCGCCATCTGCTGTTCAGCAGCGATGGCAAGCAGGCCTACCTGACCCTGGAGATGAGCGCGCAAGTGGTGGTCTTCGCCCATCAGGACGGCAAGCTGGAGGAGCTTCAGCGCCTGCCGCTGACCGAGCAGAACGATGCCTCGGCCAAGGCCGCAGGCGCCTTGCACCTGTCGGCTGACGGGCGTTTTCTGTATGTCAGCAACCGTGGCACGGCCAACGAGTTGCTGGTGTTTGCCGTGGATGAAGACAGCGGCAAGTTGATGCAGGTGCAGCGCCGCAGTGTCGAGGGTGATCACCCGCGGGAATTCACCATCGATCCGTCTGGCAAGTTCCTGCTGGTGGCCAACCAGAAAAGCAACGAGATCGTGGTGATCCGCCGCGATCCACGCAGCGGCATGCTTGGTGAAACGCTGCAGAAGCTGTCTCAGGATGCGCCGTCGGACCTCAAGTTTATCGACTGACTATCAACCGCCTTGATAATGGCTACTGCTGCAATGAATTTCTGTGCGCCGCGCCAGCGGCGTAAGTTTGGACCACGGCCTGCAACGGCCACTTCAAACCACAGACTTCGAGGTCAGCGCCATGAACTTCAATCTTTTCCCGGTCATCGCCGCTTCTGCCATTTCTGCTTCGGTTGCCCTGCCTGCTCATGCTCAGGTTGAAATCAGCGAGCGTAAATCCTCCACCCTCAGCTACACCCAGAAATACCTGCAACAAAGCGCCAACTTCTATGCCGCGCTGGACCACAAGTCGCAGCACTGAAGCGTGTAAATATTCTGGTAATAGCACATCGCCATGTGATTGAATTTGACGCTAATTTATTGACGTTTGTCCTCAGGGGATAAAGACATGAAATGGCGAATCCTGGCGGTGTTGCTGTTCCTCTATTCTTCGCCAATCCTGGCATTGTGATCGCGGGGCTGTGGGAGCGGGCTTGCCCCGCGATACGGGCGTCAGCGCGCCATGATCGCCTTGAACAACGCCGACTCCAGCCAACCCTGCAACCACCCGCGCAGGTGCGGGTAGGGCGCGCTGGCGAACCAGTCCGGTTCGACCCCGGCAAACTGGCGCATCAACGGCAGCAAGGCAGCATCGGCCAGGCTCGGGTGGTCGGCGAACAGATACGCCCGTTGCGCCAGCCTTCCATCCAGTTCGGCCAACCAGACTTCAGCTTGCGCCCGGTAGTACTCACGTGAGTGCTCCGGGTAGCGCTCGGCGTATTTGTACAGGTTGACCTGGACCTTGAAATCCCGGTCATTGCGCGCGATCAGCGCATCGGTCGCTTGCGCCGCCTCGGGGTCGGCACGCAGCAGCCAGTCCTGCGGATCATGCCGGGCCAGGGCCCAGCGCATGATATCCAGGCTTTCATCCAGCACCTGCTCATCCGCGCTCAGTACCGGTACCGTGCCTTTGGGCGAAAGCGCGAGCAGCTCGGCCGGCTTGGCCTTGAGGCTGACTTCGCGGATCTCCACCGGACATTCGCTATAGTGCAGGGCCAGTCGTGCGCGCATGGCCCAGGGGCAGCGGCGGAACGAATAGAGAATCATCCGCTGACCTCCACCGTACTCAAACCATTGCCCTGACGGCGCACCTGGATCTGCACCGGGATGCGCTCGTGCATTTCCTGCACATGGGAAATCACCGCGACCTTGCGGCCCTGGGCCTGCAGGCCATCAAGGGCGTCCATGGCCAGTTGCAGCGACTCCGGATCGAGGCTGCCGAAGCCTTCGTCGATAAACAGCGATTCGATGCGCAAGGTGCTCGAAGCCATCGACGCCAGGCCCAACGCCAGGGCCAGCGACACCAGGAAGGTCTCGCCACCGGACAATGAGTGCACCGAGCGCAGCTCGTCGCCCATCTCTGTATCCAGCACCAGCAGACCCAGCAGGCTGCCACCGCGCTTGAGGCGATAGCGCCGGGCCAGCTGGCGCAGCTGGGCATTGGCGTGATGCACCAGCAAGTCGAGGTTGTAGCCCTGGGCGATCTTGCGGAAGGTGTCACCGGTGGCCGAGCCGATCAGGGCATTGAGCCGCGCCCAGCGTTGCCATTCACCGTAGGCCTGGGCAATTTGCTCGGCCAGGGCCTGGTTGGCCTGTTGACGGCGCTGGTCGTCAGCCTGTTCGGCACGCAGTTCGGCGCAGGCCTGTTCGCTGGCCGACAGTTGTTCCTGCAAGGTTTGCAGTGCTTGCTCCAGCGCCTCGGCGGGCACCTCCAGGCTGGCCAGGGCCTGATGTTGCTCCAGGCGCTGTTGGCGTTCCTTGAGCAGAATATGCGCTTGCTCCAGGGCTTTCTCGCTGTCCTGCAGGCGCTGACGTAACTGACTGACGGCGCTGTCGTCCAGGGCCAGCAATTGTTCCAGGCCGCTGTCATCCAGTTCAGGATGCCCCTGGCGCCATTGCTCGATCTGGCCGCGTACCTCGGCGTGTTCCTGTTCCAGGGCGCTCAAACGCTCGCCCTTGGCCTTGAGTTCGGCTGCCAGTTCAATCAGGCGTGCCTGGGTGTCCTGCAATTGCTGGGCTGCTTGCGCCTGTTGCTGGCGAGCCTGCTCTACCGCCTGCTCCAGGTGGTGCTGCCATTGCTCGGCGCCAGGTTGCCCGGCGAGCAGGCTGGTGAGGCTGGCCTGGCTCTGTTGCTGTTGGCGTTCAAGCTCGGCGAACTGCACCTGCAGCTCCTGCTGCTTTTGTGCCCGCGTCTGTTGCTGGAGCTGAGCCTTGTCCAGGGTCTGCTGGCGTTCGCTGTGCTCGAGCTGCTCATCTTTTTGCCGTTGCAGCAGGTCCAGGCGCTGTGCCAGTTGCTGGTCCAGACGCAGGAAGGTTGCAGCCGGCTCACGGCGCAGTTCATCGAGGGTGTCGGCGGGCAGCAACGTGGCGAAGCTCGCCAGCTCCTGCTCCAGACGCTCTTGATCGGCGCCTAGGGCTTGCTGTTGTTGCTGCAGATGCTGGCTGGCCTGCTGGCTGGCTTCGCTTGCGGCTTGCAGTTGCTGCTGCAGGCGGGCGGCGTCTTTTTGCAGGGTCAGCAGGGCGTTCTGGCGCTGTTCGTCGCGGTTGATGTCATCGTTCAGGCGGCGGGCCTGCAGCTCCAGCCAGGCCGTGCGCTGGCTGACTTCCTGGTCGGACAGCGCCGGGTAGAGCAGGTGTGCCTGCAGGCTCGGCGCCAGGCCTTGCAGTTGCTCGGACAGTTGCTCCTGCTGGTGCAGGTATTCCTTGATCTGACCGTTGACGCCGCCCAGTTGCGTGCGCAGTTCGTCGAGCTTCTTTTTCAGCTCATCGACTGCCTGCTGGGCGTTGTGTTCTTCATCCTGGTCATGCCGCCCGAGGCTCTGCAGCAGGGCTTCGGGCTGATGGTAGGGATGTTCCTGGCTGCCACACACCGGGCAGGGCTGGTCATCCTGAAGTTGTGCGCGCAGCTCTTCGACACTCTGGCTACGGGCCAGGCGCTGGCGTTCGAGCAACTGGCGGGTGACATTGAGCGCTTGTTCGGCGGCGGTCAGCTGGTTCTTGCCGTTGAGGCCTTCGCTGATCAGCTGTTCTCGCTGCTTGAGGGCGATTTTCTGGCGTTCGCGCAGGGCACTCAGGCGTTGCTCCAGTTCTTGCTGCTGGCTCCACAGCCGGTTGAGCTCTTCCACTTGGCGCTGCTGCTGGCGATTTTTCTGCAGCAGCTCGCCAAGTAGGCCGATCTGCTCGGCCAGGGCTTCGGGTTCAGCCTGGGCTTCATGGTAGAGCAGGGCGATGGCGGCGCGCTGTTGCTCGAGGGCGGCGCTTGCCTGCTCGGCACGGGTTTGCAGGCCGGGCAGTTCGGCGCGCCCCTGATTGAGGCGGTTACCCAGTTGCATCAGCTGTTGCAGGCGATCGCGGTAGGCATTCCAGGCTTCGCTCAGGCCGGTCAGGGATGCACTCTGGGCCAGCTGTTGGCTGATCTGATCGAGGCGTTCTGCACTCAGGCGCTGCTGCTCAGCCAGATTGAGCAACTGCTGCTGGCCTTCGCTGCAGGCTTGCTCGGCCTGCTGTTTAAGCGCCAGGCAGTTGCCCAGCTCTTGTGACAGGCGGGCGACGCTGTTCTGCTCGGCAAAGGCCTGGCGCAGCAAAGGCGCGCTGTCGCTTTGTTCGGCCAGGGCCTGGTTCAATGCCTGCTGGGCGTTGTGCTGTAGGTCGTGCAGCTGTTGCTGGCGCGTGTGCAGTTCGTCGTGTTGTTGGCGCAAGGCGCTGATGCTGGCGGCCAAGGGTGAAAGCTGGCTGCTCAGTGCCTGCTGACGGGCAAATTGATGACGTTGCGGGGCCAGTTGCTCAAGGCGTACCAGGTTCAGGCGTTCGCCTTGCAGGCTGTCGCTGTGCTGCTGGGCGCTGAGCAGTTGCTCGTTGCTGCTGTGTACCTGATTTTGCAGCTGCTGCAGCTCGGTCAGCCAGGTGCGTTGCAGTTCGAGCTGACGCAGTTGCGCCTGCTCGCCCTTGAGGCGCTCCAGCGCCTGAGCATAACGTTGGTCGAGGTCGGTGCGGGCTTCAGGCGTCATCGGCATGACGCCGGCAGCCTGGTCTTCAAGGGCCTTGTGGACTTCTTCGGCTTCTTTGCTCTTGCTGTAGGCGCGACGCCCCAACTGGCTGTAGATCGCCGTATTGGTGAGTTTTTCCAGCAGCTCGCTGCGGTCTTTGTCGTCGGCCTTGAGGAAGGCGCTGAACTCGCTCTGGGCCAGCATCACGGCGCGGGTGAACTGCTCGAAGTTCAGCCCCAGGCGGGCTTCGATCAGTTGCTTGTATTCACCTTTGCTCTGGTTGCTCAGCAGTTGGTCGCTGTCCAGGTCGTGCAGGCTCTGGCGGCTGCCTTGCAGCTTGCCGTTGGCTTTGTCGCGGGCGCGGTTGGCTTCCCAGCGTGCGCGATAACGACGGCCATCGACACCGACGAAGTCGACTTCGGCAAAACCGCTGCCGGTGCCGCGGCGTAGCAAGGTGCGCGGGTCGCTGGTGAGGATGTCGCTGTCGACTTCCGGCAGCTTGGTTTCGCGGCCGATGTTGCTCAGTCGCGGCACCGCGCCGAACAGGGCCAGGCACAGGGCATCGAGCAGCGTGCTTTTGCCGGCGCCGGTAGGGCCGGTGATGGCGAACAGGCCAGCGCTGGCCAAGGGCTCGGCAGTGAAGTCGATTTCAAACGGGCCAGCCAGGGATGCCAGGTTTTTCAGGCGGATGGCGAGAATCTTCATGGCTGCTCCTCTTGCTGTTGAACGTCCTGCAGCAACAGGGCGAAGTCGGCCAGGGTCTGTTCGTCCACGGCGTTGCCATAGGCCTGGGCCCAGGCGCGGCTGAACAGTTCCTGTGGCGTCATCTGGCCCAGCTCCACCAGGGCGGCGTCATCCAGCGCTTCACCTTCGCGGTTACCCGCATATTCGGCGCCAATGCGTACCAGGCGCACGGCCTTGCCGTGCAGGGCGCTTTCCAGTTGCTGGCGCAGGTCCGGTTGCGGCTCGTCGAGGCGCACGCGTACTTCCAGCCAGGGTTGGCGCTGCGGGTCATCGAGCAGGTCGACTACTGGCAGCTCGGCCAGTTGCTCAAGAATCTCCGCCAGCGGCGCCGGACCGAGGCGCTGCAGGTGCACGGCGCGGGGGATCAGACGCGTTTCGACACTGGCCAGTTGGCTGCCATCGAGTTCGATTTCGAGAATCTGGTGCTGATAACCAATTTCCGAGAACGACAGTGGAATCGGCGAGCCGCTGTAGCGGATGCGTTCCTCGCGGTTGACCCGCTGCGGTTTGTGCAGGTGGCCCAGGGCGACGTAGCTGATGTCCTTGCTGAACAGGCTGGCGGGCAGGGCTTCGGCGTTGCCGATGATCAGGCTGCGCTCGGAGTCTTCCGAGACCGAGCCGCCGGCCATGTGCGCATGGCTGACGGCGATCAGCGCCTGGCCAGGCTTGCGTCGTTCCAGCGCGGCTTCGATCAGGCGCTCGTGCACCTGGCCGATACCGCGCAGGTAGTCATCGCCCAGGTGCGCGCCGGTCACTTCGGCCGGCCGCAGGAAGGGCAGGGCCAGGCACCAGGCCGCGACTTTGCCGCGGGCGTTGGTCAGGGGAATCAGCAGGCGATCGCTGTCGAGGACGCCGTCATCGAGCCATTGCACCCGGCCCAGGGCATGGGTGCGCAGGCGCCGCATCAACGGCGCTGGCAGTTCGATGCGCGAGCCCGAGTCGTGGTTGCCGGCAATCATCACGATGTTCAGTTTTGGCTGTTGCTCGTGGGCCTGGACGATAAAGTCGTAGAGCCGCTCCTGGGCTTTGACCGGTGGGTTGACCGTGTCGAAGATGTCGCCGGCAATCAGCAGCGCATCAGGTTGGCGCAGCTTGAGCTGGCCGAGCAGCCAGTCAAGGAAACAGGCGTGTTCGAAGTCGCGTTCCTGGCCATGCAGGGTTTGTCCCAGGTGCCAGTCGGAGGTGTGAAACAGACGCATGAAGGGTTCCGCAGATTACCGGCGCAACGCGTTGAGCGTCACGCCTTGGGGTTATTTGGGGTACAAGGGCGGCAGGCTGCCGTTTTCGCTGGCCGTTGGCTGGAGCTGTTCAGCCGCGGGAATGGTGCCGATGGCACGCCACAGTTCCTCACCTTGCCAATACTGCCCGCTTTCGCTGTAGAGGGCACCGTTGAGACCATCCAGGGCGTCGGACAGCGGCACGAAGCGCGCGGCCATTTCCGCCAGGGTTTCCGGCTGTTGCCGGGCCCAGGCGTCCAGCGCCTGGCGGGTGGCCTGCGGGTCGTTGGCCTGGCACGCGCGCTTGAGATCGTCGAGCAGGGTGCGTGGGCTCGGTCCGCTCTGGGCGGCACGCAGCACCGCCGGTTGCGAACGGGCACGCCACCACAGGGCGAAGCCGAGCAGGGTGGTCAGGGCCAGCAACGCGGTACTCAGTTGCCAGGGCCAGAGCGGCCGGGTGGTGACACTGACCGGGTCGATATTGGCCGGTTTGTCGGCGCTCAGGGCCGGGTTGTCCTCGATCTGCAGGCTGCGCGCCGGCAGGCTGCTGTGCTCCAGGTGGTCTTCACGGGTGTTCCACCAGAACACCTCCTGAGCGGGCAGTTCCAGGTTGCCGCTGTGGGTCGGAACCAAGGCTTCGCGTTCCTCGCGAATGCCGAGCAAGCCCCGGTCATTGACCTGGTTGCGCAGTTGCGGCTGGTCCGGATAGCGGCGCAGGCCGGTGACTTCGGTGGCCGGCAACGGTGGCAGCTGGGCACTGGAGAGGCCTTCGGCCTGCACCGTCACGGTCCGGGTCAGGGAGTCGCCGATCTGGGTCGGCTGTTGCGCCGGGTCGGGGCTCCAGTGTTCCTCCAGGCTCAGGTTGCTGGTCGGCAGCCAGGGGGCATCGGCCGGATAGTCGGCGGGGATCGGGTTGACCGTCAGCACCAGCGGCGTGGAGTCGACACGTACCTGTTTGCCGGCCCTGGGGGCATTGAGTTCTTGCTCGGCATCATTCTGTGCAGCCGTGGCGCTGAACGCCAGCGCCGGGATGTTGAGGTCGCCGCTTTGCTGCGGGTAGATCGCATAGCGCATTTCGATCACCCCGTGGCGCACACCGTCGATATCTTTCTCGAAGGTACGCGATTCACCCAGCGGCTCGACCTTGGCATTGTCGATCTGCAGCGGGCTCAGGCTGCTGTCATCGTACAGCGGCACCGAGTGATAGATGCTCAGGGTCAGTACCGCCTGGGCCTGCACGTAGACTTCGGGTTGATCGAGGCTGGCATCGATGAACACCGGACCGTGATTCTCGCTGCTGGCTTGCTGCGTGAGGATTTGCAGGCTGATCGGCTCGCTACGCAGCTCGCCCAGTTGCAGGGCCGGAATTTCCACACTGCCGCTCTGGCGCGGCAGCAGGGTGATGATCCAGCGGGTGCCGGCAGCGTTCTGGTCGTCGAGGCTGTTCAGGCTGTTGACCTGGCGGGTGTCACGGACTTCGAAATTGGCGTCCAGCGGGCTCAGGTCCGGTTTGCCGAACTGAGTTACGTCGCGGGTCTGCAAGGTCAGCTCAAGGGTTTCGCCTGCGTTGAGGCGTGCGCGATCGACGCTGGCGAGCAGCGACGCGGCCTGCACCTGCAGGCAGAGTAAGAGGCCGAGTACAAAGACGCAGACGCGACTCATCGATGGGGTTCCTGATGTTGTTGCTGTTCGTACCAGAATTTACGCCGAAGCAGTTCGGCCGGGTTGTCCGGGATCTGCCGCAGCCATTGTTCCAGCGCCTGGCGCTGTTCGGCATCCAGGGTGCTGTCTAGCGGACGCTGGGGTGGCCGGGTGGTTTCTTCATCATCGCCGTTGTTGGCCAGGGTTTGTGCCTGCTCACTGCTGTTGCTGTCGTCCTTGTGGGCGTCGCTGGGCTGTTGTGCAGGCTTTTCGCTGGCCGGATCCTGACTGTTCTGGGCACTGCTGTTGCTGTCAGTCTGGGCGTTGGCGTCGCTCTGCTGATTTTGCTCGGGCGGTTGCTCGGGCTGTTCGGCCTGACGTTGTTGCAGCAGTTGTTCGACCAGCGCCTTGTTGTTCAAGGCAGGCTGCAATTCCGGCTGGCGCTCCAGCGCCTGTTCATAGGCATCCAGCGCCGCTTCAAGTTCCCCGCTACGTGCCAAGGCGTTGCCGCGATTGTAGTGGTCTGCAGCGCTGTTGCCCTGGGCGAACAGGCGCGCGGCAGCCTCGTAGTCGCCGGCTTCATAGAGCGCCAGGCCTTTCCATTGGCGATCCTGGAAGTGCTCGGCGGCTTCATTCGGACGCTGTTGCTCGAGTAATCGCTGGCCTTGCTGGTCGGGACGCAGCCACAGGTCATTGAACTCGAAGGCGTAGCTCGGTTGCGGCAACACCAGCAGCAGCGGCAGGCAGAACAGCCAGCCACGGCGGCCGGCGCAGGCTGCCAATAGCAGCAGAGGCAACAGCAGCCAGTAGCCCTGGTCGGCCCAACTGTCCAACTGCAGGGTCTGACCGTTGTCGCGCAGGCTTTGCGGGTTCTCGAACAGACGCAGACCGCGCAGATCGAGGTCGTCGATACGGGCGTTGCGATAACGCCCGCCGGTGCTGCTGATAAATGCTCTAAGGCTGGCGCTGTCCAGACGTGGCAGAAGGATACCGCCCTGATCGTCCTTGAGGAATTCACCATTAGCTTGCCTGACCGGAGCGCCTTGTGCCGAACCGATCCCCAGCATCAGCAGGCTCGGGCCCTGGCGCCCCAGGGCTTGCTTGATGGCTTCGCGTTCCTGCGGGCTCAAGGACGAGCCCACCAGCAGCAAGCGACCCTGGCCCAGGCCGGCCTGGGCGAGCAAGGCCAGGCCCTTGCGCACGGCGAGGTCGGCGCGCTGGCCGGTCTGCGGCATGATCGACGGGTCGAGGGCTTCAAGCAGGTTGCGGCTGGTGGCCAGGTCGTCCGACAGCGGCACCAGGGTATGGGCGCTACCGGCATAGACGATGATGGCGGTCTGGCTGTCGCGGCGGTGTTCGAGCAGGTCGAGAATCTTGCGCCGCGCCTGCTCCAGGCGGGTCGGTGCGACATCCTCGGCGAGCATCTGCGGGGTCAGCTCGAGCAGGATTACCAGCGGGTCGGCAGGGCGCTGGCGGGTTTCTTCCAGACGTTGCCAACTGGGACCGACCAGCGCCAGTACGCTGAGCAGCCAGGCCAGACCCAGAGCAATCCACGGCAGTTTGCTGTCGCGGCCATTGCCACCGCCCAGCAGTACGGCATGGAAGCTGGGCGGCAGGATCATTTGCCAGCGTCCGGCGCGTTTTTGCCGGTGCCAGAGCTTCCACAGCAACCAGGCGAGCAGGGGTAAAACGATCAGCCAGGCCGGGCGCAGCCATTGAGGCCATAGAGCCATCATCGGCGTCTCCTCAGGCGCAGGCGCTTGAGCCGCTCGCGCCACTGCGCATGTGGAACAAGAAAGCTAGGTCGGCGCAGCAGACGTTGCAGGCGGTTGTCCGGCCATTGTTCCTGGATCACCAGCAGTACGCTGAGCAGCAAGGCCAGCGCCAGCGGCCAGCTGTACAAGGCTTCGGCCGTACGCGCCTGGGTCGGTTGCTGGGCCACCGGTTCCAGACGGTCCAGGGCATCATCGATATCCCGTAGCTCTTCGCCGTCACGGGCGCGGAAATAGGTGCCGCCGGTCAGCCCGGCAATTTCCTTGAGGGAGGCTTCGTCCAGATCCAGGCTCGGATTGAGCCCAAGCAAGCCGGCAGTGCCGGTTTCTTCCGGGTCGGCGCCGATGCCGATGGTGTAGATCCGTACGTTTTCCTGGGCGGCCAGGCGGGCGGCGGTCAATGGGTGGATCTGTCCGCCATTGTTGGCGCCGTCAGTGACCAACACCAGTACCCGGCTCTGCGCCGGGCGCTGGCGCAGGCGCTTGAGTGCCAGGCCAATGGCATCGCCGATGGCGGTGTTCTTGCCGGCAATGCCGATCTGCGCTTCGTCGAGGAAGGTGCGTACGGTACGCCGGTCGAAGGTCAGCGGTGCTTGCAGGTAGGCCTGGCTGCCGAACAGGATCAGGCCGACACGGTCACCCTGGCGGGCTTCAAGGAAGTCGCCGAGCAGAGTCTTGACCAAGGTCAGACGGCTGACCTCTTCGTCCTGCCAGTGCATGTCGGGAAAGTCCATGGAGCCGGAGACATCCACCGCCACCAGCAGGTCGCGGCCGCTGGCGGACACCGGCACCGGCTCGCCCAGCCACTGCGGGCGGGCGGCGGCCAGCAGCAGTAACAGCCAGACCACGACAAAGGGGGCCTGCTGGCGCCAGGTTGGCAGGTTCAGACGCGCACGACGCCCGGCCAGGCCTTCGAGTTCATTGAGAAAGCTGACTTTGAGTACTGGTTCGCCACTGTCGGCGCCAGGCAGCAGCAAGCGCGCCAGCCAGGGCAGCGGCAACAGCAGGAACACCCACGGCCAGGCCAGTTCAAACATGTTTACGGATCCAGGTTTCGACCGCTTGATTGAGCCCGGCGATGGCCTTGTCGTCGAGCTTGCATTCGGGTTTGTAGGCGCCTTCGACCAAGACCATCCAGCGGGTCAGGCCGGCGGCCGGGCAGCGGTTGTCGAGAAAGGCCAGCCACTGCCGGCCATTGAGGGTATGGCTGTGGCTGCCGGGGTAGTGGTTGCGGCACAGGCGTTTGAGCAGTGCGTTGATCTGCTGCAACCAGGCGCCGGCCGGTTCTCCGTCATAGGGTTTGGGCAGGCGCGCGAGTTCCGCCAGCGCTTCGATCCGGATCGGGTCGAGGGGTAGTTCGGCGCGCACGATGGGCTTTTTGCCCGGGCGCCAGTGGCGCAGGCGCCACACGCCCCAACCCAGCAGCGGTAGCAGGGCAAGCAACAGCCACCAGCCCGGTGCCAGTGGCCACCAGCTGATCGGCGCCGGGCTGATCAGTGGCTGAAGTTGCTCCAGCGGGTTCACTGGGCTTTCCCCGGTCGTTGCGCATTGAGGTACTCGCGCAGTTGTTCGATCATTTCGCTTTGCGTGCTCAGGGGCATCAGCACCACCCGCAGCTTCTGTGCCAGCAGTTCCCAGCGCTCGATACGCGCTTCGCTCTGTTGACGGTAGCTGCGGCGCAGGGTTGGGTCGAGGGTGTCGAGCTCCAGTTGCGCGCCGTGCTGGGCAAAGCGCAGCAGGCCGGCGGCGGGCAGGGCGTGGTCGAGCGGGTCGGACAGCGGCAGCAGGAGCAGGTCGCAGTGGCGCGACAGCAGGCTCAGTTGCTGTTCCACCGCCGGGCTCAAGGCACGCTCGTCGCAGATGATGATCGCCAGGCTGCCCGGGCGCAGCACTTCACGGGCGCGGCGCAGGGCAAGTCCGAGGCTGTCGGCCTGGGGCTTGGCTTCGGTATGCAGCGACTGGTTGACCCGGGCCAGGCGGTTGAGCAATTGCAGCAGGCTCTGCTTGCTGCGCCGCGGTTTGATTTCGTAGTGCTCGTTGTCGCCGAACACCAGGCCGCCGATGCGGTCGTTGTGGCCCAGGGCGGCCCAGCCGATCAGCGCCGCGGCCTGGGCGGCGAGCACCGATTTGAACATCAGTCCCGAGCCGAAGAACAGGCGCTGGCTTTGTTCGACGAGAATGTAGATCGGCCGCTCGCGCTCCTCATGGAAGAGTTTGGTATGCGGTTCCTGGGTGCGTGCGGTCACGCGCCAGTCGATGTTGCGCACATCGTCACCGGCCTGGTACACCCGCACCTGGTCGAAGTCGACCCCGCGGCCACGCAGCTTCGAGTGGTGCAGCCCCACCAGCGGGCTGCGCTGGCCGGGCCGGGAGAACAATTGCACTTCGCGCACACGATGACGCATCTCGATCAGCTCGGCGAGGCTGATACGGATTCCGGGCGCGGCCAGCAGGCGATCGGGCATGGCGTCAGGCGACGGCGACGACGTCGAGGACGCGCTGGATTACCCGGTCCTGATCGATCCCGGCGGCCTCGGCCTCGAAGGAAAGAATGATGCGGTGGCGCAGCACGTCGAACAGTACCGCCTGGATGTCCTCGGGGCTGACGAAGTCGCGCCCGGCCAGCCAGGCATGGGCGCGTGCGCAACGGTCGAGGGCGATCGAGCCGCGCGGGCTGGCGCCATAGGCGATCCAGTCGGCCAGCTCCGGATCAAATTTGCCCGGCGTGCGGGTGGCGATGACCAGTTGCACCAGGTACTCCTCCACCGCATCGGCCATGTACAGACCGAGGATTTCCTTGCGCGCGGCGAAGATCGCCTGCTGGCTGACCCGGCGCTCGGGCTTGGCCTCGCCATTGAGGGCTTCGCCGCGGGCCTGCAGGAGGATCCGGCGTTCCACTGAAGCGTCCGGGAAACCGATTTTCACATGCATGAGGAAACGGTCGAGCTGGGCTTCGGGCAGCGGGTAGGTGCCTTCCTGCTCGATCGGGTTTTGCGTGGCCATGACCAGGAACAATGGCGACAGCTCGTAGGTGCTGCGCCCGACGCTGACCTGGCGCTCGGCCATGGCCTCGAGCAATGCCGACTGGACCTTGGCCGGGGCGCGGTTGATTTCGTCGGCCAGTACCAGGTTGTGGAAGATCGGCCCTTGCTGGAACACAAAGCTGCCGGTTTCCGGACGGTAGATTTCGGTACCGGTGATGTCGGCCGGGAGCAGGTCGGGGGTGAACTGGATACGATGGAACTCGGCTTCGACGCCTTCGGCCAGTTCCTTGATGGCCTTGGTCTTGGCCAGGCCAGGGGCGCCTTCGACCAGCATGTGGCCATCGGCCAGGAGCACGATGAGCAAGCGCTCGACGAGTTTTTCCTGACCAAGGATCTGGGTTGAAAGAAAGGTGCGCAGCGCGATCAGCGCCTCACGGTGTTCCATCGTTGAAGGTTCCTGGACAAAAGCCTGGGCGTGCGGCGTGAAAGCGCCCGGGCGGGGGCTGTTACTTTAATCTATCCGGGCCTCAGGCTACTAATGGCGGCAGGTAATTTTGTGCAATTCGAAAACGTATCGCGGGGCAAGCCCGCTCCTACCGACTGGGGTAGGGACGGGCTCAGGTCCACCAGTAACGCACCAGATGAAAGAAGATCGGCGCGGCAAAGCACACCGAGTCCAGGCGGTCGAGCATGCCGCCGTGGCCTTCGATCATGTGCCCCCAGTCCTTGACCCCACGGTCGCGTTTGATCGCTGACATGACAATGCCACCGGCAAAGCCCAGCAGGTTGATCAGCAGCGCGATCAGGAACGACTGCCAGAGGTTGAACGGGGTGATCCACCACAGCGCGGCGCCGATCAGCGACGCCAGTAACAGGCCGCCGACAAAGCCTTCGACGGTTTTCGACGGTGACAGGTTGGGGGCGATCTTGTGTTTGCCGAACAACTTACCGCAGACGTACTGCAGCACATCGGACAGTTGCACGACGATCACCAGGTAAGCGATCAGCAGCAGATTGCGGCCCTCGTAGCCGGCGATGTCCAGGGTTAGCAGGGCCGGCACGAACGATATGCAGTACACCGCGATCATCAGGCCCCACTGGACTTTGGAGGCGCGCTCGAGAAAGTGCGCGCTGTCACCACCCAGGGACGCGAGGATCGGCAGCAGCAAGAACACGTAGACCGGGATGAAAATCGAGAACAACCCATACCAGTCGGCGTAAATCAGCAGGTATTGCAGCGGCAGCGCCAGATAGAACGCTGCCACCAGGGCCGGATAGTCGCTGCGCCGGGTCGGGGTCAGGGTGAGGAATTCACGCAAGGCATAGAACGATACGGCGTAGAACAGCAGGATCACTGCACCGTTGCCCAGCCAGAAGGCGATGCCGATGACCAGCACCATCACCCACCAGGCATTGATCCGCGCATTGAGGTTGTCGATCACGGCATTGGCGCTGCCAGCGGTTCGCCATTTGAGGATCAAGCCGATCAGCGAGGCCGACAGCAGCAGCGCGCCGATGCCGGCAAATAACGTCAGGGTCTGGTTATCCATGTTCAGCAAGGCTCCGGGGCCAGGTCCAGCAACGCGGCACGGCTACGTTGTAGAAATTGTGTTTTGCTCTCACCGTCTTCGAGCTGCAGTGGTGCGCCGAAGCTGGTGGTGCAGAGCAACGGCAACGGCAGTACACGGCCCTTGGGCATGACCCGGTTGAGATTGGCGATCCACACCGGCACCAGTTGTACCTGCGGGTAGGCTGTGGCCAGGTGAAAGAGTCCGCTTTTGAACGGCAGCAGGCCTTCTTCCTGATTACGCGTGCCTTCGGGGAAGATGATCAGTGAGTCGCCACCGTCCAGGGCATCGAGCATGGGTTGCAGGGGATTGGCTTGTGGGTCGTGGCGCTCACGGTCGATCAGCACGCCATTGAACACCTGATTGATCACGTAGCGGCGCAGTGCAGAGGTTTGCCAGTAATCAGCCCCTGCTACCGGCCGAGTGGTTTTGCGCAATGCCGGTGGCAGCGAGGCCCATAACAGCACAAAGTCGCCATGGCTGCTGTGATTGGCAAAGTAGATGCGCTGTACAGGCTCGGGCCCGCAGCCCAGCCACAGGCTGCGGGCACCGGTGATTGAGCGTGCGGCTGAGGTGATGAGGTGCGCGACCAAAGGTTCGAGCATAGGGATTCCTTATCCGGCTGTGGTCCACCAGGGGCTGGCCAGCAGGCAGCCCAGGGCCAGGAGTAGTTGCGCTGCGAGCGCGAGCGCTTGACGGCGTAGCAGCGCCAAAGCGCCGCGACTGCGCTCAGGCCAGGGTCGGCCGCCGCGTTCGGCAGCTTGCAGGCCAAGTGAGGCCAGGGCCTGATCCAGCGCTTGGGTATTGTCGTCCAGCGCTGACGGGTTATCGGCCAGCCGTTGGAACAGATCGGCATCGAAGGCCACCCTCAGCGCCCAGTATTTTTGCATTGCCCCCAGCATCAGCAACCCGCAGCCGACCGCCAGGGCCCAGGGGTTGAACGTGGCCAGCCACCAAGGGCCGAGCCCGAGCAATACGCCCAGCAATGCCAGCCCGGTGGATAACTGGTCCAGGCTGCGTCCGCGACGCAGCAGGCTGGCGACACAATACAGTTGCATTTCAGTAGCCATACACCCTCGACTGATTTTCGCTCAACGGCGCCAGGGCCTGACGGTGCGCAGCGTGCAGGACCACCCGCGGGCGTGCCTGGCGAAGCAGTTCGAGGGCGGCGTCAACGCTGCTGGCGCGGCCACTGTGCAGCAACCAGGCGGCCACTGCCGTTGCACTGCGGGAGTAGCCCAGGGCGCAGCAGACCAGCACCGGGCCGTGCTGGCGCAGGCGTTCCAGCGCTTCGGCCAGCTCAAGGCATTGCGCTGTCGTGGGGGCTGTCAGATCGAGCACCGGCACTGCCTGATAGGCCGCGGTGCCAGGGTCAAGGGGCAGCTCGGCGCACAGGTCGAGCGCGGCGTTGAACGGGCTGTGGCGTAATTGCGTGGCGGTAGGGATACGTCCTAGCCAGACGTCATCGATTACCTGGTCCGGCTGCGGGTGTTTCCGCGTCCACAGCCGTGAGTTGATCCAGGCGGCGGCCAGATACGGCGCCAGCAACCAGCAGGCGGCAGCGCTCAAGCGCCCGTCGGTGCCTTTCTGGAAACCGTCGGCATCGAACAGCGCGTAGTTCAGCGCCACCAGCAGCAGTGCCACCGCAGGCCAGAGCAACCACAACCCGCCACCGCCCAGGGCGAAGGCAGGAATGGCAAACAGCGCGGCGCCAAGTGTGTAGCCAACTGCCAACTGCCAGCGTTTGCGATCGCCTGTCAGCTGTAGCCGTTGCAGCATGCCGGGGCGCTCCAGTGGCCACAGCCAGACACAGAGCCAGCCGGCCAGGGCGCCGGTGGGCACATCGATGAAGTGATGCTGCCAGGTGGTCAGTACCGACACGCCGATCAAGGCAAACCAGCCATGCACCAGCCAGCGCCACAGGCCCCGGCAATGCTGCGCGTAGCACACCCACAGCACCACCAGCAGGGCGATGTGCAATGAGGGGGCCTGGTTGAACGGCTTGTCGAAACCGGCAAGAACGGCAAACAGCCAGCCGAACACGCCGTCCAGCTCGGGACGCTCGAAAGTGAAGCGCAACGGCCAGAGCAGGAAGCAACTGACGGCAATCAGCTGGGCAGTGAGCAGACGCAGGGCATGACGCTTGAGGGCCTGGCGGCTGCGCGGCAGCAACAGGGAAAAGCCGTACAGCAGGTCGATGGACCAGTAGGGCACGATGGTCCACGGCCAGAACGGCATATGCTGTTCCCAGGCAAACACCAGGCTGCCGACATCATCGCGCTGGGCGGTGACCCAGGTGGCGAAGCCGTACGTGCTGAAAAACAACGGCGCCAAAAGCAGCAGCCAGAGCACGGCGGGTTTCAGCAGGCCAGGTTCGCGCGCGGTCAGCGGGGCGGCGGCGCTCAGGCTCATCATTGCACCCGCTGGGCGAGCGATACGCTGAAAATCCCCCATTGGTCGATGCGCTGGGTCACTTTGCGAAAGCCGGCCGCCTCCACCAACTGGTCCATCTCGGCCTGGCTGCGGCGGCGCATCACCCAGGCCTGGCCTGCGCGGTGGCTGGTCAGGGCGCGGGCGATCAGCTCCAGCTGCGGGTGCCAGGGTTGCCCGGTGTAGACCAGATAACCTCCAGGTTCGATGGCATCGGCCAGCCCGGCCAGGGAGCGGCCGACCATCTGATTGTCGGCAAACAGTTCATAGAGCCCGGAGACCACCGCCAGGCTCGGTTTTGGCGACAGCGCAGCCAGGTCCTGGCCGTCGAAGGCATCGCCTTTGACGAATCGGGCGATGTCGCCAAGGCCTTTTTCAGCGATCAGCGCGCTGCCATCGCGCACGTTGATGTCGCTGTAGTCACGCAGCAGGATCGACTCCGGCAACGGGCTCATGCCTTGCACGGCCTCAAGGATATAGCGCCCATGGCCTGCCGCGATGTCGACGATGCGCACGGGCTGCTGCTGGTCGCGTAACCCGGTGATCGCCAGACGCAACAGCTCTTCGACGTGCAGCTTGCGTTGGCGGATGCCTCGCCAGCCGATGGAGTCGAGGTAATTGCGATCGATCAACCGGCCAATCGGCGAAAGCCCGGTGGCGCGGTTGCGGTACACGTAATCGAGGGTACTGCCCGAGTCGAAACCGGTGTCGAAGCCAAGCTTTACCCCGGCCGACAGTTTGCTACCCAGGCCGAGGCTGGCCCTCGTCATGCGCCAATACAGGTCGCGCAGGGAGTTGCGTGGCAGCGCGGTGGCCAGCGACTCGGCCTCGGCACAGGTGGCGCCGAGGCGGTCGGCATCCAGCAATGACGGGCGGTTCAAGGGGCTGGCGAAATTCTGCAGGATAAAGCGACGCATGCGGGCGATGACCGGGGCGCGATCTTTTTCCCCCAGGGTGTCGTGGAAGAACCCCGGCAGAATGTGCTTTTCCTTGTGCACGCTGCCCAGGCGCTCGAAAAACTGCTCCTGGGGTTTGCGATGCACCACGAAGTCGGCGCCGGAGATCAGCAACTGGGTCGGTACCCCGATCGCCTGAGCATCGGCGACCACGCGTTCGCCGGCTTCGTAGAGGCCCAGCAGCACATTGACCGAAATGCTTTTAGTGATCAAAGGGTCCTGGTCGTAGGACGCTACGCGCTGCGGATCGTGAGTGAGAAAGCGCGCCTTGACGTAGCTGTCGACGAAAAAGTTGCCGCGCAGCTTACGCAGCAAGGCCAGCCCCGGCCGGGCCAGGGGCACGTAAAGTTTGACTTTGAACGCTGGAGACGCGAGCACCAGTGCGCGGATGCGCGGGGCATAGTCGTGAACCCAGGTGGCAACGATCACCGCGCCTACGCTTTGGGCAATTACGGCGATGTTTTCTTCGGCGATGCCATGGGCCTGAGCCAGGTGCTCGCAGAAGGTCTGCACGTCCCGGGCGCTGGTGGCAAAGCTTGGGCTGTCGCCGCGGGCGCCGGGTGACTGGCCGTGGCCACGGGCATCCCAGGCGAAGAAGTCGGTGTCTGCCAGGTCCAGTTCATCCACCAGGTGGGCAATGCGCCCGGAGTGTTCGTGACCCCGGTGAAACAGCAGCACGGCCTTGCGCGGCTCGCCCGGCGTGGCGTTGCTGGCTGGCCAGTGGCGATAGAACAGCGCTACGCCGTCATGGGTGGTGAAGGTCTGATCCTGAGCATCGCGCATTGCAACTTCCTTATGCTGATGGGGCGTTTTCCTTTACTTCTTTGAGTCCCTGGCGCACCCGGTTGATCAGGGTATATACCAACAACCCGGCAATCACCGCGAACACTGCATTGATCCAGACGGCGCTGAGCCAACCCAGGGCGATCGCAATGGCCAAGGCGCCGAGCACGAAGGCGCGGTCACTTTTGCCCATCGGCCCGTCATAGCGGCGTGAGGCGCCGACCATTGGCCCGAGCACGCCAGTGTACTCGCTGAACACCGCCAATAGCGCAACCAGCACCACAGCAAATGCGCTGACGCCTGGAACCAGTGCGAAAGGCAGGATCAGCGCACTGTCGGCAACGATGTCGCACAGTTCGTTGAGGTAGGCCCCCAAGTGCGATTGCTGGCCGAACTCTCTGGCCAGCATACCGTCAATGGCGTTGAGGGCCATGCGCAGGATCATCCATAACGGAATCAGGATGAACAGCCAGGCATGCTGCGCAAACAGGGCGATCAGGCAGCCAAGCAGTACCGAGCAGGCACCCGCCAGCAAGGTGATCTGATTGGCGGTGACGCTGCGCGCGTGCAGGCGTTTGACCAGCGGTCGCAGGAGGTTCTGGAAGGCAGGTTTGAGTTGGTAGATGGACACCATCGGAGCAGGTCTCGACCGGGCAGGGAACAGGTTTAGGTCAGGATGGCGCCGGGCAAAGGCGCGGAGCGCCATCAGCGGCTGCAGCGTTATGCAGAAGCAACTGTAGAGGAAATCCTGGCAGTGCTGCTAATGCTGTTCACTTAGGTGGGAGCGAGCTTGCCTCGCGATTGCGATTTGCCTGACAAAACGCAATCGCGGGGCAAGCCCGCTCCCACCGGGCTTGTCCCGCTTCCCTTAAGTGAACAGCATTACGCCAGTGCTACAGGTTGCGACGTGGGCGGGGCCCGCGTAGGCCGAAGACTACGCGGGTGAGTGAGGCGATGTTTCAGTTCTTGAAGCTGGAATGCTTGTGCCCTTGGTCACACAGGGCAAACACCACCACCAGCACCGCCGCCACCGCCAGGATCACCGCCACGCCATCGGTGGAGTGGGTCGCGGAGCTGGCCACCAGGGCCAGGCCGCCCAATGGTGCCAGGCCACCGGCGACGGCCGTACCGATCTCGCGGCCGGTACCGAAGCCCGAGGAACGGGTCTGGGTCGGGAACTGGCGGCTGAGGAACGAGCCCTGAGGGGCGAACATCATCGGTGCGAGGATGCCGGTACCGATGGCGATCGCCAGGTAGATCATCGTCGGCTCGCCGGTGTTGAGCAGGGCCAGGAACGGATAGGCGAACAGCACCGAGAAAACCCCGCCGAGCATCAGCACGGTCTTGCTGCTCCACTTGTCGCACAGCCAGCCGAAGAACGGCACGGCGATAATCGCCACCAGGCTGGCGATGGTCACCGACAGCGAAGTGACATGCGCTTCAACGCCTTTGTATTGGGTCAGGTAGGCCAGCGAGAAAGTCTTGAAGATGTAGCTCAGGGCGTTGTAGCCGATGGCGACGAAGAACACCACGGCCAGACCCTTGAGGTCGTTCTTGAACAGCAGCTTGAGTGGCGACACCTGCGCTTTGCGCTGAGTTTTGTCGAGCTCTTTGAAGTCCGGGGTTTCCGGAATGCTTCTGCGCACCCACAGGCCGACGGCGACCAGCACGATGCTGCAGATGAACGGGATGCGCCAGCCACCGGAGAGCAGGAACTCGTTGCCGTTCATGGTCAGCAGGTACACGGTCAGCGACGACAGCAACAGGCCCAGGTTCAGCCCCAGTGCCGGCCAGGCACCCTGGCTGCCGCGCTTGCCTTCACTGGCGTGCTCATAGGATGTGACCGCCGCGGCAGAGAGCTCGGCGCCGGCCCCCAGCCCCTGAATCACCCGGACCAGAACGAGGATGATCGGCGCCCAGATGCCGATCGAGGCATAGCTGGGGATCAGGCCGATCAGGGTGGTGCAGACACCCATCAGGCAGAAGGTGATGACCAGCACCTGCTTGCGTCCGAAACGGTCACCCAGGTAACCGAAGAGGATGCCGCCGAAAGGCCGGGCGATAAAGCCGATGGCAAAAGTGGAAAAGGCCAGCAGCGAGGCCACGGCCGGATTGCTCGGGTCGAAAAACACCTTGGAGAAGACAATCGCCGCCATGGTGGCGTACAGGTAGAAGTCATACCACTCCAGCATCGAGCCGAAGATGGTGGCCGCCGCGACCTTGCGCAGGCGCTTTTTATTTTGTTCCGGGGTTTCTGTCGCGGCCGCAGCCGTCTCGTGTACCGACATCTGAGGTTTCCTTTTGTCTTTGTAGTTATGGTGTTCAGCAGGGTTTCAGCGGGTCTTGAAGATCCTGTCGGCGATCATCTGGCCGATCGGGATCGCCGAGGTGGCGGCCGGCGACGGGGCATTGCAGACATGCACCATGCGCGGCGTCTCGGCGAACAGGAAGTCGTGGACCAGGGTGCCGTCGCGCATCACCGCCTGGGCGCGGATCCCGGCTTCATAGGGCAGTAGGTCTTCGATGTTCAGCGATGGGCAGTACTTGCGGCATTGCTCCAGGTAGCCGCCCTTGAACAGCGAGTTCTTCATTTCGGTGGTGCCCGAGCCGAGGTTGGCCCAGATGGTTTTCCAGAAGCCGGGGAAGCGTGCGTATTCGGCAACGTCGCGCCAGTTCACCGAGAACTTCTTGTAGTTCTCCCGGCCCAGGCCCAGCACGGCGTTGGGCCCGACGGTGACGCTGCCGTCGATCATCCGTGTCAGGTGCACGCCGAGAAACGGCAGTTCCGGGTCGGGGATCGGGTAGATCAGGTGGTTGACGATGTCGTTCTTGCTGGCCGGCAGGCGGAAGTATTCACCGCGGAAAGGAATGATCTGGTGGTCGATCTTGACCCCGGCCATTGCCGCCAGGCGATCCGACTGCAGACCGGCACAGGCCACCAGCTGACGGGCCTGCCAGACTTTGTCATCACTGCTGATGGTGACGCTGTCGCCGCTCTCGACGATCGCGCGCACGGTGGTCGACAAGTGCACTTCGCCACCCGCGGCCTGGATCACCCGGGCCATGGCCTGGCACACCTGCTTGTAATCGACGATGCCGGTGGCATCGAGAAACAGCCCGCCGAGGCCGACGATGTTCGGCTCGCGGCGTTGCAGTTCAGTGCCATCGAGGCGTTCGACTTTCAGGCCATTTTGCTGTGAACGCTCGTACAGGGCCTGCATGCGCTGGACTTCCAGCGGGGTAGAGGCCACCAGCAGTTTGCCGCAGACATCGAACTTGATCTTGTGCTCGGTGCAGAACGCTTTGGTTGCCTCGGCGCCGCGCTTGCACAGATCGGCCTTGAGGCTGCCCGGGGCGTAATAGATCCCCGCATGGATGACGCCACTGTTGTGACCGGTCTGGTGCCTGGCCAGGCTCGCTTCCTTCTCCAGGATCAGCAGCGAAGCGCCTGGCTGGCGTTCGAGGAGCGCCATGGCGGTGGCGAGGCCGACGATGCCGCCGCCGATGATGCAGTAGTCGTAAATCATGCAGGTGTCACCTTGGCTTGTTCTTGTCAGAGAGTCTGCTTATCAGGTTGTCAGACTAAGTCGGTCAAACAAAAGGGCGCTATGCACCAGCGCCCGCTATTCATGGCAGTTCAAGGGTTCAATCGATGCTTGGCAATTCCAGTTTCAGGCGTTTGGCCGAGGCGCGCAGGTGGGCTTCGGCGCAGGCTGCCGCCACATGACGGTCGCCATCGGCGATGGCCTGGTACAGCGCCTGGTGCTCGCGGTTGGCATCCGCCGAACCACCCACCGAGTGGGCGGCCGAGTTTTCCCAGGCGGTTTTGCGGGCGGCGGCCAGCTGGCCACGGAGAAAGTCGTGGAAGGCCACGAAGTAATCGTTTTTGCTGGCGTCGGCGATGGCGCGATGAAACTCGACGTCAGCGGCTGCCGCTGCGGCAAAGTCGCTGCGCTTGTCGAGCATCTCCTGCAGGGCCTTGTTCATCCGCGCAAGGTCGGCAGCATCGCGGCGCTGGGCGGCAACCGAGGCCGCCTGGGTTTCGATCCACAGGCGCACTTCGAACATCTGCACCAGATCCGGGCGTCGACCCTGTCCAGACGGGAAGCGAAACACTGTACCGGTCGGGGTTTGCGAAATGTACGAACCCAGGCCGCGACGGGCGATCAATACACCATCGGCCTTGAGCTGGGCCACCGCCTCGCGCACTACCGAGCGGCTGACGTTCAGCTGTTCGGCCAGTTGCTGTTCGGTGGGCAGGCGCGATTCGGCCGCCAGGCGCCCGGAATCGATCTCTGCACGGATGGCACCGACGACGCGTTCAACCAGCGTATCGGGGCGCTGAAGCTCAAGCATGGGGTATTGCTCATTAGTCAGGTTGTCAGACAATGCCTTCGAGTGGGTTTCTTGTCAAGAAACCGCAGTCGCGATTACAGCTCGCTGATGTAGGTGCCGGTGCCCTTGAGGATGTTCTGCAAGGTCTCTTCAACCTCGGCCAGATCAGTGCCGTCGCTGCTCAGGGTGATTTCCAGGTGATCATCGCCACCGAGGGCGTCGGCATCCAGAGGTGCAACCTCAATCAGCAATCGGGTTTTGCCCAGGGTGACCTTCAAGCCTTCGACCGGGGCGTAATGGTCGTCGAGGGTGATGTCCACAAGGTCTTCGTCCGGATAGCGGGTCATGAGGAACAGCTGGCCCTTGTCGCTGTGGCAGCACAAGGTGGCCATGTTGTCTTCTTCATCATCGCAAGGGGTGGCGAAGAGCAGGGCGGTGGTCAGTTGCATGAGTGGCTCGATAAATAAGTTGAAACACGATTCTGCCAGTCTTCGGCTCCCGGATAAACGTGGACCTGCACCTCAATGACCGAATATGTCGCAGCACCGCAAGCAGGGGCGGGCGGGCACTCGTTAAGCTGCGCTGTCGATGGTCACCCGTAAAGACACAGCTCTGCCTGGAGCAGTCGTTTTTGCAGATGCCCATCCGTGGAACAGCTGCATGTGACTTGTGAGTCACGATTTACACCTGTTCTGATGGTTTTTCCGTCCTCCTGCTACGGGTTGGCTATCGTTGATCCGTAGATGGCGGACGCGCGCGACGCTTCACTCCATAACAAAGCCCAGCGGAGTACCACAGATGGCGTTTTTCACCGCAGCCAGCAAAGCCGACTTCCAGCACCAACTGCAAGCGGCCCTGGCGCAGCACATCAGCGAACAGGCACTGCCACAAGTGGCGATGTTCGCCGAACAGTTCTTCGGCATCATTTCTCTAGACGAACTCACCCAGCGCCGCCTGTCGGACCTGGCCGGTTGCACCCTGTCGGCCTGGCGCATCATCGAACGTTTCGACCCAGCGCACCCTCAGGTTCACGTCTACAACCCCGATTACGAGCGTCATGGCTGGCAGTCGACCCACACCGCGGTCGAAGTCCTGCACCATGATCTGCCTTTCCTGGTCGACTCGGTACGCACCGAGCTCAACCGCCGCGGCTACAGCATCCATACCCTGCAGACCACCGTACTGAGCGTGCGTCGCGGGGCCAAGGGCGAGCTGCTGGAAGTCCTGCCCAAGGGCACTCAGGGCGAGGGCGTTTCGCAAGAGTCACTGATGTACCTGGAGATCGACCGCTGCGCCAACGCCGCCGAGCTCAACGTGCTGAGCCGCGAGCTGGAGCAAGTGCTGGCCGAAGTACGCGTTGCAGTGGCCGATTTCGAGCCGATGAAAGCCAAACTGCGGGAACTGCTGGCGCTGGTCGAGCAAACCGCCTATGCCCCGGCCCAGGCCGAGAAGGCCGAGGTCAAGGACTTCCTGGAATGGCTGGTGGGCAACCACTTCACTTTCCTTGGTTATGAAGAATTCGTGGTCCGCGCCGATGCCCAGGGTGGTCAACTGGCGTATGACGAGCAGTCGTTCCTCGGCCTGACCCGCCTGTTGCGCGCGGGTCTCACCGCCGAAGACCTGCGTATCGAAGACTACGCGGTCAACTACCTCAACGAGCCGCTGCTGCTGTCCTTCGCCAAGGCCGCTTACCCGAGCCGTGTGCACCGTCCGGCCTACCCGGATTACGTCTCGATCCGCCAGCTGGATGCCGACGGCAAGGTCATCAAGGAATGCCGCTTCATGGGCCTGTACACCTCTTCGGTGTATGGCGAGAGCGTGCGCAACATCCCCTATATCCGTGGCAAGGTCGCCGAAGTCGAGCGCCGCTCGCACTTCGACCCCAAAGCCCACCTGGGTAAAGAGCTGGCCCAGGTACTGGAAGTACTGCCGCGAGATGATCTGTTCCAGACGCCGGTGGATGAGATGTTCAGCACCGTGATGTCGATCGTGCAGATCCAGGAGCGCAACAAGATCCGCGTATTCCTGCGCAAGGATCCGTACGGCCGCTTCTGCTACTGCCTGGCCTATGTGCCGCGCGATATCTACTCCACCGAAGTGCGGCAGAAGATTCAGCAGGTGCTGATGGAGCGCCTGAAGGCCAGCGATTGCGAGTTCTGGACCTTCTTCTCCGAGTCGGTGCTGGCGCGTGTGCAGCTGATCCTGCGCGTCGATCCGAAAAACCGCATCGACATCGACCCGCAACAGCTGGAAAACGAAGTCATCCAGGCCTGCCGTTCGTGGCAGGACGACTACGCCAGCCTGACCGTCGAAAGCTTCGGCGAAGCCCAGGGCACCAACGTCCTGGCCGACTTCCCGAAAGGCTTCCCGGCCGGCTACCGCGAGCGCTTCGCCGCCCATTCGGCGGTGGTCGACATGCAGCACCTGCTGACCCTGTCCGAGCGCAAGCCGCTGGTGATGAGTTTCTACCAGCCGCTGACCCAGCTCGGTGAGCGCCAGCTGCACTGCAAGCTGTACCACGCCGATACCCCGCTGGCACTGTCGGACGTGCTGCCGATTCTGGAAAACCTCGGCCTGCGTGTGCTCGGCGAGTTCCCGTATCACCTGCGTCACGCCAGTGGCCGCGAGTTCTGGATTCACGACTTCGCCTTCACCTACAGCGAAGGCCTGGACCTGGATATCCAGCAACTTAACGACACCCTGCAAGACGCCTTTGTCCACATCGTCAGGGGCGATGCGGAAAACGACGCCTTCAACCGCCTGGTACTGACCGCCGGCCTGCCGTGGCGCGACGTTGCGCTGCTGCGTGCCTATGCCCGCTACCTCAAGCAGATCCGCCTGGGCTTCGACCTGGGGTACATCGCCAGCACCCTGAACAACCACACCGACATCGCCCGCGAGTTGACCCGGTTGTTCAAGACCCGCTTCTACCTGGCGCGCAAGCTCACCAGCGAAGACCTGGACGACAAGCAGCAACGTCTGGAGCAGGCCATTCTGACGGCTCTGGACGACGTCCAGGTGCTCAACGAAGACCGCATCCTGCGTCGCTACCTGGACCTGATCAAGGCTACCCTGCGCACCAACTTCTACCAGACCGACGCCCACGGCCAGGTCAAGTCGTACTTCAGCTTCAAGTTCAATCCCAAGCTGATCCCCGAGCTGCCCAAGCCGGTGCCGAAGTTCGAGATTTTCGTTTACTCGCCGCGCGTCGAAGGCGTGCACCTGCGCTTCGGTAACGTCGCCCGTGGTGGTCTGCGCTGGTCGGACCGTGAGGAAGACTTCCGTACCGAAGTGCTGGGCCTGGTAAAAGCCCAGCAGGTGAAGAACTCGGTGATCGTGCCGGTCGGGGCCAAGGGCGGCTTCCTGCCGCGCCGCCTGCCGCTGGGCGGTAGCCGTGACGATATCCAGGCTGAAGGCATCGCCTGCTACCGGATCTTCATTTCCGGGCTGCTGGACATCACCGACAACCTCAAGGACGGCGCCCTGGTGCCGCCGGCCAATGTCGTGCGTCACGACGATGACGACCCGTACCTGGTGGTGGCGGCCGACAAGGGCACCGCAACCTTCTCCGACATCGCCAACGGCATTGCCATCGATTACGGCTTCTGGCTCGGCGATGCCTTCGCTTCCGGTGGTTCGGCCGGTTACGACCACAAGAAAATGGGTATCACTGCCCGTGGCGCCTGGGTTGGCGTGCAGCGTCACTTCCGTGAACGCGGCATCAACGTCCAGGAAGACCCGATCACCGTGGTCGGTGTCGGTGACATGGCCGGTGACGTGTTCGGCAACGGCCTGCTGATGTCCGAGAAGCTGCAGCTGGTGGCTGCGTTCAACCACCTGCACATCTTCATCGACCCGAATCCGGAGCCAGCCAGCAGCTTTGCCGAGCGCAAGCGTCTGTTCGACCTGCCGCGTTCGGCCTGGAGCGACTACGACACCAGCATCATGTCCGAAGGTGGCGGGATCTTCCCGCGCAGCGCGAAAAGCATTGCGATCACCCCGCAGATGAAAGAGCGCTTTGCTATCGAAGCCGACAAGCTGACCCCGACCGAGCTGCTCAATGCCTTGCTCAAGGCACCGGTTGATCTGCTGTGGAACGGCGGTATCGGTACCTACGTCAAGTCCAGCGAAGAAAGCCACGCCGATGTTGGCGACAAGGCTAACGATGCCCTGCGTGTCGACGGCAACGAGCTGCGCTGCAAAGTGGTGGGCGAGGGCGGTAACCTCGGCATGACCCAGCTGGGGCGGGTCGAGTTCGGCCTCAATGGTGGTGCCACCAACACCGACTTTATCGACAACGCTGGTGGCGTGGACTGCTCCGACCACGAGGTCAACATCAAGATCCTGCTCAACGAAGTGGTGCAGGCTGGCGACATGACCGAGAAGCAGCGTAACCAGCTGCTGGGCAGCATGACCGATGAAGTGGCCGGTCTGGTGCTGGGCAACAACTACAAGCAGACCCAGGCGCTGTCCCTGGCCGCTCGTCGGGCCAAGGAGCGCATCGCCGAATACAAGCGGCTGATGGCCGACCTGGAAAGCCGTGGCAAGCTGGACCGGGCTATCGAGTTCCTGCCCACCGAAGAACAGCTGGCCGAGCGCCTGGCTGCTGGACAGGGCCTGACCCGCGCCGAACTGTCGGTGCTGATCTCCTACAGCAAGATCGACCTCAAGGAACAGCTGCTCAAGTCGCTGGTGCCGGATGACGACTACCTGACGCGCGACATGGAAACCGCGTTCCCACCGTCACTGGTGAGCAAGTTCGCCGAGGCCATGCGTCGCCATCGCCTGAAGCGCGAAATCGTCAGCACCCAGATCGCCAACGATCTGGTCAACAACATGGGCATCACCTTCGTTCAGCGTCTGAAGGAGTCCACCGGCATGAGCCCGGCGAACGTTGCCGGTGCTTACGTGATCGTGCGGGATATCTTCCACCTGCCGCACTGGTTTCGTCAGATCGAGGCGCTGGACTACCAGGTGCCTGCGGAAATCCAGCTGACCCTGATGGACGAGCTGATGCGTCTGGGCCGTCGGGCAACCCGCTGGTTCCTGCGTAGCCGTCGCAACGAGCAGGACGCCGGGCGCGATGTCGCGCATTTCGGGCCGAAGATCGCCGCGTTGGGTCTGAAGCTTGATGAGCTGCTGGAAGGGCCGACCCGTGAGCGCTGGATGACTCGTTACCAGGGCTTCGTCGAAGCCGGTGTGCCGGAGCTGCTGGCGCGTATGGTTGCCGGTACCACGCACCTGTACACCCTGTTGCCGATTATCGAAGCGTCCGACGTCACCGGCCAGGATCCGGCTGAAGTGGCCAAGGCCTTCTTCGCGGTGGGCAGCGCGCTGGATCTGACCTGGTACCTGCAGGAAATCAGCAACCTGTCGGTGGAAAACAACTGGCAGGCCCTGGCCCGCGAGTCGTTCCGCGATGATATCGACCTGCAGCAGCGCGCGATCACCATCTCGGTCCTGCAGATGGCCGATGCGCCGCAAGACATGGATGCCCGCGTGACGCTGTGGCTGGATCAGCACCGCGTGATGGTCAACCGCTGGCGCGCCATGCTGGACGAGCTGCGTGCCGCAACCGGTACCGATTACGCCATGTACGCGGTAGCCAACCGCGAGCTGGTGGATCTGGCCATGAGCGGGCAGGCGGCGGTGGTGCCGTCCTGAGTCTGAGCTGAAATGAAAAGCCCCGGCAATTGCCGGGGCTTTTTTGTGGGAGCACAGTGGGAGCGGGCTTGCCCCGCGAGGCGATGTAACTGACAACCCCAATCGCGGGGCAAGCCCGCTCCCACCGTTTGGCCGCTAGCCAATCAAGGCAATTGCTCCCACCGCGTGTTACTTGAAGCGTCGCTCCACACCTTTCTCCACAAGAATCTTCGCCGCTATCTCTTCCACCGAGAAATGCGTGGAGTTGATGTGGGCAATGTTCTCGCGGCGGAACAGGTTCTCGACTTCGCGCACTTCGAATTCGCACTGGGCGAAGCTGGCATAGCGGCTGTTGGGCTTGCGCTCATGACGAATGGCGGTCAGCCGGTCCGGGTCGATGGTCAGGCCGAACAGCTTGTGCTGGTGGTTTTTCAAGGCCTGCGGCAGTTGCAGGCGTTCCATGTCGTCTTCAGTCAGCGGGTAGTTGGCCGCGCGGATGCCGAATTGCATGGCCATGTACAGACAGGTCGGGGTTTTGCCGCAGCGCGAGACGCCCACCAGGATCAGGTCAGCCTTGTCGTAGTAGTGAGTACGGGCGCCGTCATCATTGTCCAGGGCAAAGTTGACTGCCTCGATGCGCTCCATGTAGTTGGAGTTGCCGCCGATGGAGTGGGATTTACCCACTGAATAGGACGAATGCGCTGTCAGTTCCTGCTCCAGCGGGGCCAGGAAGGTCGAGAAAATGTCGATCATGAAGCCATTGGAGGTGGCCAGGACTTCGCGGATATCCTGATTGACGATGGTGTCAAAGATGATCGGACGGACACCGTCCTTTTCTGCGGCGCTATTGATTTGCTGTACCATGGCCCGCGCTTTTTCCACACTGTCGATGTACGGACGGGTGAATTTATTGAACGGTATGGTATCGAATTGCGCCAGAAGACTCTGTCCCAGCGTCTCGGCAGTGATACCGGTGCCGTCGGAAATAAAGAAAGCAGATCGTTTCATTTGCGCCTTGGGCCTTAAGCTGGTGAGAATTCTTGGATATGATAGGTTCGGTTTACCGAACATCGTGTTCGGCATTCTCACTTATTTTCCGGGTCCAGGCCACAAGCGCCCGGCCAAGCCAGAGCTGGCAGGCGGGCGACCTGAGCTTTTCCAACACAGTTAGTGGAGAGATCACCTTGGTAGAGTACGTAGTTTCCCTCGATAAGCTCGGCGTCCATGATGTAGAGCATGTGGGGGGCAAGAACGCATCCCTCGGCGAGATGATCAGTAACCTCGCGGGCGCCGGTGTATCGGTCCCCGGCGGCTTTGCCACTACGGCTCAGGCGTACCGTGATTTTCTCGAGCAGAGTGGGCTGAACGCCCAGATCCACGCCGCGCTCGACGCGCTGGATGTCGATGACGTCAATGCCCTGGCCCGTACCGGTGCGCAGATCCGTCAGTGGATCATGGAAGCCGAGTTCCCCGAGCGTCTGAACGCTGAAATTCGCACCGCTTTTGCTGAAATGTCCCAGGGCAACCCGAACATGGCCGTCGCCGTGCGTTCCTCGGCCACCGCCGAAGACCTGCCAGACGCTTCGTTCGCCGGTCAGCAGGAAACCTTCCTGAACATCCGTGGCGTCGAAAACGTCATCCGCGCCGCCAAGGAAGTGTTCGCTTCGCTGTTCAACGACCGCGCCATTTCCTACCGCGTGCACCAGGGCTTCGACCACAAGCTGGTGGCCCTGTCGGCAGGCGTGCAGCGCATGGTGCGTTCGGAAACCGGTACTGCCGGCGTGATGTTCACCCTCGACACCGAATCGGGTTTCCGTGATGTAGTGTTCATCACCGGCGCCTACGGCCTGGGTGAAACCGTCGTACAAGGTGCGGTCAACCCGGATGAATTTTATGTCCACAAAGGCACGCTGGAAGCCGGCCGCCCGGCCATCCTGCGTCGCAACCTGGGCAGCAAGGCCATCAAGATGGTCTACGGCGAAGAAGCCAAGGCCGGTCGTTCGGTCAAGACCGTTGATGTCGACAAAGCCGACCGCAGCCGTTTCTGCCTGAGCGACGCCGAAGTCAGCGAGCTGGCCAAACAGGCCATGATCATCGAGAAGCACTACAAGTGCCCGATGGACATCGAGTGGGCCAAAGACGGCGATGACGGCAAGCTGTACATCGTGCAGGCGCGTCCGGAAACCGTGAAGAGCCGTTCCCAGGCCAATGTCATGGAGCGTTACCTGCTCAAGGAAACCGGCACCGTGCTGGTTGAAGGCCGTGCCATCGGCCAGCGTATCGGCGCCGGCAAGGTGCGGATCATCAAAGACGTCTCGGAAATGGACAAGGTCCAGGCTGGCGACGTGCTGGTATCGGACATGACCGACCCGGATTGGGAGCCGGTAATGAAGCGCGCCAGCGCCATTGTCACTAACCGTGGCGGGCGTACCTGCCACGCGGCGATCATCGCCCGTGAACTGGGTATTCCGGCAGTGGTCGGTTGCGGCAACGCCACCCAGCTGCTCAAAGATGGCCAGGGCGTGACCGTTTCCTGCGCCGAAGGCGATACCGGTTTCATCTTCGAAGGCGAGCTGGGCTTCGACGTCCGTCAGAACTCGGTCGATGCCATGCCAGATCTGCCGTTCAAAATCATGATGAACGTCGGCAACCCGGACCGTGCGTTCGATTTTGCCCAGCTGCCCAACGCCGGTGTCGGCCTGGCGCGCCTGGAGTTCATCATCAACCGCATGATCGGCGTGCACCCCAAGGCGCTGCTGAACTATGCCGGCCTGCCTGCCGAGCTGAAAGAAAGCGTCGACAAGCGTATCGCCGGTTACAGCGATCCGGTCGGCTTCTACGTCGAAAAACTGGTTGAGGGCATCAGTACCCTGGCGGCGGCGTTCTGGCCGAAGAAGGTCATCGTGCGTCTGTCGGACTTCAAGTCCAACGAATACGCCAACCTGATCGGCGGCAAGCTCTACGAGCCGGAAGAAGAAAACCCGATGCTGGGCTTCCGTGGCGCCTCGCGTTACATCAGCGAAACCTTCCGTGACTGCTTCGAGCTGGAGTGCCGTGCACTCAAGCGCGTGCGTAACGAAATGGGTCTGACCAACGTCGAGATCATGGTGCCGTTCGTGCGCACCCTGGGTGAAGCCAGCCAGGTCGTCGACCTGCTTGCTGAAAACGGCCTGGCTCGCGGCGACAACGGTCTGCGCGTGATCATGATGTGCGAGCTGCCGTCCAACGCCATCCTCGCCGAAGAGTTCCTCGAATACTTCGACGGCTTCTCCATCGGTTCCAACGACCTGACCCAGCTGACCCTGGGCCTGGACCGCGACTCGGGGATCATCGCTCACCTGTTCGACGAGCGTAACCCTGCGGTCAAGAAGCTGCTGGCCAACGCCATCCAGGCTTGTAACAAGGCTGGCAAGTACATCGGCATCTGCGGCCAGGGCCCATCCGACCACCCGGACCTGGCCAAATGGCTGATGGAGCAGGGCATCGAAAGCGTCTCGCTGAACCCGGATTCGGTACTCGAAACCTGGTTCTTCCTGGCTGAAGGCCAGGCTGCGAACTGAGGCGTTGAACCGGAACCTTCACATGGCCTTCGCTGGCCGGTGAAGGTTCCGACCGTATTCCAGGGCGTGTTCCAGTGATGGTTCCCGCCCTTTTTCGTGCAAGAAACCTATGCAAAGCAGCAGTTCTCTATTTCCCGTGGCCTTGCTCAGTGCCGAGCGTCGCGGTGATCTGAGCGAAGACGTCTACCGGATCAAAGCCGGTAACAGCCCGGATCGTACCGTTGAGCTGGCGGTCACCCGTCTTGGTCTGGCTGACCAGTCCGAGGTGCGCGGCGCCCCGGTGATTTTGCTGCACGGCAGCTTTTCCAATCGGCGCTTCTGGTATTCGCCCCGGGGTGTTGGCCTGGGTGCCTACCTGGCGCGCGCCGGTTTTGATGTGTGGATTCCGGAAATGCGCGGCCACGGTCTGTCGCCGCGCAACCGCGCTTATCGATATAACCGTGTTGCCGACTATGCCCGTTACGATTTGCCGGTCATCGCCGCCTTTGTCAGTGAACAGTGCGGCCGTGCCGCGCACTGGGTCGGCCACTCTCTGGGCGGCACTACGCTGGCCGCCGCACTCGGCGGTCAGTACCTGACGGCTGAGCAGGTGGCCAGTGCGGCGTTTTTCGGCACTCAGGTCAGTCGCACCTACTGGCCGCTGAAATTACCGCCAGTGGAGTGGGGCGGGCGCCTGTTGCTCAAGCGCTTCGGGCAGATTTCCGGCTCGCGGCTCAAGCGCGGCCCGGAGGACGAGCCGATTGGCCTGGCCCTGGAAAGCATGCGCTGGTTCGGTCTGTTCGGCCGTTTCGGCGACAAGGATCGCGACTGGTGGGCCGGGCTGGCTGAAGTCGATGTGCCGGTGCTGGCGGTAGGCGCGGCTGGCGATCATCAGGACCCGGTGTGGGCCTGTCGCAAGCTGTTTGAGCAGTTGGGCGGTGAGCACAAGCAATTCGTTCGCCTGGGGCGCGAAGAGGGCTTCGACAACTTCGGGCACATCGACATGCTGGTCAGCAAGCCCGCGCAGACGCAGGTATGGCCGCTGGTTGAGCGCTGGCTGCACAACCCCATGGCTGCTTTGCTCAATGATACTGCGCAGCAGGTGACCGGATCGGCGCCGACGTGTAGCCTTGAGCCTAAAGCGTGATCGCTGGGCCTCGTTAACTGATTTGAAACTGTGACATCCCTTTGTCTTGGCAACCGACAGGAGTTTCCCATGCATTATCTCACCCCCGATCTGTGCGACGCCTACCCGGAACTGGTGCAGGTACTGGAGCCGATGTTCAGTAACTTCGGTGGCCGCGATTCCTTCGGTGGTGAGATCGTCACCATCAAGTGCTTCGAGGACAACTCGCTGGTCAAGGAGCAGGTTGACCTGGATGGCAAGGGCAAGGTGCTGGTGGTCGACGGTGGCGGTTCGCTGCGTCGCGCCCTGCTCGGTGACATGCTCGCCGAGAAAGCTGCCAAGAACGGCTGGGAAGGCCTGGTGATCTATGGCTGCGTGCGTGACGTCGATGTCCTGGCACAGACCGACGTTGGCGTGCAGGCCCTGGCCAGCCACCCGATGAAGACCGACAAGCGCGGCATCGGTGACCTCAACGTGGTGGTGAACTTTGCCGGGGTGACGTTCCGCCCGGGTGAGTACATTTACGCAGACAACAATGGTGTGATTGTCTCGCCAAGTCCGCTTAAAATGCCGGAATAAGCACTGAAACCGCGAAGTGGAGCAGGAATGTTCGAGGAAGAAAACGCGCAGTGGGGGTTGGTGCATGCCCTGGTGCTCGATGGTAAAGGCGGTGCGCGTTCGATTGCTCGAACTGAACTGGACGACCTGCAGCTGCAGCCAGAGCAGAGCCTCTGGCTGCATTGGGATCGCAGCCATCCCCAGACCCGGACCTGGCTGCGCCGCGACAGCGGCCTGAGCGAGTTCGCCTGCGACCTGCTCCTCGAAGAAAATACCCGCCCACGCCTGTTGGCCTTGCCAGAAGAGCAGATGCTGCTGTTTTTGCGCGGGGTCAACCTCAATCCGGGCGCAGAGCCCGAAGACATGGTCTCGGTACGCATTTTCGCCCAGGCACAGCGGGTGATTTCCCTGCGCTTGCGGCCATTGCGCGCCAGTGACGAGCTGTTGCAGCAACTGGCCGAAGGCCGTGGCCCGAAGACTGCCTCCGAACTGTTGCTTAGCATGGCGCAGCTGCTGACCGAGAAGGTTCAGGCGCTGCTCAGTGATCTCTCGGAAGTGGTCGACCTGGAAGAAGAGAAGCTTGAAGCCGACCAGAGGTACGCGCCGGAGCAGGCTTCCTTGCAGCAGATCCGCCGCCGTGCCGCCGGTCTGCGCCGCTTTCTCGCGCCGCAGCGCGAGCTGTACGCGCAATTGGCGCGCAACAAGTGGAGCTGGTTCGCCGAAGACGATGCCGATTACTGGAACGAGCTGAACAACAGCCTGATTCGCTATCTTGAAGAGCTGGAGCTGACCCGTGAGCGGGCGGCGCTGGTGCTGGAAAGCGAAGACCGTCGGCGTGCTGAGCGCATGAACCGGACCATGTACCGCTTTGGCATCATCACCTGTATCTTTTTGCCCATGAGTTTTGTCACCGGGCTGCTGGGCATTAATGTCGGCGGAATTCCGGGATCGGAAAGCCCCTATGGTTTTCTCTTCGCCAGCCTGCTGGTACTGGCGCTGGCGCTGGGGCAGTGGTGGTTGTTCCGCCGGCTGCGCTGGGTGTGATCCGGTGCATTTCGTGAACAATCAGTCATTAACTGTCTGCCCGGTTCATGTGACCCGTGCCGGGGCGACCTCGTCTTTGACAGATATTGCGCGAGGTGCCCATGCACGATCCGTTTGAAGAATCCCTGCGAGACCTGCTCAAGGCATCACCGTCCGGGCGCGAGCGCGACGACGATGCCTGCCTTGGGCGTGTCCTGAAAACCGCCAACCGTCAGGTGGGTGCGGGCGATCTGTTCAGCCTGCTTGGCCGCTGGAGCCAGGCGTTGATGATCGCCGTGAACAATGGTTCGGCGCATGTAGCGCCGGTCCGCCGCAACGCTACCGCTCGTAAAGCTGATAAGGCCGATTGAATATGGAACTTAATCTCTGGACCCAGAGCTTGCTCACCGCGATGACCGCGCTGTGGACCAAAGTGGCGAACTTCATCCCCAATCTGTTTGGCGCCCTGGTTGTGGTGCTGCTCGGTTTTGTCGTGGCCAAGCTGCTCGACACCTTGCTCTCCAAACTGCTGGCCAAACTCGGTCTGGACCGCCTGATGGGCGGCACCGGCCTGACCAAGATGCTGGATCGGGTCGGTATCCAGGTGCCGATCTCGACGTTGATCGGCAAGATCGTCTACTGGTTCGTGTTGCTGATCTTTCTGGTCTCGGCGGCTGAATCCCTTGGTCTTGAGCGCGTTTCGGCAACCCTGGACATGCTCGCGCTGTACCTGCCGAAGGTGTTCGGTGCGGCACTGGTGCTGCTGGCGGGCGTGCTGCTGGCACAACTGGTCAACGGCCTGGTGCGCGGCGCCGCCGAAGGCATCGGCCTGGAGTACGCCGCCGGCGTCGGTCGTATCGCCCAGGGCCTGGTGATTATCATCAGTATTTCGGTGGCAATCAGCCAGCTCGAGGTCAAAACCGACCTGCTGAACCATGTAATCGTCATCGGATTGATTACCGTTGGTCTGGCCGTTGCCCTGGCGATGGGCCTGGGAAGCCGCGAAATTGCCGGGCAGATTCTGGCTGGAATCTATGTCCGGGAGCTCTATCAAGTGGGCCAGCAAGTGCGGGTTGGAGAGGTCGAAGGGCAGATCGAGGAGATCGGCACGGTCAAGACGACCCTGCTGACTGATGACGGCGAGCTGGTCTCGTTGTCCAACCGGATTCTTCTCGAACAGCGAGTCAATAGCCGCTAACCGGGTAAATCCTGCTAATGTATGCCGCCGCAAAATTGCCCCAGGCAGGGGTAAGCGGCGACATTGACCTGACTGTCGGCCAGATTCGTTTTGAATAAAGTTCACTCGCTGCCCATGCGTTACGACCCCCGCGAGCTCACTGATGAGGAGTTGGTGGCGCGTTCGCATGAGGAGCTTTTTCATGTTACTCGCGCGTATGAGGAGCTCATGCGGCGCTACCAGCGGACTCTTTTTAACGTGTGTGCACGTTATCTAGGGAACGATCGGGATGCTGATGATGTCTGTCAGGAGGTGATGCTCAAGGTGCTCTATGGTTTGAAGAACTTCGAGGGCAAATCGAAGTTCAAGACCTGGCTCTACAGCATCACCTATAACGAATGCATCACCCAGTACCGCAAGGAGCGGCGCAAGCGTCGACTGATGGATGCCTTGAGTCTTGATCCACTTGAGGAGGCCTCGGAAGAGAAGGCGCCGAAACCGGAAGAGAAGGGTGGGCTGGATAAATGGCTAGTGCATGTTAATCCGATTGACCGGGAAATTCTGGTGCTACGATTTGTCGCAGAGCTGGAATTTCAGGAAATCGCCGATATCATGCATATGGGCCTGAGCGCAACGAAAATGCGGTACAAACGTGCGCTAGACAAGCTACGTGAGAAATTTGCGGGCCTTGCTGAAACTTAGAAGCACGCAAATATCTCTAACGTACCGGCAAGTTCTGCTAGACTTGCCGTCGAGTTGTCCCCCGGATGTTGGTGGGACTGCTTAACTATCACCAGATGGGGATTTAACGGATGAAATTGAAAAACACCTTGGGCTTGGCCATTGGTTCTCTTGTTGCCGTAACTTCGCTCGGCGCTCTGGCACAGGGCCAAGGCGCGGTTGAGATCGAAGGTAACGTTACCAAGCAGTACTACGATAGCGAGCGCAATTTCAAGAACGACGGCACCAACCCTGGTGTTCGCCTCGGTTACTTCCTGACCGACGACCTGTCGCTGGACCTGGGCTACAACGAGACTCACAACGCTCGTGGCGAAGTCTTCAACAAAGACATCAAAGGTTCTAAAGCCAAGCTCGACGCTACCTACCACCTGGGTACCGTAGGCGACGCAGTGCGTCCTTACGTTTCCGCTGGTTTCGCGCACGAGAGCCTGGGCCAGGCCACCAACAACGGTCGTGACCACTCCACCTTCGCCAACCTGGGCGCCGGTGCCAAGTGGTACATCACCGACATGTTCTTCGCCCGTGCTGGCGTTGAAGCCATGTACAACATCGACAACGGCAACACCGAGTGGGGTCCAACCGTCGGTCTGGGTCTGAACTTCGGTGGTAGCGGTGGCAAAGTTGCTGCTGCTCCTGCTCCAGTTGCTGAAGTCTGCTCCGACAGCGACAACGACGGCGTCTGCGACAACGTTGACAAGTGCCCTGACACCCCAGCCAACGTTACCGTTGACGCTGACGGCTGCCCGGCTGTTGCCGAAGTCGTACGTGTTGAGCTGGACGTCAAGTTCGACTTCGACAAGTCGGTCGTCAAGCCAAACAGCTACGGTGATATCAAGAACCTGGCTGACTTCATGAAGCAGTACCCACAGACCACCACCACTGTTGAAGGTCACACTGACTCCGTCGGTCCTGACGCTTACAACCAGAAGCTGTCTGAGCGTCGTGCAAACGCCGTTAAGCAGGTTCTGACCAACCAGTACGGCGTAGAATCGAGCCGTGTTGAGTCGGTAGGCTACGGTGAAACCCGTCCGGTTGCTGACAACGCCACCGACGCTGGTCGCGCTGTTAACCGTCGCGTAGAAGCACAAGTAGAAGCCCAAGCCAAGTAATTGGTAAGCGCTTCACGGAAAAGCCCGGCCTAGGCCGGGCTTTTCTTTGCCTGCTCGGTGGGAGCGGGCTTGCCCCGCGATACGATGTGACTGTCAGCCCGCAATCGCGGGGCAAGTCGAGTCGTCGCACCGCCGCTCCCTCCGGGCTGCCACTTCGCCGATCACCAGTATCGCCGGGCTGCTGAGTTTGAAGCGCGCAGCGTCCTCGCATAGCTGAACCAAGGTGCTGCGTTGTTCGCGCTGCTGGGGCAGGGATGCGTTCTCGATCATCGCCACCGGCGTGTCGGCTGCCAGGCCGCCTGCCAACAGGCCTTGCCGGACCTCTTCGAGTTTGCTCACGCCCATGTACACCACAAGGGTGATGCCACCCTGGGCGAGCGCCTGCCAGTTCAACGGGCTGTCATCCTGAGTGTGTGCGGTGACCAGGGTCACGCCCCGGCTTACGCCGCGCAAGGTCAGGGAAATGCCGCATTGGGTTGCCCCGGCAAGGCCGGCGGTAATGCCATTGACCAGTTCAGTTTCGATACCATGAGTCTGCAGCCAGGCAGCTTCTTCACCGCCACGCCCGAAAATGCACGGGTCGCCGCCCTTGAGCCGGGCCACACAACGGCCCTGGCGGGCGTAGCGCAGCATCAGACGCTGGATGAAGGCCTGGGGTGTGGAACGGCATCCGCCGCGTTTGCCTACGGCAACCACGCGCGCCTGAGGGCAGTGGGCGAGGATCTGCGGGTTGACCAGGTCGTCGATCAGGACCACCTCGGCTTCAGCCAGGGCACGCACGGCCTTGAGGGTCAGCAGTTCCGGGTCGCCAGGACCTGCACCAATCAGCCAGACTTTCGCATTCATCGGGTATTCCTCATCGGCAAAGGATGCCGTCAGCCTTTTAGCAGGCAGATCAGCAGGATCAGGTTGAGTAACAGCGACAGCAACGCCAGGCCGCGCCAGACCTTCAGTGGCTCGCGTTCGAGCAGTGGTCGAGGGCGTATGCTCAGGTGCTGGCGTTCGCTTTGTTCGAGCAGCAACAGCCATTGCTCGGCGGTTTCAAAACGTTGTTGCGGGTCGGCGAGCAATGCCTGGGTCAGGTTGTGCTCCAGCCATTCAGGCAGGTCTGGGCGGTAGCGCGCGGCGCTGGTGGGCTGGACAAAGCGTGGGCGCTGGAATGCTTCGATTTCGCCATAGGGGTAGTGACCGGTCAGCAGGTAGAACAGCGTCACGCCGACGCTGTACAAATCTTGCCGGGCGCTGGGCGGCTCGCCGCCGAACGCTTCCGGGGCAATGAACGGCGGGGTGCCGGGGAGTTCGTGGGCACGGTCTTCAGAGAGTCCGGGGCAGAAGGCCAGGCCAAAATCCAGCAGGCGCAGCTGGCCATCGTCACCCAGGTGCAGGTTCTGCGGTTTGATATCGCGATGGAGGATGTTGCGCCGGTGCAGCATGCCCACGGCCTGCAGCAGTTGCTGGGCAAGCGCCTGCCAATCCGCCAGCGGCAAGGGACCGGTACGGGCGAACAATTGCTCCAGGGTCTGGCCCGGGTATTCACGCATCAGGTAATACAGGTGCTGGCGTTGGCTGGCCGGGTGTACTTCGGGGAAATAACGCCCGGCAACCCGGCGCAGGAACCACTCTTCGAGCAGCAGGCTTTGTAGTGCGCCAGGTTCATCCTTGCGCTGCTCGGGCAGGGTTTTCAGCAGCCAGGCGTGTTGCTGATTGTCGTGAACCCGGTACAACAGGGACTGCCGGCTCTGGCTGAGCGCCTGCTCGACCGTCCAGCCATCGATCGATTGGCCGCTACGCAGGGGACCTGGCAGCGGCCATTGCTGCAGTTGCGCCAGGGAATCGCCGAGGTTGCTCGCACCCAACTGATCAATCCGCACCAGCAATGCGCTGGCGTTGTCCTGGCTGCCGCTGTGATGGGCCGAACTGACCAGCGTGTGCGCCGCGTCCTGCAAGTCAATCTGTTCGCGCAATACCGCCCTGATTTGCGATTCGCTGAGGCTGGCCCAGACGCCATCGCTGAGCAGGACGAAGCATTCACCAGCGTGCAGATCGCCTTCGAGGTAGTCGACCTGCAGGTGTTGATCCAGGCCCAGGGCGCGCTTTAGCACATGCTGCATGCCTGGCTGGTCCCAGACGTGATCCTCGCTGATGCGCTGCAACTGGCCGGCGGCCCAGCGATAGATGCGGCAGTCGCCGACATGCGCGAGGGTGAAGCGCCGACCGCGTAGCACCAGGGCGCTGAGGGTGGTCAGTAGTGGCTGGCCACCACCATTGGCGCGCAGCCAGCGATTCTGCGCCAGCAACAGGCGGTCGAGCGCCTGGGCCACGCCCCAGGTAGGCGGCGTGGCGTAATAGTCCAGAGCTAGCGCCTGCAGGCTCGCCCGCGCGGCCAGGCCGCCGTCGGCGCACTGGCTGACGCCGTCGGCGAGGGCGAACAGATAGCCCTTACTGGCAGCCAGTTCCGGATTGGGTGTAACCAGGCGCAAGGCATCCTGGTTCTCTTCTCGAGGCCCGGTGGCGCTGGCTTGCGCAAAGCTCAGTTGCAGGCTCATGGCGCTGCCTCAGACCCGCGCCGCGGTGACAGCGGCCGAGCCCCAGGTGGTGCGCCAGCGTTGTTTCACGCCGTACAGGCCGAACCAGGCCAGCACACCGAGGCTGGCAAACAGCCAAAGCCCCAGTTGATAGTCGCCGCTGTGTTGTTTGATTGCGCCAAGGCCGGCGGCCAGGAGGAAACCACCGATACCGCCGGCCATGCCGATCAAGCCGGTCATCACGCCGATTTCCTGGCGAAAACGCTGCGGTACCAGTTGGAACACTGCGCCATTGCCAGCACCAAGACCGAGCATGGCACTGACGAACAACGCCAGTGCCGCCACCGAGCTTGGCAGGTTGAAACCGACCGCAGCAATACAGATGGCTGCCACGGTGTACATCGCCAGCAGGGTACGGATCCCGCCAAAGCGATCGGCCAGGGCGCCACCCAGAGGGCGCATCAGACTGCCGGCGAACACGCAGGCGGCAGTGTAGTAGCCGGCAGTGACCGGGCTCAGGCCGTACTGGTCGTTGAAGTAGCCGGGCAGGGCGCTGGCCAGGCCGATGAAGCCGCCAAAGGTGACGCTGTAGAAGAACATGAACCACCAGCTGTCGCGATCACCCAGGGCTTTGAGGTAATCGGCCATGGCCTTGGGCTTGGGGCGTTGCGGGGCATTGCGCGCAAGCAGGGCGAACAGCGCCAGGGTCAGCACCAGCGGCACCACGGCAAAGCCGAAGACATTGTTCCAGCCAAAACTGGCGGCCAGGACCGGCGCCAGCAGCGCGGCGAATACGGTGCCGGAGTTGCCCGCGCCGGCAATACCCATAGCCTTGCCCTGGTGCTGGGCCGGGTACCACTGCGAAGCCAGTGGCAGGGAGACGGCAAAGGAAGCGCCGGCGACGCCGAGGAACACACCCAGCAGCAGCGCCTGTTCATAGCTGTGTATGCCCAGGTTCCAGGCGCAGAACAACGCAATGATGACGATCACCTGGCCAATCAGGCCGGCGGTTTTCGGTGACAGGCGGTCTGCCAGGATGCCCATCGCGAAACGCAGGATGGCGCCGGCGAGGATCGGTGTGGCAACCATCAGCCCGCGTTGCTGGGTGGTCAGTTGCAGGTCGGTGGCAATCTGCACCGCCAGGGGGCCGAGCAGGTACCAGACCATAAAGCTCAGGTCGAAGTACAAAAAGGCGGCGAACAGCGTGGGAATATGCCCGGACTTCCAGAAACTCGTATTCATCGAACACCTCGTTGAACGTTGCACTGCAGGTCGCGCCCTCAAGGGGCAGAAACGCAAAAGACGCCGCCTCCCGGCCCGCTGTTGCGAGGGGGATGCGACGTCTTTGTCGTGAAGGGGCAACCGCCGTTGGCTACCTGTACGATAGATTCAGCAATATCCGGGCCAGCATCGCGGGGCAAGCCAGCTCCCACCGGTGGGAGCTGGCTTGCCCCGCGATCTAGGTGTCGAGCAAATCACTCATGGCGATGATCTGTTCGGCCACCTGGATCAGCTTCTGTTGCTTGCTCATGGCCTGGCGACGCATCAGGGTGTAAGCCTGTTCTTCGTTGCAGTCCTTCATTTTCATCAGCAGCCCCTTGGCCAGCTCGATGCGCTTGCGCTCGGCCAGTTGCTGGTCGCGGGCTTGCAGCTGGGCCTTGAGCGCCTGGTCGCTTTCGAAGCGGGCCATGGCCACGTCGAGGATTGGCTGCAACCGCGCCGCATGGATGCCTTCGACGATGTAAGCGCTGACCCCGGCCTGGATCGCCTGGCGCATCACGCTCGGATCGTGCTCGTCGGTAAACATGACAATTGGCCGTGGCCGGTCGCGACTGACCAGGATGACTTGCTCCATCACATCCCGGCCCGGTGACTCGGTATCGATCAGCACCACATCCGGACGCACCGTTTCGACGCGTGCCGGCAGGTCGATGATCAGCCCTGACGCTTCGATGACTTCGAAGCCGGCTTCAACCAGTGCGGCCTTCAGGCGCCCGACTTTCTTTTCGGTGTCGTCGATCAACAGGATTCGCAGCATCATGGCATCTCCTTCAGCGCGTGAAGGGCAAAGCTGCGGGCGTAGCCAGCGGGGTCGCTGCCATCCCAATAGCTGCCATCGATCAACTGGCTGCGGCGCATGTTCTGCTCGGTACAAGGCACACCGATGGCCGTGGCGGCGTCGCGGTACAGCGCCAGTTGCTGCACCTGGCGCGCCACGCCGAGGTAGTCGGGGTCTTCGCGCAGCAGGCCCCAGCGGCGGAACTGGGTCATGAACCACATACCGTCGGACAGGTAGGGCAGGTTGGCCCGGCCGTTGTCGTGCAGGCGCAAGGCGTGCGAGTCGTGCCAGTGATTGCCAAGGCCGTCGTGGTAGGCGCCGAGCAGGCGCGGTTCGATGCTGTTCAAGGGTGTGTCCAGGTAGGCCTGGCCGCTCAGCAGTTGGGCAGTGCTGCGACGGTTTTCCGGGCTTTGCTCGATGAAGCGGCTGGCGGCCAGAATCGCTTTGACCAGCGCTCTGGCGGTGTTGGGGTATTGCTCGACGAAGGCGCGGGTACAGCCGAGGACTTTCTCAGGGTGGTCAGGCCAGATCGATTGGCTGGTCGCCAAGGTGATTCCCTGGCCCTGCTCGACGGCGTCGGCCGACCAGGGTTCGCCGACACAGAAACCGTCAATGCGCCCGGCTTGTAGATGAGCAAGCATCTGCGCCGGTGGCACTACAACGCTGTTGACGTCATGCAGTGGGTGGATGCCCTGGCTGGCCAGCCAGTAATACAGCCACATGGCGTGAGTGCCGGTCGGAAAGGTCTGGGCAAAGGTGAGTTTTGTCCTGCTTTGGTGCACGAAACGCTCCAGCGCCTCGGGACGGGTCACGCGCTGACGCTGCAGCGCCGCCGACAGATTGATGCCTTGGCCATTCTGATTGAGCCCCATCAGCACCGCCATGTCGGTGGCTCCGGTGCCGCCAATGCCCAGGTGCACGGCATAAATCAGCCCATACAGGCTATGGGCGGCGTCCAGCTCGCCGCTGACCAGCTTGTCGCGCAGGCCGGCCCAGGAACTCTGGCGCTTGAGGTTCAGGCTCAGGCCATAGGGCTGGGCAAAGCCCTGGGTCGCGGCAACCACTACCGAGGCGCAGTCGCTCAGGGCCATGAAGCCGATGTCCAGGCTGTGCTTTTCCGGCGCATCGCTGCCGTTGACCCAGGCCAGTGGAGTCGTGGGGGTATCGTTGTTCACAGTATCGCGCCTGTGTCGAGGGTCAGGCCGTGCCGCTTGCGTGGCCGGTATCAAGCGTCAACAAAGCAACGCATATGCCAAGGCGGCGCTGTCCCCCGGACGGCGCCACCTATATAATCGCCCCCTCACTCACGCCGAGCTAAGCCCGCCCATGTATACCCTGGCCCGCCAGTTGCTGTTCAAGCTCTCCCCGGAGACCTCCCATGACCTGTCCCTGGACCTGATCGGCGCCGGTGGCCGCCTGGGCCTGAACGGGCTGCTGACCAAGGCCCCGGCCTCCTTGCCGGTGACGGTCATGGGCCTGGAGTTCGCCAACCCGGTGGGGCTGGCGGCAGGTCTGGACAAGAACGGTGCAGCCATCGATGGTTTTGCCCAGCTGGGTTTCGGTTTTGTCGAGATCGGCACGGTCACGCCGCGTCCGCAGCCGGGCAACCCCAAGCCGCGCCTGTTCCGCTTGCCACAGGCCGAGGCGATCATCAACCGCATGGGCTTCAACAACCTGGGTGTCGATAACTTGCTGAACCGCGTGCAGGCGGCGAAATATCGCGGCGTGCTGGGCATCAATATCGGCAAGAACTTTGATACCCCGGTCGAGCGCGCGGTGGACGACTACCTGATCTGTCTGGACAAGGTCTACGACCATGCCAGCTACATCACCGTCAACGTCAGCTCGCCCAATACCCCGGGCCTACGTAGCCTGCAGTTCGGCGACTCGCTCAAGCAGTTGCTCGATGCCCTGGCCGAGCGCCGCGGGCAACTGGCTTCGCAGTACGGCAAGCATGTACCGTTGGCGATCAAGATCGCTCCGGACATGAGCGACGAAGAAACCGCTCTGGTGGCAGCGGCGCTGGTTGAGTCAGGCATGGATGCGGTGATTGCCACCAACACCACGCTGGGCCGTGAAGGTGTCGAAGGCTTGCCTCATGGCGACGAGGCCGGTGGCCTGTCGGGCGCGCCGGTACTGGAAAAGAGCACGCATATCGTCAAGGTGCTGTCGGGTGAGCTGGGTGGCAAGTTGCCAATCATCGCCGCCGGGGGCATCACCGAGGGCAAGCATGCGGCACAGAAGATCGCCGCCGGTGCCAGCCTGGTGCAGATCTATTCGGGGTTCATCTACAAGGGGCCTGCGCTGATCCGCGAAGCGGTGGACGCCATTGCTGCCATGCCGCGCTGAAACGCAGGCATAAAAAAGGGCCCCTTGAAGGGGCCCCTGGGCCTTAGCCCGCCGCCCGGATGGGGCGCGCATGGTGAATGAATTCAGATCCTCGTTCAGCCAACGGCGTGAAGTTCGTTGAGTCTGTGAATACCCGCAGTGCCGGTCATACCGTCCCAGTTGTCGCCGCGTCCTTCACGCCAGCCATTGATCCATGCCTGGCGTACAGACGGTAGAGTAAAAGGGCAAAGCTCGCGGGATTTGCCGGTGACCCCATATTGGTAGCCACGTGAAAATGCTCGTTCCAACGGATCACGCTTAAGTCTTCTCATAGGGTGTTGCCCTCACTTGTTGACTGTAATGTCCCGTCGGCCTCTAGGAGGCCGGGCAGAATCGTTCTGCCGGTTTGCGCTCGCTGCCGGCGTCGCGAGCGAAAGTGTTGCCCCGTTGCGGTGACAACCTGAGATGAGTTCTAACCAATGCACGACACAGTGTGAATGATCGTTTTGTCATAAGGACGTAACCTTTCCTAGGGTCAAAGGATAAGTAAATAAATGCGTCAGGCCTGGATCCGACGCAAAGCCCGCTATGATCAGGGTTTGATAAGAATTGAAGTCGCTTGGCGAGCGCCGGGTGATAATTTGTAACAAGGCAGTCAATACGACGAAGGGTCATTTTTCCCCTGTCAGTCGTGAATTTTTCATTCTGCCCGGCGATCAAAGACTTTTCTGCCCCAGGCAAAAGGTCAGGTTGCCCGGGTGGCCCGGCACTCACCGCAGTGCCATTCGAACGCTCGCTGGAAAGGCGTTCGATTAAACATCGGAAGGCGATGCGCTTGCCCTCCACTTATTGCTCAAAGCACTGGATACCTCATGTCGGACCGTTTCGAACTCTACCTAACCTGCCCCAAAGGTCTTGAAGGCCTGCTCGCCGAAGAGGCCCGCGGCCTGGGCCTTGAAGAGGTGCGTGAACACACCTCGGCCATCCGCGGCTCGGCCGACATGGAAACCGCCTACCGCTTGTGCCTCTGGTCACGCCTGGGCAACCGCGTGCTGCTGGTGCTCAAGCGCTTCAACATGAAGAACGCCGACGACCTGTACGATGGTGTGCACGAAGTCGAGTGGCAGGACCATCTGGAAGCCAGCGGTTCGCTGGCCGTGGAGTTCAGCGGCCATGGCTCGGGTATCGACAACACCCATTTCGGCGCCCTGAAGGTCAAGGATGCCATTGTCGACAAGCTGCGTACCCGCGATGGCGAGCGTCCTTCGGTTGACAAGCTCAACCCTGACTTGCGCGTGCATCTGCGTCTGGACCGTGGTGAAGCAATCTTGTCCCTGGACCTGTCGGGCCACAGCCTGCACCAGCGCGGTTACCGTCTGCAGCAGGGGGCTGCGCCGCTCAAGGAAAACCTTGCCGCCGCCGTACTGATCCGTGCCGGCTGGCCGCGTATTGCCGCCGAAGGCGGTGCGCTGGCTGACCCGATGTGCGGTGTGGGTACTTTCCTGGTGGAAGCGGCGATGATCGCCGCCGACATCGCCCCCAACCTCAAGCGTGAACGCTGGGGCTTCAGCGCCTGGCTTGGCCATGTGCCGGCGTTGTGGCGCAAGCTGCACGACGAAGCGCAGGCGCGGGCGCAGGCCGGTCTTGCCCGTCCGCCGTTGTGGATTCGTGGCTACGAAGCCGATCCGCGGCTGATCCAGCCGGGCCGCAACAACGTCGAGCGTGCCGGTCTTAGCGACTGGGTGAAAATCTACCAGGGCGAGGTAGGCAGTTTCGAGCCGCGTCCAGACCAGAACCAGAAGGGCCTGGTGATCTGTAACCCGCCCTATGGCGAGCGTCTGGGTGATGAAGCCAGCCTGCTGTACCTCTACCAGAACCTCGGCGAGCGTCTGCGTCAATCGTGCCTGAACTGGGAAGCAGCGGTGTTTACCGGCGCCCCCGACCTGGGCAAGCGCATGGGTATTCGCAGCCACAAACAGTATGCGTTCTGGAACGGCGCGCTGCCGTGCAAGCTGTTGCTGATCAAAGTGCAGCCCGACCAGTTCGTCACTGGCGAACGTCGCCAGCCCGAGCGTGACGCTCAGGGTAACGAAGAACAGCGTTCGCCGGCAGCTGTTGCCAGCGAGCCGGCACGCTTGAGCGAAGGCGGGCAGATGTTCGCCAATCGTCTGCAGAAAAACCTCAAGCAACTGGGCAAGTGGGCCAAGCGCGAGCAGGTCAGTTGCTATCGTCTGTATGACGCTGACATGCCTGAGTACGCCCTGGCCATCGACCTGTATCAGGACTGGGTACACGTCCAGGAATACGCCGCACCGCGTTCGATCGACCCGGAGAAAGCCCAGGCCCGCCTGTTCGATGCCCTGGCCGCAATTCCCCAGGCACTGGGCATCGACCAGAGCCGGGTGGTGGTCAAGCGTCGCGAGCGTCAGAGCGGTACCCGCCAGTACGAGCGCCAGAGCACCCAGGGCCAGTTCCTTGAGGTCAGCGAAGGTGGCGTCAAATTGCTGGTCAACCTGACCGACTACCTGGATACCGGGCTGTTCCTCGATCACCGGCCGATGCGCATGCGTATCCAGCGTGAGGCCGCCGGCAAGCGTTTCCTCAACCTGTTCTGCTACACCGCGACCGCCAGCGTGCATGCGGCCAAGGGCGGTGCACGCAGCACCACCAGCGTCGACCTGTCCCGGACGTACCTGGACTGGGCACGGCGCAACCTGTCGCTCAATGGCTTCTCCGACAAGAACCGTCTGGAGCAGGGTGATGTCATGGCCTGGCTGCAAGCGTGCCGTGATGAGTTCGACCTGATCTTCATCGATCCGCCGACCTTCTCCAACTCCAAGCGTATGGAAGGTGTATTCGATGTCCAGCGTGACCATGTCGAATTGCTCGACCTGGCAGTAGCGCGTCTGGCACCGGGCGGCGTGCTGTATTTCTCCAACAACTTCCGCAAATTCCAGCTCGACGAACGTCTGGCCGAACGTTATGCGGTAGAGGAAATCAGCGCGCAGACCCTGGATCCGGACTTCGCCCGTAACACCAAGATTCATCGGGCATGGCGCATTCAGGCACGCTGAAGACGATCTTCTCCCAGGCCTCGGATTGCTTCATTAGTGGCTAATGGCTATAACTGAAGGAGGACCTGGGAAACGCTGCATGCTGGCGTTATGAGTGTTATCAACTATGTCGATGCATGGCGTTCGTCCAAAGATGCTCGGCTTCGTCAGCGAAGAAGTGTCCGCCTGGTTGGTTGCCCTTGTGGCACTGGTGGCTGGCGGACTGTTGACCGCGTTTCTGGCGTTGGCAACCTACGAGTTGTACCAGCAACAGTTGCGCCAACGCTTCGAGCTGCTGGCCAGTGAGCGTTACAGTCGTATCGAAGAACGCTTCGAGGATCAGGTGCAGCGCCTGGATGGGCTGCGCCGGTTCTTCGTCTTTGCCACTGAAATAACGTTCGAAGAATTCAATGGTTACGCACGGCCCTTGCTGCACCGTACCCAGGCCTATTCCTGGGCACCGCGGGTGCCGGGGCCGGCCCGCCAGGCCTTTGAGCAACGCGCGAGTCAGGTGCTTGGCCGTCCCTACGAAATCCAGCAACTGACGGATGACGGCAGCTTGCGCGTATCACCCGTGCGTCCGATCTACTACCCGGTGCTGTTTACCCAGACCTTGGGCCTGCAGCGCCAGCCGCTGGGTCTCGACCTGCTTTCCCAGGCCCTGCGTCAGGACACCCTGCAACGCGCCGCGAAGCCTGGCAGCATGGCTGTCTCTGCGCCGCTCAACCTTACCGATGTAGAGCCTGCGTACGCCCGCGGTATTCTGATGGCGGCGCCAGTGTTCGCGCCACTTGATCCTGACCCGCAGCCGCGGGGGTATGTCATGGCGGTGATCAGTATGCGGCAGCTGATGGCCGAGGGGCTGCCCAACGCGGCCCAGGACAACCTGGTGGTGCGTATTCGTGACCTGTCCGGGCCGGACAGCCAGCATGAGGTACTGTTCCAGTCGGATAACCGGGGTGCCTCCTCAACGCTGGCCGCCAGTCATCTGTTGCACTTGGCCGACCATGACTACCAGCTCGATATCCGTCCAAGTCTGGCGTTCATGCAGGCCAACCGCTCTTCGGCAGTCCCCGCCGTGGTGTTTCTGGGTGGTTTGCTCAGTGTATTGCTCAGTGCCTTGCTGTTCAGTCTATTCAGCCAGCGTCAGCGCGCCCTGACCCTGGTCGAGCAGCGCACTGGCGAGCTGCGCATCAGTGAGCAGTCGCTGCGTGATACCCACAATCAGTTGCGCAGTGTGCTGGATGCGGCGACTCAGGTCGCGATCGTCGCTACCAACCTGCGTGGCGTGATCAGCACGTTCAATGCTGGCGCCGAACGCATGCTGGGCTACAGCAGTGCCGAAGCGGTCGGCAGCCTGACCCTTGAGGCACTGATTTCGCCCCAGGAGCTGCACCAGCGGGCCCGGGACTTGAGCCAGCGCTATGGCCGTGAAATCACCCCGGCCCAGGCAATGTTCGCGCAAACCGTGCAGGAAGGGGGCAAAGAGGCGGGTGAGTGGACATTGCAGCGTAAAGACGGCAGCCATCTGCTGGCCAACATGCTGGTGACGGCAGTGCTCGATGAGCATGGCCTGTGGGTCGGTCACCTGGCGATCTGCATCGATGTCACTGAGCGCAAGCGTGTGCATGAAGCCCTGGCGGCCCGCGACCGTTTGCTGGACAAGCTCAGTGCCGAAGTGCCTGGCGGTATTTACCAGTTTCGCCTGCGTCTGGATGGCAGCTCATGCTTCAGCTATGCCAGTGAATGCGGATTCCACGCCATCCGGCCACCCAGTCCGCTCTCATCTGGCCAGGCATTCCAGGGCCATCTGGCCACCTGTTCCACGGCCATCCGGCCGGGCAGTCGGAGCGCAGCGACGCAGGGGTGGCATTGTTAGTCCGGGTTGGCTGGCGTCGTCAATTTCTGCGTCCGTTTGCGCATTGATTCACCCTTCAGATTGATCCGGTAAGCGTTGTGCACCAGGCGGTCGAGGATAGCGTCGGCCAGGGTCGGATCGCCGATCAGTTCGTGCCAGTTGTCCACCGGCATCTGGCTGGTAACGATGGTCGAGCGCTGGCCGTAGCGGTCGTCCAGTAGCTCCAGCATGTCGCGCCGCTGTTCGGCGGTGAACGGGGCCAAGCCCCAGTCATCGAGGATCAGCAGGTCGGTCTTGGCGTAGCTGCTCATCAGCTTGGCGAAGCGCCCGTCGCCATGGGCCAGACCCAGTTCTTCCAGCAAACGCGGCAAGCGCAGGTAACGCACGCTGTAGCCTTCTCGGCAGGCCTGGTGGGCCAGGGCGCAGGCCAGCCAGGTTTTACCGACACCGGTGGGGCCGCCGATGATCAGGTTGAGGCCGTCGCGTAGCCACTGGCCGCCGCTCAGTTGCAGGATCAGCGCCTTATCCAGCCCGCGCGGGCTGCGGTAGTCGATGTCTTCGAGGCAGGCGTTGTGCTTGAGCCGGGCCTGGCGCAGGCGGCTGCTCAGGCGCTTGTCGTCGCGTTCAGTCAGCTCGCGGTCGACCAGCAGGCCGAGGCGTTCCTCGAAGCTCAGGCTGTCGATGTCCGGGGTTTTCAGTTGTTCGTTCAGCGCCTTGAGCATGCCGTGCAGGCGCAGGGTTTGCAGCTTGTCCAGGGTCGGATGGGGCAGCATGGTGGGATTCCTTGTGTTCAGTGGTAGTAGCCGGGGCCGCGCAGGTTGGCGTGGTCGTCCGGCAGCAGGGGCAGGTGCTGCTGGGCCAGCGGCAGGTTCTCCAGCCCCTGGCGCAGGATCGATTCGAGGCTCTTGTAGCTGCACGTGCCGAGGCTGATGGCGCGACGGCAGGCCAACTCCAGGCGCACTTCGCCGTGGGTTTTGCCCAGGCGCAGGATGCCCAGGCAGGCCCGGTAGCCCTGCTGCGGATGGATGCGCCGTTCGAGGATGTGCCGGATCACGCCGGCGGTGTTCGGCCCGGTCTGCTCGGCCCAGCGGATCAGCCGTTGTGGCGTCCACTCGGCATGCTCGCGATGGCTCTTGGGCATGTGCTCGGCCTGCGTGCTGTGCCGGCCCTTGTGCATTGAGCGCAGGTGGCTGGCCACTCGCTGGTTGGCGTGGAAACACTCGACGGTGCGCGCCGTCAGGCGCACCTCCAGCTGCTTCTTCACCAGTTGATACGGCACCGAGTAGTAATGCCCATCGACCTCGACGTGGTAGTCGATGTGCACCCGCGCTTTCTTCCACTCGGCGTAGACGTAGGGTTGCTCCGGCAGGGGGCGCAGCGCCGGACGATCCAGGCTGTCGAAGGCCGTCTGGCGCGAGCCCGGCAGCTTCTTGAACGGGCGTTGGTTGAGCCGCTCCAGCAACACGGAGATGGCGCTGTTGAGTTCGTCCAAGGAGAAGAACTGACGGTTGCGCAGGGCCGCGAGGATCCAACGCTCGACCACCTGCACGCCGACTTCGGCCTTGGCCTTGTCGCGCGGTTTGCGTGCCCGCGCCGGCACCACCGCCACTCCGTAGTGCTCGGCAAGGTCGCGGTAGCTGGGGTTGATGTCCGGCTCGTAACGATGGGCCTTGCTCACCGCGCTGCGCAGGTTGTCCGGCACCACGATCTCCGGCACGCCGCCGAGGAAGGCGAAGCAACGGGTATGCGAGCCTAGCCAGTCCGGCAGCTGCTGCGACCAGGTGGCTTCGGCGAAGGTGTAGCTGGACGCGCCGAGCACCGCGACGAACACCTGCGCCTGGCGGATCTCGCCGCTGTGGCGGTCGATAACCGGCACCGTCTGGCCGGCATAGTCGACGAACAGCTTCTCGCCGACGCGGTGCTCCTGACGCATCACCACGTCCAGCTTGCCCTGCCAGGCCCGGTAGTGCTCACAGAACCAGCTGTACTGAAAGCCCTGCGGCTGGCTCAGGCGGTACTCCTGCCAGAGCAGCGCCAGGGTCACCCCGGGGCGGCGCAGTTCGGCATGCACCCATGCCCAATCGGGTAAAGGCCGCTTCTCGCTGGCAACCGCCGGGGCCGGCGGGAACAGTTGCTGCTCCAACTCGGCATCGGACAACGAACAGGGCCAACTGAGACCACTGGCGGCAAAACGATTGAGGTAGTCGCCGACGGTGACACGACCGACCTGCACGCTGACCGCAATCTGGCGAGCTGATAGTCCGACCTCGAACTTGAGACGTAGTACTTCGCGAATCTTACGCATGGATAAACGCTCCACGACGACCTCTCTGCTTCGAAAAAGAGGTCGATGGTAGTGAAGAAATCCTGCGTAGCTGCCTGCCCGGTTGAGTGGCCGGATGGCCGTGGAATCAGTGGCCGGATGCGCGTGGAATGGGTGGCCGGATCAGCGTGGAATCGGTGGTCAGATGCTCATGGAATGGGTGGCCAGATGACCGTGGAATCCGCACGCAGCCTGTGCCAGCGCATCAGTCAGCGTCTGCGCCGCACCGATGTGTTTTGTCGTCTGGGCGGAGAGGAGTTCATGGTCTTGTGCCCGGGCAGTAACGCCGAGCAGGCGCACTCGCTGGCCCTGGAATTGTGGCAGGGGGTGCGCAGTGTCGTCGTCGAGGGGGTTGGGCAGGTCACTGCCAGTTTTGGCGTGGCCGGCTGGCGCCCGGGGGAGGGCGCCGATGCCTTGTTGCTACGCGCCGACTCCGGCGTCTATGCGGCCAAACAAGCTGGCCGCGACCGGGTCGAGGCAGAACTTTCCTGAATGCTCAGGGTTGTACCGAGGCCGTGCTGTTGACCAGTTTCGGCTGGCGATAGAGGTCCAGCAGCACCTGGTCGAGCACCGCTGAAGCACCCCAGGGTTTTGGATCGTTGAGGATCGCCGCCACCGCCCAGGTGTTGCCGTTGCTGTCGCGGCTGTAGCCGGCAATCGCGCGTACGGTATTCAGGGTACCGGTCTTGATATGGGCCTCGCCGGTCATCGCGGTGCGCTTGAGGCGCTTGCGCATGGTGCCATCCATGCCTACCAGCGGCATCGAGCTGATGAATTCGGCAGCGTAGGGGCTTTTCCAGGCAGCCTGCAGCAGGGCTGCCATTTCCCGGGTGCTGACCCGTTCGGCGCGAGACAAGCCGGAGCCGTTCTCCATGATCAGGTGCGGTGCAGTGATGCCCTTTTTCGCCAGCCACTGGCGTACCACACGCTGTGCTGCACGGGCGTCGTCGCCATCGGCATCGGTGCGGAACTGCGCGCCCAGGCTCAGGAACAGCTGCTGGGCCATGGTGTTGTTACTGTATTTGTTGATGTCGCGAATGATCTCGACCAGGTCAGGCGAGAAGGCGCGTGCCAGCAGGCGGGCACTTTTCGGCACGTTGTCGATCCGGTCGCGACCCTGGATGGTGCCACCCAGTTCATTCCAGATGGCCCGTACCGCACCGGCGGCATAGGTCGGGTGGTCGAGCAGCGACAGGTAGGTCTGCGAGTTGCAGCCGTCAGCCAACTGACCGCTGACCACGACGGTAACGCCGTCTGCCTGGGTGACCGGGTTGTAGCGCACATCGCCGCTGCATTGCTTGCTGTTGACTGCCTTGACCTGGTTGTCGATACGGATGCTGGCAATCGGTGGTTCGACCGATACCAGCACCTTGCCACCGTCGTTGCGGGCGACGAAGCGCAGGGCCTTGAGGTTGATCAGCAGGGAGTCGGGCTTGACCAGGAACGGCTTGTTTTCGTCGCCGCCGTCATCATTGAACTGGGGCAGCACGGGTTGCACGAAGTGGCTGCGATCAAGCACCAGGTCGCCGCTGATGGTTTGCACCCCGTTGGCGCGCAGGTCGCGCATCAACAGCCAGAGCTTTTCCATGTTCAGCTTCGGGTCACCGCCGCCTTTGAGGTAGAGGTTGCCCTGCAGGGTGCCGTTACGCAGCGGGCCGTCGCTGTAGAACTCGGTCTTCCACTGGTGAGTCGGGCCGAGCAGCTCCAGGGCCGCATAGGTGGTGACCAGCTTCATGGTCGAGGCCGGGTTGACCGAGATGTCGGCATTGAACACGGTTGGCGTGCCAGGGCCGTTGAGCGGCAGCATCACCAGCGACAGGGCCGAGTCCTGCAATTTATTGGTTTTCAGCGCTTGCTGTACTTTGGCGGGCAGCGTGGTGTTGACGGCCGCGGCCTGGGAAGGCAAGGCAACGGGCAGGAGCAGGCCGGCAAGCAGAAGAGGGCGTAGAGATCTGATCATGTGCAATAAAACCCTGCAAGCGAGGGGTGAAAAAAACGGAGCAAGGAAAGGTGAAGGCCCCGGAGTGAAAAATATAGCGCGCATTATGCCCCAAGGCGCAGGGAGATGGGGCAGTGCGACAGGGTGGCTTGTCGGCTTTTATTCCGGCAGCCTCGCGGCGAAACTGGTAAAGTGCGCCGCGTTATTACTCAAGAGGATTGTTTCATGGCCACTAACCGTTCCCGCCGTCTGCGCAAAAAACTCTGCGTGGATGAATTCCAGGAGCTGGGTTTTGAACTGAACCTGGAGTTCAAGGAAGACCTGACCGACGAAGCCGTTGATGCCTTCCTCGATGCGTTCCTCGATGACGCCATGGAAGCCAACGGTCTGGACTATGTTGGCGGCGACGACTTCGGTCTGGTTTGCAAAGCAGATCGTGGTTCGGTCACTGAAGAACAACGCGCTGCCGTTGAAAGCTGGCTCAAAGGCCGCAACGAGCTGACCAAGATCGAAGTCAGCCCGCTGCTGGACGCCTGGTATCCGGAAAAACCGATCAATCCGGTTGCCTGATGCCTGAAGAAACGGCGGCCCCAGTGGCCGCCGTTTTGTTTTCAGCTCACCTTTGCCGTCGCACTGGCTGAGCCCTCTGGGTGCAAGTGCCGTTCAAGTGCCTGTTCCACCTCTGCCATGGCGGCCGTCAGCTGTTGCTGGTGAAGCTCGAGCGTGGGTACCGGCGCATTCGCCTGGCAGTCTGATTCCAGCTGTTCGCAGGCATCGATCAAGGCGTTGGCCTGAATGATCCGCGCGGCACCGAGAATACGATGCGCTTCGTCCTTCAACCGATCGGTTTGCCGTTCAGGGTCAAGCTCCGCCAGCGCTATCCGGTCCTTGCTAAAACTCTGTTGAAGCTGTTTCAGCAATGCTTGCAAGTCGATGGCGCTGTTGCCCACCACGGGCTCCAGGCCTTGCAGGTCGAACAGGGCAGAGTGGGCGGCACCGGCGCGTTGGGGGAGAGGTTGTATCCTGGCCAGGCGCTGGCCCAGCGCCTTGAGGCTGATCGGCTTGAGCAGGCAGTCATCCATGCCAGCTTGTAGGCATTGCCTGCGGACCTCCGGCTGGGCGTTGGCGGTGTAACCCAGTAGGGTGCAGCGCGGCCATTGTTGTGCGTTTTCGTCAGCGCGTATCGCCTGGGCAAGTTGGTAACCATCGATGCCTGGCATGTTGCAGTCGATGATCAGCACATCGAATGCCTCCCGCCGCCATATCTCCAGAGCCTCCAGGCCGTTATCGACACTGCGGTGCTGCAACCCCAGGTAGTTCAGTTGTTGGGTCAGTAGCAACAGGTTGGCCGGATGGTCATCGACCACCAGCACCTTCAGGGCAGCAACGGACAGGCAGGGTTCGGCAATCACGGCAGGCTCGCCGGGCGGGCTGGTCATCAGCGTCACCGGCATGCTGACCTGCACGCGGGTACCCTGGCCAAACACACTGTGCAGGGTCAGGTTGCCGCCCATCAGGTGGCACAGGTCGCGACTGATCGACAGACCCAGGCCTGTACCGCTACGCGCCAGCTTGCTATCGGGGTTGGCTTGGGCGAAGGGCAGGAACAGGCGTTGCTGGTCCTCATCGCGAATGCCGATACCGGTGTCCTGTACGCTCAGTTCAAGCCTGGCAAGATCCGGCTCGGGGCCAGGTTCCAGGCTCAGTTCAATGATGACCTGGCCTTGCTCGGTGAACTTGATTGCATTGCTGACCATATTCGAAAGGATCTGCTTCATCCGTAGCGGGTCCAGATGAACATCGACATGCGCGCTGGGTGCGATACGGATCATCAGGCGCAGGTTTTTCTGGCGCGCCAGGCCATCGAACACGCGTCCGACAGACTCCACCAGCGCCCTCAGGCCGACCCGTTCCAGCGCCAGACCAAGGTGCCCGGACTCGATGCGGGCGATGTCGAGTATGTCGCCGATCAGGGCCAGCAAGTCGTTTGCCGAACTGTAGGCCACTTCAACTGCCGGTCGATCCAGCTGCCCCTGGTCGGCTTTTTCCAAGGCTAGCTCGAGCATGCCAAGGATGGCGTTCATCGGGGTACGGATTTCATGACTGATGGTTGCCAGAAAGGTGCTCTTGGCGCGATTGGCATCATCGGCCTGCTGCTTGGCCTGGCTCAGGTCCTGGATCAACTGGCGTCGTTCACTGATATCGATCCAGCCGCCGATGATGCCCTGGACCTCACCGAGCGAGTCCCGGTAAGGCAGGATCCAGTGGTAAATGGTCATTGTCCTGTCATTGATCAGCAGCGGACGATCAATGATCAGTGGCACGCCCTCGCGCATTACTTGCTGGTAGTCGGCCTGAATCTGGCTGGCATAGCCGCTGTCGCCCAGCGCGCCATCATCCAGGCGTTTGCCCAGCACCTCATCAAGCTGTAACTGAACGGCCTCCAGGTAGCTGTCGTTGCAACTTTGCAGCAGCCCTTCACGGTCACGTACATACATCGGGTGAGGTGTGCCGTTGAGCAGCGTGCGCATGAATTCGAGCTGATCGCCCAAGGCGCGCTCTGCGGCTTCGCGTTGTTTGATCTGGCGGCGCATCCAGGCATTCCAGGCCAGCGACAGCAACAGGAGCACGCTGGTGCCCAGCACGATTTGCAGGACCAGTTGGTGGTACTTGCTCCAGTAGGCATCGGTTTCGGTGCTGTAGCCACGCCAACGGCTGTTGATAACGCCCAGTTCTTCCGGCGCGATACTCAGCAGTGCCTTGTTCAGAATCGAAGCCAGCTCTTGGGAATGCCTGGCGGTCGCCATCGAAAAGGTTGCAGGTTCGGCACCAACGGAAGCGCGAATGACCAGCCCATGCTGGGTCGCCAGGCTGAAGTTGGCGTTGATCAGCGCCATGATCGCAGCGTCGACATGGCCGCTGGCCAGTAAGGATGCGGAGTGCGCGGCGCTTTCGGTCTCCACCAGCTGTATGCCGGCCGCTCGTGCACGCAACCTGTCGACCAGAGGGCTGTCGCGGGTCAGGGCCACGCGGCGAGCTGAAAGCTGTTCCAGCGAGGTGGGTTGGTCCGCTCCTGTGCGGGTCACCAGCACGTAGGAGTTTTCCAGGTAGGGGCGGCTGATATGCAGGGTGCTTTCCCGGTGCTTGCTCGGCGAGATGGCGGCAATTACATCGGCCTGGTTGTGGTTTACACGATCGATCATGTCACTGATGCCGCTGGCGCGCTGCACTTCGAAGCGCAAACCGGTGCGCAAGCGGATCAGCTCAAGCAGGTCGGCGGCAATTCCGCGAAAGTTGCCGGTGTTATCGAAAAACGTCAGGGGTGCTGCGGTTTCGTTGACCACTACACGGACCACCGGGTGCTTGCTCAGCCAGTGCTCTTCGCGTTGCGAGAGTTGCAGTTTGCGATCAGTCAGCAGCAGGTCGCTGCCTGCGCTCCAGCGTTTGAAAATGTCTTTACGGGTAGTGCTTGAGAGGTTGTCGAGGGTGGCGTTGATCAACTGCAGCAGGGTGGGGTTGCTTTGCTGTACGGCAAAGCTGAAGCCGACCGGTTCGTGTTTGCTGAAATTGGCCATCTTGACGTTCTGCAGATGGCCCTGATTGATCATGTAATGGGTGGAAATGGTATCGCCGAGAAACACGTCGGCCTGATCGAAGGCGACGGCATTGAGGGCATTCAGATAGGAGGGGTAGGTCTGAATCGTTGCCTTCGGGTAGTTGGCCCGTACCTCTGCAAGCGGCAAGTAGTGATAGACCATGCTCAGGCGCAGGCCAGCCAGACCGGTATCAAGCGGGCGGCTTTCGTTTTCGCGGGTCACCAGCACCGGCTGATCGATGGCGTAAGGTCTGGAAAGCACCACCCCCGGTGTAGAGGCTTCGAAGCCATTGGCACTGCCGAGCAGGTCTATCTGCCCCAGAGTCAGGGCCTTTACCGCTTCCTGGCGGCTGGCAAAGCGCCGGACCTGAATAGGCAATCGCAGCGTGTTTTGCAGTATTCCGGCAATGTCAGCAGTCAGGCCTTCGTAGTCGCGACCGCTGGCGGTCATGTCGAAGGGCGGATAATCCGGTGCCGAAGTACCCAGCAACAATTGTTTTTTGCCTGCGATCCAGCGTCGTTGCGCCGAACTCAGCGGGAGGTTCACGCTCACCGGTTGCGAGCGGCTTAGCAACCGGTGCTGGCTGGCCTGTACGTCGTCGGCATATGCCGTAGGTAGCAGGTACAGGCAGGCCAGGAGGCTGCACAGGCAACAATAGAGGGTGCGGCTAGGCATGGCCTGATTCAAACCAGAGCATTGCGTTTGGCCATTTCAATGAGTTCGACCAAGGACTTGGCTTTGAGTTTTTGCATCAAGCGCTTTTTATAAGTGCTGACAGTTTTGTTGCTGAGGAACATCCCTTGGGCAATTTCCTTGTTGCTTCTGCCTTGGGCAAAGAGTTGCAGGACCATCAATTCCCGGTCATTGACTTGCTTGAATAGTTCCAGTTCACAGTGTTCGTTGTCGTGAGGGCGCAAGTTGCTGATCGCCTGACTGGGGAAGTAGTTGTAACCCGACAACACTGCTTTGATCGCACTGAGCAACTCGCTCAGGTCTTCCTGTTTGCATACATAGCCGGCGGCGCCGGAGTGCATGCAGCGTACGGCAAACAACGCCGGCGACTGTGCGGTGAGCACCAGGATTTTCAGGGGGATGGCCATGCTATGAAAGCGTGACAACACTTCCAGGCCATCGAGTCTGGGGATGCTGATGTCGAGGATGATCAAGTCGGGCAGGCATTCGCGGACCATCTGCATGGCGTCCACGCCGTTGTCCGACTCTCCGACTACGCAATAGCCTTCATTCTCCAGGAGCATGCGCACAGCCAGGCGGATGACTGGGTGATCGTCGATGATAAATACAGATTGCATGGTGAACTTATCCAGGAAAGGTGTCGATTAAGCTGGCACCTTAACGCAGATAGAACAGGGCGCACACGAACAGAAAGGGAGCTAAGTGCTATATAGGAAATATCCGACTATAAATGAAGGCATGGACTACAAGTGTTGTTTCATGCTGTTGCTTCAAGTGTGGGTGTTGGTAACTAAATGTTTCTGTTTGTTTGGTTTGTTTAAACTATTTTCGCCATGTAGTCCTTGTCCTGCGGTGATATGTATTAACAGGTAGCCAGGTGTGAGCCCGACATCGCTCCTCACACCTGGCGGGCGCGTAATACGCTTACACCGGGCTTGAACGTCCCGTCATCTCCCGTGCCATTTCACTGGCGTAGCTGTCGGTCATCCCGGCAATGAAGTCGATCATGCGCAGGAACGATGTATACAGTGGTGCATCGGGACTGGGGGCGCTATTGCCGAGCAGGTCGAGGATGCGTCGGCTCTTGAACGATGGCGTGCGGCCGCCGTGTTGTTCAAGCGCCGCGCCGCAGAAAGAGTTGAGCAGTATTTCGAGGGTGGTGTAGGCGCCGATTTCATGCAGTGTCTTGCGCTTGTCCTGGAAGATCTTCTTGCGTGCCATGTCCTTGGCTTGCAGGACGCAGCGTTTGGCCGGGCCATGCATGTGTTCGACCAGGTCGCCCTGCAAACGCCCCGACAGCAAGGCATCCTGCTGTTCGACAAACGCGCGGGCGGCGGCATTGGTCAGGTGCTCGATGGCCTTGCCGCGCAGAATCGCCAGCTTGCGCCGACGTGAATCGCCGGGGCCCAGCTGGCGGTAGGTTTCCGGCAGATCGTCACCCACCAGGTTCAACAGCAGCGATTCCACTTCCGGGTAGTCGAGCAGCTCCATTTCCAGACCGTCTTCGAGGTCGATCAGGGCGTAGCAGATGTCGTCGGCGGCTTCCATCAGATACACCAAGGGGTGCCGGGCCCAGCGTTGATCTTCAATCTGCGGCAGGCCGAGTTTGCCGGCAATCTGTTCCAGCAATGGCAGTTCGCTCTGATAGCAGCCGAACTTGTGCTTCTTGTAGCCCAGTGCGTCGGCATGGCGGGCGGTCCAGGGGTATTTCAGGTACGTGCCGAGGGTTGCATAGGTCAGGCGGGTGCCGCCGTCGAACTGGTGATACTCCAGTTGGGTCAGGACCCGGAAGCCCTGGGCGTTGCCTTCGAAATTGAGAAAATCGGCACGCTCGGCGTCGGTCATCGCATCGAGCCAGCCGCGCCCGGCTGCCTGCTGGAACCAGTGGCGAATGGCATCTTCACCGGAGTGGCCAAAGGGCGGGTTGCCGATGTCGTGAGCAAGGCAGGCTGACTGCACGACCATGCCAAGATCGCTGGGCTCGCACCATTCAGGCAGCTGGCGACGCAGCGTTTCACCGACACGCATGCCCAGTGAACGGCCGACGCAGCTGACTTCCAGCGAATGGGTCAGGCGTGTGTGGATATGATCGTTGCTGGATACCGGGTGCACTTGGGTCTTGCGTCCCAGGCGGCGGAAGGCACCGGAGAAAATGATCCGGTCATGGTCCTTGTGGAAGGGGCTGCGGCCCAGCTCTTCAGGGCTGTGCAGGGTCTTGCCGAGACGTTCGCGGGTGAGCAGGGTGTGCCAGTCCAAGGCCGGTTCTCCAAAACAGGGGCAGGCGCCTAGCTTCCCGTGTCGGCGCGGCACCTGCAAGCGGCAACTGCCTTCCCTAGTGGGAGCGGGCTTGTCCCGCGATGCGATGTGACTGGCAGTTCGCAATCGCGGGGCAAGCCCGCTCCCACCGAGCCAGGTATTTAGCGCTTGCTGGCAGCGCCCTGCATGACCAGCTTGAGCAACGGCAGCAGGCTGCTACCGACGCGAATCATCCGGCTCAGGCTACCGTTTTTGGCGCCCTTGCCGGTCAGGAATCCCAGCACCACCACCGCAGCGATTCCCCACAGTGGTGCATGCTTGATGCCCAGTCCACCCTGCAGGCTGTCGCCCATGGCGCGCAGACGGGTCAGGGGGTTGAGCAACTGCCCGGACTCATGGCGGATTTCCTGGCGGTGCATCTCCAGGCGCAGGCGCACCAGCGCCTTGCGCAGCTCACGCCGGTTGGTGGTTTTCGGTAGTTCAGGCAGGCTCATGGCAACAGGCGCTCCCGGTCCTTGGCGAGTTCTTCGAGGGTCGAGCTGAAGGGCGACGATTCATCGTATACCGCCGCTCTCAGGCGCAGGGCGCAAAAACAGCGCCGCCACACCATAGAACACACACAGGCCGACGATACCGGCGAGGCGGTAACTGTCCCAGAGCAGCACCAGTACCAGGGCTGAGAGCGCAACCAGCAATAGCAGGGCAAACACCAGGGCCAGGCCAGCAAACAGCAACAGGCCCAGCGTGCGCGCTTTCTGTTCTTGCAGTTCTATACCGAACAGCTCGACATGGCCGTGCAACAGGCCGAGTACGGCTGCACCCAGGCGTTTGCTCGACGCAGTGCCAGTGCTGTTGGATTCGCTTTCCATAGCCAACCTCAGCGCCGATTGGCCAGCAGACCGATCAGAAATCCGACCCCGGCAGCAATGCCGATCGATTGCCAGGGGTTGTTCTGTACGTAGTCTTCGGTCGCGCTCAGGGCTGCCTGGCCGTGCTCGCGGACCGAATCCTGGGTCAGTTGCAGGGTTTCCCGGGCACGCATCAGGCTCTCGTGGATCTGACCGCGTAATTCGTCGGCCTGATCACCAGCCAGGGTGGCGGTGTGTTCCAGCAATTTCTCGGTGTCACGTACCAACGCTTGAAAGTCAGCCATCAATGTCTCTTGAGCAGTCTTTGCCGATTTGCTGGTCATGGGGCTCTCCCTAAGGGTTGTGGCTATTTCGAGTCGCGAGCGCTGGCGAAGGTTCAGTGAAAATGCTGGTACAGGTTTTGCTGTTCCAGGGTGCGCTCAGGTCCGGCGCCTGCGCCAAGTTCGCGCGCGGAAGCAACCGGGCCTGTAAACCTTAACCCAATCCACGACAAACCCAAGGAAAAACTCCAGATACCAGCAGGATCGGCCAGGGAGGTGGCGCTCGCATGATCCAGACTGGTGCAAAAAGGAGTCACTCCGCGCTGTCTTGGTGCTTTCGAAAGGCCTGCCGATTCCATGGAAAACCTGCAAAGTGCGGTGGACAGTCTGATCCACGGCTCCAACACACTCTTCATTCTGCTGGGCGCCGTTATGGTGCTGGCCATGCACGCCGGGTTTGCCTTCCTGGAAGTGGGTACCGTGCGCCATAAGAACCAGGTTAATGCGCTGTCGAAAATTCTCAGTGACTTTGCTGTATCAACCCTGGCGTACTTCTTCGTCGGTTACTGGATTTCCTATGGCGTGAATTTCCTGCAGCCTGCGGCGGTGCTCAGTCATGAGCATGGTTACAGCCTGGTGAAGTTCTTTTTCCTGCTGACCTTTGCCGCAGCGATTCCGGCAATCATTTCCGGCGGTATCGCCGAGCGGGCGCGCTTTGCTCCGCAGATGTGCGCTACGGCGCTGATCGTCGCGTTGGTCTATCCCTTCTTTGAAGGCATCGTCTGGAATGGCAACCTGGGCTTGCAGGCCTGGTTGCAGGCGCAGTTCGGCGCCAGCTTCCATGACTTTGCCGGCTCTGTGGTGGTGCATGCCATGGGCGGTTGGCTGGCCTTGACGGCAGTGCTGTTGCTCGGCCCGCGCAACGGGCGTTACCGCGATGGCAAGCTGGTGGCGTTCGCCCCTTCGAACATTCCCTTTCTGGCGCTGGGTTCGTGGATCCTGATTGTCGGCTGGTTTGGCTTCAACGTCATGAGTGCCCAGACCCTGCAAGGGGTCAGCGGCCTGGTCGCGGTCAACTCGTTGATGGCTATGGTCGGTGGCACGGTGGCGGCTTTGCTGGTCGGGCGCAATGACCCGGGCTTTCTGCACAACGGTCCGTTGGCTGGATTGGTGGCGGTGTGCGCGGGCTCTGACCTGATGCACCCGGTTGGGGCGTTGCTCACGGGTGCAATTGCCGGGGCGTTGTTTGTGTGGTGCTTTATTGCGGCGCAGAACACCTGGAAAATCGACGATGTGCTGGGCGTCTGGCCGCTGCACGGATTGTGCGGGGTGTGGGGTGGCATCGCCTGTGGAATTTTCGGTCAGACAGCGTTCGGTGGCCTGGGGGGCGTGAGCCTGGTCAGCCAGTTGATCGGCAGCCTGGCCGGGGTGCTGGTGGCGCTGGTGGGCGGTTTTGCGGTGTACGGTGTGATCAAACTGTTGCTCGGTCTGCGCCTGAGCCAGGAGCAGGAGTATTACGGCGCCGACCTGTCGATCCACAAGATCGGCGCCACCAGCCAGGATTGATCAGCGCCCGGCGACCAGCCGCGCCTCGCAGGCTGCCAGGGCCGGTAGCGGGCCACTGAGCAGCACTGAGTCGCCGGCATGCAGGCACGTGTCGGCGCTCATTGCCAGCTCTTCGCCATTGCGTTGTACGGCCTGCAGCTCGACACCGAACTGTTCCAGATCCAGTTCGGTCAGAGGGCGCCCGCAGGCGTAGGCCTCGGCGCCAAGGTTGACCGCATGCATCATCGCTTTGGGCAGGCCTTCGCTGTCGACCGGGCTGGTCTGGGCGCCTTGATAGAACGCCTGGAGCATGCGGTAGCGGGTCTGGCGCACTTCGTCGATGCGTGCTTGTACGTGCTCCATGGGCAGGCCGAGCATGACCAGTGCATGGGAGGCGAGCATCAGGCTCGATTCGAGCAGCTCAGGTACAACAGCGGTGGCACCTGCCGTACGCAGCTCTTCATGCTGGCTGTCATCACGGGTACGCACCAGGATCTGTATCTGAGCGTGACGTTCACGAGCCGCTTTGAGCACGCTCATGGCGATGTCGGTTTTATCCACGGCAATCACCAGCAGGCGTGCACGTTCAAGGCCGATGGCGCTGAGCAGTTCGCCGCGCCGTGAGTCGCCGTAGTGCACGCTGCTTTCGCCGGCCGCAGCTTCCTGAACCCTTACCGGATCGTCATCGAGGGCAATGAAGGGGATGTTTTCGCGGCGCAGGAATCGCCCGGTTGATTGCCCGACCCGGCCATAGCCGCAGATCAGCACGTGACCGCTCATTGAGGCACTTTGCGCCTCGATGGCCTCCAGTTGGACTTCCTCGTTGGGCTTGCGGTGCAGGTGGGCGGCGATGGTGGGGGCGGCGCGCAGTAGCAGCGGTGTGACCAACATTGAACAGAAGGTCGCGGCCAGCAACAGATTGCCCATAGCTTCGGGCAGTAGATCGGTTTGCTGCATCTGTGCCATCAGGGCGAAACAGAATTCACCGCCTTGGGCCAAGGCCAGGCCGCTGCGCCACGCAGTTTCGGCATCGCTGCCACGCACCCGTACCAGTGCTGCGACCACGCAGCCTTTGACCAGCAACAGGCCCAGGGTCAGGGCGAGGATTTCCAGGCCATGGGTGGCGAACAGTTGCAGGTCGATCAGCATGCCGATACTGACGAAAAACAATCCCAGAAGAATGTCGCGGAAAGGGCGGATATCCGCTTCGATCTGGTGGCGATAGTTGCTCTCGCCCAACAACATGCCGGCCAGGAATGCGCCCAGTGCCGGCGACAAACCGAGTAAGTGAGTCAACCAGGCGGTCAGCAGGACGATGACCAGTGCCAGCAACACGAACAGTTCCGCTGAATGGGAGCTGGCCACTTCGTGAAACAGGCGCGGCAGCAGCCAGCGGCTGGCTAGCAACAGGCCGACGAAGAGGATCACGGTTTTGCCTAGGGTCAGCGGCAGGGCCCAGTACCAGGCCTGGCCACCGTCACCGGCAAACACCGGAACCAGGGTCAGCAGCAAGACCGCTATCACATCCTGGAACAGCAATACGCCGATAGCGTTCTGGCCATGGCTGCTGAAGATCTCCCCGAGACTGGTCAGCTCTTTACTGACGATAGCGGTGGATGACAACGCCAGACCTGCACCCAGCAATAACGCCGTGTTTGCGGGCATGCCCATCAGGGCCAGCAGCCCGGCCAGCAGTATCGACGAGCAGATTACCTGCAGGCTACCCAGGCCAAACACCACTTTGCGCAGGGCGAGCATTTTCGACAGGGAAAACTCCAGGCCCAGCGAGAACAGCAGGAATACCACGCCCATTTCCGCTAGGTCGGGCAGTTCTTCGCTTTCATTGACCCAGTTCAGCGCCGTGGGGCCGACAAACAGGCCAACACACAAGTAGCCCAGGACAGGCGGCAGCTTCAGGCGCCTGAAGAAGGCAATGACGACTAGCGATGAGGCCAGGATGATCAACAGGTTGGCGAACACAACACACTCCATGTAAGAAAGCAGCAAAAAACCACTCAGCATGAACCATAGCTGCTGGTCGGACGCTGATCAGGATCAGTCGTCCATCACTGAGCTGGCGCCGGAGCCTCGCGCTCGACGGCCCCCGACTGCAGACCTAGAATAATGATCCCTTCCTTCTTTTGTCGGTACCCGTAAATGCCTCCTGAATGCCAATTGTTCGGCACCCTGGGTTGCCACCTGTGTGAAGTGGCCGAAGCCTTGTTGATGCCTTTTGTCGAGCATGGCCTGCTGGTTGAGCTGGTGGATATTGCCGATGACGAGTCACAGCTGGCCCGTTATGCATTATTGATCCCGGTGCTGCGTCGATGCGATACAGGCGCCGAGCTGAACTGGCCGTTCGATGCCGAGCAAGTGGTGGCCTTCCTGCGTTGAAACAAGCGCTTCGGCGGAGAGATTTCCTGTCGTGCACGGCAGGGAGGGGGTGTGGACAATCCTTGGGTGTTTTTACTCATACCAAGGAGCGGACCATGTACCTGAGCGAACACTTCACGCTGGCCGAAATGACGGTGTCGGAGACCGCCGCGCGTCTGGGTATCGACAACACCCCGGATGCCCAGACGCTCGTCAACCTGCGAAGGCTGTGCACTTTTCTGGAACAGATACGCCAGTTGGTCGATAAACCGGTGTTGGTCAGCAGCGGTTATCGCTGCCTTCAATTGAACGAGGTCATTGGCGGTTCGCTTCAGAGCGCCCATACCGACGGTCTGGCGGCAGACATCAATGTACCCGGGCTGACACCTCGGGAGCTGGCACGCGGTGTGGCAGACAGCTCGTTGATGTTCGATCAACTGATTCTCGAGTTCGACCAGTGGGTGCATGTGGGGCTCTCCCTGACGCCTGAGCGCCGCCAATTGCTGACCGTTCGCAAGGGTACTGGCTACCTTCCCGGGTTGGTCTGAACGCTGCCTGATTGACGCGTCCGATAACTCTGAATATGCTGTATATAAATACAGTATTGGGGTGGCGTTTGCCTCGAGGATCCAAACCATGGTCAATGTCGAACAACTGAAATACACCGTCAATCGTATGCCCACCGCCATGGTGAGCGAGGCGGTGCTCGAGTTGCGCCTGGATGGCCTCGTGCTGGAAGGCAAGACGCCTTTCAACAAACTGCACTTCAACACCTGTTTCGCCGAAATCGAAGCATTGTTCCAGCGTGCCGGCTATCACCGTCCGCTGGATGTGGTCGGTTACCAGGGCTTGTTGTACGCCCTTTATGACCCTGGTCGCTGGGAGGCGGTTGACGTGTTGCGCTGGCTCAAGGAGTTCATCGAGGCTTCCGCAACCCGGGCTGGCTGAGGCGCCAGGCTTGCGGGATAATGCGCGGTCTATCAGTCACGAGCGTTCCCATGGCCACTGCCCCTTTCGACCCGGCCCAGCATCAAGCCAGTACGGTCTGCCTGCCACCTGGCAACTGGGCCACCGTGCTCGATTGCCTGAGTGAGCATTTCAAGGCGATCGGGCGTGAGCAGTGGCTTGACCGGATCGTCCGCGGACGGGTACTGGATGCCCAGGGTGAACCGATCAGTGCGGCGCTGGCTTATAAGCAGGGGCTGCGCATCCACTATTTTCGCGAAGTACCCAACGAGAAACCGATCCCGTTCGAAGAGCAGATCCTGCACGTCGACGAGCATCTGGTGGTGGCCGACAAACCGCATTTCCTGCCGGTCACGCCTACCGGCGAATATGTCGAACATACTTTGTTACGGCGGCTGATTCGCCGCCTGGACAATCCGAACCTGGTGCCTTTGCATCGTATTGATCGGCATACCGCCGGGCTGGTGATGTTTTCCGCCAACCCCCAGAGCCGATCAGCCTATCAATCGCTGTTCCCCAACCGTCAGATCGACAAGCGCTACCAGGCGATTGCCCGGGCCTTGCCGCAGCTTGAGTTTCCATTGACGCACAAGAGCCGCATGGTCAGTGGCGAGCCGTTCTTCCGTATGCAGGAGGTCGAAGGGCAGAGCAATAGCGAGACCCTGGCCGAGGTGCTGGAGAAGCACGGCGAACTCTGGCGTTATGGCCTGTCGCCGATCACTGGCAAGACGCATCAGTTGCGTGTGCACATGACAGCGCTGGGCGCGAGTATCTGCAACGATCCTTTTTATCCACAGGTGCTGCAGGACCAGGATGACTACAGCAAACCGCTGAAGTTATTGGCGCAGAGCTTGCGCTTCAAGGATCCACTAAGCGGTGAAGAGCGGTTTTTCGAAAGCCGGCTGACGCTCGACTGGTAACGTGTGGGAGCGGGCTTGCCCCGCGATGCGATGTGACTGACAAATCGCAATCGCGGGGCAAGCCCGCTCCCACCGTTACCCCATTGTTCAGCGGTTGAAACGCTCGACCAACGAGTACTGAGTGGTCGCGGTGCGCGTCAGTTCTTCGCTGAGCAAGGCCGAATGCTGGGCTTGCTCGGACGTCTGGTCAGCCAGCTCGGCGATAGTGCTGATGTTGCGGCTGATCTCGTCGGCCACAGCAGTCTGCTCTTCGGTTGCAGCGGCGATCTGGGTGGCCATGTCGGTGATGTTGGCCACCGCTTCGCTGATGCCGACCAATGCCTGGTCCGCTTCCATCACCCGCGCTACACCTTCTTCGGCCTGGCGATGACCCGATTCCATGGTCTGCACGGCATTGCTGGCGGTTTGCTGCAGTTTGGCAATCAGGCCGTGAATCTGGCCGGTCGATTCGCTGGTGCGCTGGGCCAGCTGGCGAACTTCATCGGCTACCACGGCAAAACCGCGGCCCATCTCGCCAGCTCGCGCGGCTTCAATCGCGGCGTTGAGCGCCAGCAGGTTGGTCTGGTCGGCAATGCCTTTGATCACATCGACCACGCCGCCGATTTCATCGCTGTCGCGCGCCAGTTGGGTGACGGTCAGGCCGGTTTCACCAACCGCCGCCGACAGACGCTGGATGGCTTCGCGGGTTTCACCGGCGATGTCACGGCCACGACCGGTCAGGCGATTGGCTTCCTGGGTGGCGTCGGCGGTGCGCTGCACGTGGTTGGCCACTTCCTGGGTGGTGGCGGCCATCTGGTTGACTGCGGCGGCGACCTGCTCGGTCTCGACCCGTTGACGTTCCAGGCCCGAAGAGCTGTTGTGGGCCAGGGTGTCGGACTGTCGGGCCTGCTCGTTGAGGTGCTCTGCCGTGTCCTGCAGGCGGGTCAGGCAGGTCTTCATCCGTGCATCCTGGCTGAGCATGGCCATTTCCAGGCGTGCCTGGACGCCGCGGCTGTCAGTGTACATTTGCGCGATCAACGGATCGGAGGTGGACTGCTCGGCCAGGCGCAGCAGGCGCTTGAGGCCTCGCTGCTGCCAGCTCAGGCCCAGCAGGCCAAGTGGCACCGACAGGGCGGCGGCCAAGGCGAAGCCCCAGGAGTGGCCCAGCCAGTTACCGATCAGGAAGCCGACCTGGCTGACCAGGATGAACGGCAGCCAGTCTTGCACCACGGGCAGCCACTTGTCGCGACGCGGGATCGCCGGCTTGCCCTGATTGATGCGCTGGTACAACGCCTCGGCCCGGCGGACCTGCTCGGCAGTCGGCTTGACCCGCACCGATTCAAAGCCAACCACCTGGTTGTTCTCGAACACCGGGGTGACGTAGGCGTTGACCCAGTAGTGGTCACCGCTCTTGCAACGGTTCTTGACGATGCCCATCCATGGCAAGCCTTGCTTGAGTGTGGCCCACATGTGCGCGAACACCGCAGGCGGTACATCGGGGTGGCGCACCAGGTTGTGCGGCGCGCGCATCAGCTCTTCGCGGGAAAAACCACTGATCTCGACGAAGGCGTCGTTGCAATAGGTGATGACACCCTTGGTATCGGTGGTCGAGATCAAACGTTGTTGAGCTGGGAAAGTCCGTTCGCGCTGGGTTATTGGCTGGTTATTACGCATTAGCTGTTCAATCCGCAAGGCTTTCGAGGGTTATCGGCAGCGTGGGGGTTTTGTTGAATGATATTTTGCAAAAGTCAGCAAGTGACCGCGTGTTCACGACGGTATCAGCATCGGATAGGTAAAACCGGCGAAATGTGCCAGGTTAAGGCCGAAATGGCAGAGTATTGCAGCGATCAAGCCGCCGTAGCGGTAAGCCAGACCATAGCCGATACCAGCCAGGGAGGCGAGCAGTACCCACTGCCAGCCAGCGCCCAGGTGCGCGAGGCCGAATAGGCCGGCGGCGAGGAACAGGGCCAGGTGCTGATTCTTGAGTAAACGTTGGAGCCCGCCCTGGATGTAGCCCCGAAACAGCAGTTCTTCGGTCAGGCTGACCAGCAGCAGGTTATTCAGCACCCAGAGCCAGGCTTGTTCGGGCCATTTCGGCGCCCAGGCAATCATACCCAGCAACCAGGCACCGCCCAGGCACGCGGCAATCACCGCTGGCAAGGTCGTGACCAGGCTCGGCAGCAGGCGCTTGCCGCCCATTGTCAGTACCCAGGGACAGGCCAGCAGCAGCCATAAGCCGATCAACGGCTTGTCCAGGTTCAGGTACATGGAAAAGGGCACGGCGCCGTTGCTGAACACCACTTTGTCGATGACCTTGGCCCCGTGGAAACCGGGCAGCCAGTGCAACGCCAACCCAAAAGCCAGTAGTACGAACAGGGCATGGCCAGACAATTGCTGCCAGTGGGGCGAGCGGCTGACCAGCAAGCCGGCGCACAGCAGGGCAATCAGGCTGGGCAATGCGAGCAGGCCCAGGCTGCCATTGACGAGGGAAAAGACGTAAGCAAAGCCCAGCAGGGCCAGTCCGATCCATTGGGAGACAGGCATGCAGATTCCATTATTCGGTGAAAACGTGAGGTCTACGACTCCCCAGGCGTAACCCAGGACACGCATGCCTGCAGTATCACCGCCTGCAACAGGCTCTCACCGCGAGCGGCAAAAGCCGGCAAAGGCCCGGCCACAAAGGGCCGGGCCCGTGCTTCACGCTGCGATCAATTGCCGCAGTACATAGTGCAGGATGCCGCCCGATTTGAAGTATTCCACTTCGTTCAGGGTATCGATCCGGCACAGCACTTCGATCTGCTCCTGACGACCATCCTTGCGGGTGATGTGCAGGCTCAGGTTCATGTGCGGGTGGATCCGCGCGTTGCTCAAGCCGAGGATATCGATACGTTCGCTGCCATCCAGGCCCAGGCTCTTGCGGGTCTGTCCGGCAGTGAACTGCAGCGGCAATACACCCATGCCCACCAGGTTGGAGCGGTGAATACGCTCGAAGCTTTCTGCCAGCACCGCCTTGATTCCCAACAGGTTGGTACCTTTGGCCGCCCAGTCGCGGCTGGAGCCGGTGCCGTATTCCTGACCGGCAATCACCACCAGCGGCGTACCGTCAGCCTGGTAGCGCATGGCCGCATCGTAGATCGCCATTTTCTCGCCGGTCGGCACATACAGGGTGTTGCCACCTTCTTCACCGCCAAGCATTTCGTTGCGGATACGAATGTTGGCGAAGGTGCCGCGCATCATTACTTCATGGTTGCCGCGGCGCGAGCCGTAGGAGTTGAAGTCGTGCGGTTCCACGCCTTTATCGCGCAGGTAGCGCCCGGCAGGGCTGTCGGCCTTGATGTTGCCGGCCGGGGAGATGTGGTCGGTGGTCACCGAATCGCCCAGCAAAGCCAGTACCCGCGCACCGCGAATGTCCTCGATCGCCGGCAAGGGACCGGTGATGTCATCGAAGAACGGCGGGTGCTGGATATAGGTGGAATCGTCCTGCCAGACATAGGTGGCCGCCTGCGGGACTGCAATGGCTTGCCATTGAGCGTCACCGGCGAAGACTTCGGCGTATTCCTTGTGAAACATCGCCGTATCGACACTGGCGACCGCCGCGGCGATTTCCTGCTGGCTTGGCCAGATGTCACGCAGGTACACCGGCTGGCCATCCTTGCCGGTACCCAGGGCTTCGCTGCTCAGGTCCAGACGCACGCTCCCGGCCAGGGCATAGGCCACCACCAGCGGTGGAGACGCCAGCCAGTTGGTTTTCACCAACGGGTGCACGCGGCCTTCGAAGTTGCGGTTGCCCGACAGCACCGAGGCGACGGTGAGGTCGGCGCCGGTGATGGCTTTCTCGATGGCTTCGTCCAGTGGCCCAGAGTTGCCGATGCAGGTGGTGCAGCCATAGCCGACCAGGTCGAAGCCCAGCTCATCCAGATAGGGCGTCAGGCCCGCCGCCTTGTAGTAGTCGGTTACCACCTTGGAGCCTGGGGCCAGTGAACTCTTGACCCAGGGTTTGCGTTTCAGGCCTTTCTCGACGGCTTTTTTTGCTACCAGGCCGGCGGCCATCATCACACTGGGGTTGGAGGTGTTGGTACAGGAGGTGATCGCGGCGATTACCACCGCGCCGTCGCGCAACACATGCTGCTGGCCTTCGTGTTCATAACTGACCCCGCCAGCCTGGTCGGCGTTGCCCACGGCGACACCGCCGCCACCTTCACTTTCCAGACGGCCGACGTCTTTGGTGGAGGCGCGCAGCTGCAAGCCGAGAAAGCTGTCGAAGGCCTGGCTGACCTGCGACAGGGCGACCCGGTCCTGAGGGCGTTTGGGCCCGGCCAGGCTGGCTTCGACTTCGTGCATGTCCAGGGCCAGGGTGTCGGTGAACACTGGCTCCTGGCCGGGCAAACGCCATAGGCCCTGTTCCTTGCAATAGGCCTCGACCAGTTTGACCGTGTCTTCGGGGCGGCCAGACAGGCGCAGGTAGTCCAGGGTCACCTGATCGACCGGGAAAAAGCCGCAGGTGGCGCCGTATTCCGGAGCCATGTTGGCGATGGTGGCGCGGTCCGCCAGCGGCAGGTCGGCCAGGCCGTCACCGTAGAATTCGACGAACTTGCCGACTACGCCTTTCTTGCGCAGCATCTGCGTGACGGTCAGCACCAGGTCGGTGGCGGTGATGCCTTCGCGCAGCTTGCCGGTCAGCTTGAAGCCGATGACTTCCGGAATCAGCATCGAGACCGGCTGACCGAGCATGGCCGCCTCGGCTTCGATACCGCCGACGCCCCAGCCGAGTACGCCCAGGCCGTTGATCATGGTGGTGTGCGAGTCGGTGCCGACCAGGGTGTCGGGGAAGGCATAGGTACGGCCGTCTTCTTCGCGAGTCCAGACGGTGCGGCCCAGGTACTCCAGGTTGACCTGGTGGCAAATCCCGGTGCCCGGTGGCACCACGCTGAAGTTATCGAAGGCATTCTGGCCCCAGCGCAGGAAGGCGTAGCGTTCGCCGTTGCGTTGCATTTCGATGTCGACGTTCTGCTTGAAGGCCTCTTGGCTGGCGTAGCGGTCAACCATCACCGAGTGGTCGATGACCAGGTCCACCGGCGACAGCGGATTGATCCGCTGCGGGTCACCGCCGGCCTTGGCCATGGCGGCGCGCATGGCTGCCAGGTCGACCACGGCGGGGACCCCGGTGAAATCCTGCATCAGCACCCGCGCCGGGCGGTACTGGATCTCGCGGTCGGAGCGGCGCTCCTTGAGCCAGTCGGCCAGGGCACCGAGGTCGGCGCGGGTGACGGTCTTGTCGTCTTCCCAGCGCAGCAGGTTTTCCAGCAGCACCTTCAGCGACATGGGCAGGCGCTGCAGATCGCCGAGGCTCTTGGCGGCTTCGGTCAGGCTGAAGTAGTGATAGGGACGGTTGGCGACCGTCAGGGTCTTGAGGGATTTCAGGCTATCGAGCGAGGGCATTACCAACTCCTTCTGCGTAGGTGTTCGGCGATCTTCCTTGCTGTCGCCGATTCACCGCCTCTATGACGGTCCGCACGGCACGGACCTGGCTGAGCGGTCAGGTTAGACCTGTTTGGCGCACCTGACCAAGTACTGGACCGGCGGGGCATGTCGCCGGTTCCGATCTTGCTTTATCATTCGCGCATTTGCCGGGGCAGTGCATTGCCTCCGGTCAGGGTTGGGGCCAATGGCCGCCAGCCGTCCTGGAGTGAAGATGAATACCCTGTTTATGCATTGCCGGCCCGGCTTCGAAAGTGAAGTCTGTGCCGAAATCGCCGAGCATGCCGCCCGGCTGGACGTCGCCGGCTACGCCAAGGCCAAACCGCAGAGCGCCTGTGCCGAATTCATCTGCAACGATGGCGAAGGCGCCGAGCGCCTGATGCGCGAACTGCGCTTTGCGCAACTGATTTTCCCCCGCCAGTGGGCGCGCGGTAGTTTCATCGAACTGCCAGAAACCGACCGTATCAGTGTGCTGCTCGAGTCCCTGGGTGATTATCCGGTGTTCGGCAGTGTGTGGCTGGAGGTGATGGACACCAATGACGGCAAAGAGCTGTCGACCTTCTGCCGCAAGTTCGAGGTGCCGTTGCGCAAAGCCTTGAGCAAGGCCGGGCGGCTGGTTGAGGACCCGAGCAAGCCGCGTCTGCTGCTGACTTTTGTCAGTGGTCGGCGGGTATTTGTCGGCGTTGCCGCTGCGGACAATTCGGCGATGTGGCCGATGGGTATTCCGCGCCTGAAGTTTCCGCGTGAAGCGCCAAGCCGCTCGACCCTCAAGCTGGAGGAAGCCTGGCATCACTTCATTCCCCGAGAGCAGTGGGATGCGCGGCTGTCCGATGACATGACCGGTGTTGACCTCGGTGCGGCGCCGGGTGGCTGGACGTACCAGCTGGTCAAGCGTGGCATGCTGGTGACTGCCATCGATAACGGCCCAATGGCCGAGAGCCTGATGGACACTGGCCTGGTTCAGCACCTGATGGCTGACGGCTTTACCTACAAGCCCAAGCAGACGGTGGACTGGATGGTCTGCGATATTGTCGAGAAGCCGGCGCGCAGCGCAGCGTTGCTGGAGACCTGGCTGGGCGAAGGCTTGTGCCGGGAGGCGGTGGTCAACCTCAAGTTGCCGATGAAGCAGCGCTATGCCGAAGTGCGCCGCTTGCTGGAGAGGATCGAAGAGGGATTCAAGGCGCGCAAGGTCAAGGTCTCGATTGGCTGCAAGCAGCTGTATCACGACCGCGAAGAGGTGACTTGCCACCTGCGCCGCCTGGATCTGAAACCGCGATAACTGCACACACTGTGGGAGCGGGCTTGCCCCACGATGCGATGTTGGCTGCCCCGACGTCATCGCGGGGCAAGCCCGCTCCCACAGAAGCCCCTCACACAGGCAGGATGACCCCGCCGTTTGGTTGAGCGACAATAGCTGATTGTTTCCGGAGTTCTACATGACTGATTTCACCCCAGACGCCATCCTCGACGCCACCGGCCTCAACTGCCCGGAGCCGGTGATGATGTTGCACCAGCACGTGCGCGACCTGGCTGCCGGTGGCCTGCTCAAGGTGATCGCCACCGATCCGTCGACCCGTCGCGATATCCCCAAGTTCTGCGTGTTCCTCGGCCATGAACTGGTCCAGCAACAGGAAGATGCCGGCACCTACCTGTACTGGATCCGCAAGAAGCTCGACTAAGCGCGCTGCGCCCGGCGAATGTGCTTGCCACTGCTGCGCGCCAGGCGAATCGACAGCATCAAGGCCGCGCAGGTCAAGCCGGCGATCAGGCCTTCCCACAAGCCGTTGGGGCCACTGGCAGGGCCGAAGTAGTCGGTCAGGCCGAGTACGTAACCCACCGGCAGACCGATGCCCCAGTAGGCGAACAGGGTCAGGATCATGGTTACCCGGGTGTCCTGGTAGCCACGCAGGGCACCCGCCGCGATCACCTGGATGGCGTCGGAGAACTGGTAGAGCGCGGCATACACGATCAGCATCGCGGCAATCTGGATAACCGCCGTGTCCGGGGTGTAGATCGAGGCGATCGGCTCGCGCATCAACAGGATCAGGCTCGCCGAGAAGCAGGCGAACACCAGGGCCGCGGCCAGTCCCACCAGCGCGGCAAAGCGCGCCTGACGCGGCTCGCCGGCACCGATTGCCTGGCCCACACGTACCGTCACCGCCATCCCCAGTGAATACGGAATCATGAACAGCAGCGAACTGATGTTCAGGGCGATCTGGTGGCCGGCCACCACGGTCGGGCCGAGGCTACCGATCAGCAGGGCGATCACCGCGAAGATGCTCGACTCGGCGAACACCGCGATGCCGATTGGCAGGCCAACGCCCATCAGGCGCTTGATGACCGGCCATTGCGGGCGCTCAAAACGTACCAGCACCCGGCTGCTCTGGTAGGCCGGGGCCCAGCGGGTCCAGGCGGCCATGCTCAGGGCCATGAACCACATGACGATACCGCTGGCCCAGCCGCAGCCAACGCCGCCCAGGGCGGGCAGGCCGAAGTGCCCGTAGATCAGGATGTAGTTCAACGGGATATTCAGCAGCAGGCCCAGGCAGCCAATGACCATGCTCGGACGGGTGCGGCCGAGGCCGTCGCTGTAGCAGCGCAGCACATAGTAGAGGGCAATGCCGGGGAAGCCGAAGGCAATACCTTGCAGGTAGCCCATGCTCGGCTCGACCAGTTGCGGATCGACCTTCATCACCTGCAGGATCGGTTCGGCGCTGATCAGCAAGCCACTGGCGATCAGACTGACCGCGACTGCCAGCCACAAGGCCTGGCGCACCAATGGCCCGATTTCGCCGTGCTGGCCGGCGCCAAAGCGTTGCGCCACCTTGGGGGTGGTGGCCAGCAGGATGCCGGTCATCAGCAGGAACACCGGAATCCAGATCGAGTTGCCCAAAGCCACCGCCGCCAGGTCGCGCGGGCTGACCCGGCCGGCCATGACCGCATCGACGAAGCCCATGGCGGTGGTGGCCAGCTGGGCAATGATGATCGGTGTGGCCAGCAGCAACAGGCTGCGCAGTTCGGCGCGTACGCGCGCGGGGCGGGACAGGGGAGGGGAAAGGGTGTTGCAGGTCTGAGGTGTCACAAGACAGGTGTCCAGAAAGGTGCACAAAGCCGACTAGTCTACGCTTTGACACATTGGTCAGGAAATCCATCCGGCGCTTTTGTCTGCGGCTGGATTAGCGCCCCTGCATGGGCCTACACTGCGCACCCCCGATAGGAGAGCGCCATGCTGATAGTTGCCGACGAGAATATTCCGCTGCTCGATGCCTTCTTTGCAGGTTTTGGCGAAATCCGCCGCTATCCAGGGCGCGCCATTGACGCCGCCTGCGTGAAGGACGCCGACGTCCTTCTGGTGCGCTCGGTGACCCGTGTCGACCAGGCGTTGCTTGAGGGCAGCAAGGTGCGTTTCGTCGGTACCTGCACCATTGGCACCGATCACCTGGCGCTGGATTACTTCGCTCAGGCCGGTATCCAGTGGTCCAGTGCACCGGGCTGCAATGCCCGTGGGGTGGTCGACTATGTACTGGGCAGCTTGCTGACCCTGGCCGAACTCGATGGCGCCGAGCTGCCTGGCCGTACCTATGGTGTGGTTGGCGCAGGTGAAGTGGGCGGGCGTCTGGTTGAGGTGTTGCGCGGGCTGGGCTGGAAGGTGCTGGTGTGTGATCCGCCGCGCCAGGCCCGTGAAGGCGGCGATTACGTCAGCCTGGAAACGGTTCTCGCCGAGTGCGATGTGATCAGCCTGCATACCCCGCTGACCCGCCAGGGCGAACATGCCACCTGGCACTTGCTCGACAGCGAGCAACTGGCGGCGCTGCGTCCGGGGACCTGGCTGATCAACGCCAGCCGGGGGCCGGTGATCGACAACACTGCACTGCGCGAACTGCTGCTGGCGCGTGAAGACGTGCTGGCAGTGCTGGATGTCTGGGAGGGTGAGCCGCAGGTCGACCTCGAGCTGGCCGACCTCTGCGTGCTGGCCACCCCGCATATCGCTGGTTACAGCCTGGATGGCAAACAGCGCGGCACTGCACAGATCTACCAGGCCTTCTGTGCCTGGCGCGGTGAGCCTGCGTCGGTGCTGCTTGAGGATCTGTTGCCCCAGCCCTGGCTGGCCGAAATCGGCCTGCAGGCTGAAACCGACCCGGCCTGGGCCCTGGCCACCCTGTGCCGCGCGGTGTATGACCCACGCCGGGATGACGCCGACTTCCGCCGCAGCCTCAGCACTGATGCGCTTGAGCAGAAAGCCGCGTTTGATGCCTTGCGCAAGCACTATCCGCCACGTCGCGAGATTGAGGGGCTAATGGTGCGTCTGCACGGAGATGCACCAGATCTGGCACAGATGGTCCGGGCCCTGGGTGGCGTGTTGCTGTAAAACACAGGCAATAAAAACCCGGCGCATGCGCCGGGTTGAAGAATTCGTCTGGTTCAGTCTTTCTTGGCGGGATCTCTGCGGCTTTGCTCCAGCTTTTGGCAGGCCTCCTGGACCATCGCTTCGGTGATGGTGATCTCTTTGCCATCCGGGCCGATGATCGAGCCGCCGACAGGTGTCTGCGGGTTCGGCGCGGTTTTGGGCTGGGTGTTGCCTTGTTGCAAACTCATTTCCTGTCTCCTCATCAGGTTGCAAGCTCAGACTAGAATCGCCTAGTGACCGAGCTATGACAGCTCCTTCGGTTATCACTGTACGACCCTTCCAGTCGACCAGAAAGCCGGGTAAACCTCCAGTGCTGCGTTAGAACGAAACGGTCTAGGGATCAGCAGGGCTAACCTAAACAGCGGTTATTTCCCTGGTGTTCCTTGGCGCAGGACGAGCGGTCAGGTGTACGCTGGGTAAAATCGCTGATTTCTGGTCCCTACATGCTCAATCGCTTTTCCCCTCGCCAGCGTCAGGCAATGCGTCTGGGCTGGCGTTTCATTCGCCCGTATCGCAAACAGGTGCTGCTGGCCTTGCTCGCCCTGGTCGTTACTGCCGGCATCACCTTGTCCTTGGGCCAAGGTATCCGCCTGTTGGTCGATCAGGGCTTCATGACCCGTTCGCCGCAGCTACTCAATCAGTCCATCGGTTTTTTCCTGATGCTGGTGCTGGCCTTGGCCATTGGCACTTTCAGCCGCTTTTACCTGGTGTCGTGGATCGGCGAACGCTGTGTGGCCGATATCCGTCAGCAGGTGTTCGACCATCTGATTTACCTTCACCCTGGTTTTTTCGAGAGCAATCGCAGTTCAGAGATCCAGTCGCGGCTTACCGCCGACACTACCTTGCTGCAATCGGTGATCGGCTCATCGTTGTCGATGTTCCTGCGCAATGCGCTGATGGTGCTCGGCGGTATCGTGCTGTTGTTCGTCACCAACCCCAAGCTCACCAGTATCGTGGTGCTGGCGTTACCGCTGGTGCTGGCGCCGATCCTGATTTTCGGGCGGCGGGTACGCAGCCTGTCGCGCCAGAGCCAGGACCGGGTGGCCGACGTCGGCAGCTATGTGGCCGAGACCCTCGGGCAGATCAAGACGGTACAGGCCTACAACCACCAGCCCAGCGATCAGCAACGTTTCGGCCGCACGGTCGAGGCGGCCTTTGCGGTCGCGCGCAAGCGCATCCTGCAGCGCGCCTGGCTGATCACCCTGGTGATCGTGCTGGTGCTCGGGGCCGTGGGCGTGATGCTCTGGGTCGGTGGCATGGATGTGATTGCCGGGCGCATTTCCGCAGGCGAACTGGCAGCCTTCGTGTTCTATAGCCTGATCGTCGGCAGCGCCTTTGGCACCCTCAGTGAAGTGATTGGCGAACTGCAACGCGCCGCCGGAGCAGCGGAGCGGATTGCCGAACTGCTGGCCGCACGCAGCGAAATCAGCGCACCGGCACAGGGGCTGCAGCGCTCGGCACCGCGGGTCAGTGGGCGGCTTGAACTTCGCGATGTCCGCTTTGCCTACCCGTCGCGCCCTGAGCCTGCGGCAATCGATGGTTTGAGCCTGATTGTCGAGCCTGGGGAGACGCTGGCGCTGGTCGGGCCTTCGGGGGCGGGTAAATCGACCTTGTTTGACCTGCTGTTGCGCTTCTATGACCCCCAACAAGGGCAAATACGCCTGGACGGCCAGGACCTGAAGCGACTCGACCCGCAGGACCTGCGCCGACACTTCGCCCTGGTCGCACAGAATCCGGCACTGTTCTTCGGCACCGTCGAGGAGAACATTCGATACGGCCGGGCCGATGCCAGCGCAGCGCAGGTTGAGGCGGCCGCGCGCAGTGCCCATGCCCATGATTTCATCCTGCAACTGCCCGAGGGCTATCAGACCCACCTGGGCGATGCCGGCCTGGGTTTGTCGGGCGGTCAGCGTCAACGCCTGGCCATTGCCAGGGCCTTGCTGGTGGATGCGCCGATCCTGCTGCTGGACGAGGCCACCAGCGCCCTCGATGCCCAGAGCGAGCACCTGATCCAGCAGGCGCTACCGACCTTGATGAGCGGGCGAACCACCCTGGTGATCGCTCACCGTCTGGCCACGGTGCAGCATGCCGATCGCATCGCGGTGATCGATCAGGGCCGTCTGGTCGCCATCGGCACGCACCGCCAATTGATCGCGCAAAGCCCGTTGTATGCGCGCCTGGCGGCCCTGCAGTTCAACGTCGTGACGGAAATGTGACAACGTTCCGCAGGCTGTCACATTTCTGTAGCAATCCCCTGAGACTATCTGCTCCAGCTGTTGCGTAATGCTCGAATCAGGCTGCTATCGAACGATGGCAGCTTTTTTTTCGCCTGCGCCGGTTGCCAGTGAACGAGGACAAGGACGTCTTTGCCTGGTCGATGCAATCCAGCGTCGTTTCCTTCCTCCTTGTTCCGAGATTCCTTCCGATGTTGCGTAAATCTCTCAGAGTGCAAATCCTCGCGCTACTTGCTGGCAGCCTGTTGGCGATACTGATGATCGCTCTGGTCTGCTTTCAATTGCTGTCGTCCAGCGTGCGCGGTTATGGGCAATTGATCGACGGGCCGTTGCAGGCCTCGCAATTGATTGACGAGGCCAATCTGCAGTTCAAGGTTCAAGTCCAGGAGTGGAAGAACGTGCTGTTGCGCGGCAAACAACCGGCCGATCTGGATAAGTACTGGCAACAATTCCTTGCCCGTGAGCAGCAGGTGCAGGGCATTCTCGATCAGTTGATCCAGAGCAGCGACGCAACGCTCAAGGCGCGTGCCGAGCAGCTCAAGGAAAGCCATCGCCAGTTGGGCCAGGCGTATGCGCAAGGACGTCAGGCGTTCCTTGCCGCAGGGGCTGACCCGACCGCCGGCGACCAGGCGGTCAAGGGCGTGGATCGTGCGACCAGTGAGCAGATGAGCGAACTGGTCAGCCAGCTGCGCAGCGATGCCCAGGCGCGCGCCCAGACCATCAGCCAGTCGGCAGAGCGCACCGTGTGGCTGGGGCTGCTGGTGATGTTCGGCTCGGCAGTGCTGGTCGGCCTGTTCAGCCTCTGGCTGGTCAACCGTAGCCTGATCGAACCGATCCGCGGCCTGATCGAGTATGTCGCACAGCTGAGTCAGGGGCGTTTCGAGGCGCGGGTGGCCAGTGACCGTCAGGATGAGCTGGGGCGTCTGGCCGTGGCCGCCAATACCTTGCGCGACTTCCTCGCCGATACGTTTACCCGCCTGCAGAACAACGCCGGTGAGCTGGAAACGGCCAGTGGCGAATTGCGCAGCATTGCCGGTGGTATGGCGCGTGGCACCGATGACCAGTTCCAGCGTACCGATCAGGTGGCCACGGCCATGCACGAAATGTCGGCCACCGCTCAGGAAGTGGCGCGCCATGCCGCTGAAGCCGCGCGCGCGGCCGATGACGCTGATCACAGTGCCCAGGCAGGTGAGCAGGTAATGCAGGCCACCATCGACACGATTGCGACGGTCAATCAGGAGATTGCCGGTACGGCGGCGGTGATTCGCCACCTGGAGGCTGGCAGCGCCAGGATCGGCAAGGTGCTGGAGGTGATTCGCGGGATTGCCGAGCAGACCAACCTGCTGGCACTCAATGCCGCTATCGAAGCGGCGCGGGCGGGGGAGGCCGGTCGCGGCTTTGCCGTGGTCGCCGATGAAGTGCGCAGCCTGGCGCAGCGCACGGCTGCCTCGATTGCCGAGATCAACCAGATCATCAGTGCGGTACAGTCCGGCGCCCTGGAGGCGGTCAAGGCCATTGAAAGCGGACAGCAGCGCAGTGAAGAGGGCGCCGAGCAGGTCCAGCGTGCTGGGCAGATGCTGCAGCGCATCACCCTGGCCGTCGAGGCCATCCGCGACATGAACCGCCAGATCGCCACGGCCGCCGAAGAGCAGACCAGCGTGGCTGAAGACATCTCGCGCAACCTGGTGGAAATCACCCGCATCGCCACTGCCAATCAGCAGGCGGTGCAACATACCGAGCAGGCCGGGCATCGCCTGCATGGTCTGTCGGGGCAGCTCGGTGAGGTCACTGCGCGGCTAAGCGCCTGATAAAAGGGGGAAATCCGCCACATTTCGCACGGCAGGGGCGGCGATGTGGCGGATTGTCGCCAGAAAAACCGTTAAAGATGGGGTGCGACGACTCGTCCTAGCTATTAGCCGTTGGTCTTGCAAAAGTTGGCCTGTTTCGTGCTTAAAGGCGGTCAGGCCTAGGCCATGCAAGCACCCGGCGTCAGGCTTCAATGCCCATCGTCAGGGTGACGACCGTTCCCGATCCATCGAACAACCCCAGCTGCCAACCATCGCCCGCGCGTCCAGGCTGCTTGCCTGAACGCCGAGCCCCGCTAAGCTTTGGTCTGCGCGAGCAACAACAAGAATCCGGGCGTGCACAACGGGATGAGCGGTCATTGCCAATTACTTCACCTCAATTGGATTGAACTATGAAAAAAATCCTGCTGACGCTCCTATGCCTGAGTGTCATCGGTTGCTCCAAGCCCAGCGAGCCAGAGAAAAGCGTAGATGTACTGCTGATCGGCGGCGGCATCATGAGTGCAAGTCTGGGGACTTACCTCAATGAGCTGGAGCCGACCTGGTCGATCGATATCTACGAGCGCCTGGACAAGGTCGCCGAAGAAAGCTCCAACGCCTGGAACAACGCCGGTACCGGCCACTCCGCCTTCTGCGAACTGAACTACACCAGCGAAGGTGCCGACGGCAAGATCGACATCAGCAAGGCGGTCGGGGTCAACGAGCAGTTCGAGATCTCCAAGCAGTTCTGGGCCTACCAGGTCGAGCAGAACGTGCTGAGCAATCCGAAATCGTTCATCAACAACGTGCCGCACATGAGCTTCGTCTGGGGCGACAAGAACGTCGAGTTCCTCAAGAAGCGTCATGAAGCCCTGCAGCACAGCTCGCTGTTCCGCGGCATGGAATACTCCGAAGACCACGCGCAGATCCAGAAATGGGTGCCGATCGTGATGGAAGGCCGTGCCGCCGACCAGAAGATCGCCGCGACCCGCATGTCGATCGGTACCGACGTCAACTTCGGCGAGATCACCCGCCAGTTGATCGCCTCGCTGACCAAGCACGACAACGTCAAGCTGCATGTCCAGCACGAAGTGCGTGACATCGTGCGCAACGCTGACAACACCTGGACCGTGGTCGTTGCCGACCTGGCCAACAAAGGCGTCGAGCGTAGCGTGAAGGCCAAGTTCGTCTTCATCGGTGCCGGTGGTGGCGCCCTGAAGCTGCTGCAGAAGTCCGGTATTCCTGAAGCCGAAGGCTATGCAGGCTTCCCGGTCGGCGGTCAGTTCCTGATGACTGACAACCAGGACATCGTAGCCCGCCACAAGGCCAAGCTGTACGGCAAGGCTTCGGTCGGTGCACCGCCAATGTCCGTTCCGCACCTGGACACCCGTGTGATCGACGGCAAGGAAGTCCTGCTGTTCGGCCCGTTCGCGACCTTCTCGACCAAGTTCCTCAAGAACGGTTCGCTGCTGGACATGTTCGCGGCACTGACCACCCACAACATCATGCCGATGACCCACGCCGGTATCGACAACATCGACCTGAGCACCTACCTGATGGGTCAGCTGATGCTCAGCTTCGACGACCGTATGCAAGCGCTGCGTGAGTACTTCCCGAACGCCAAGAACGAAGACTGGAAACTGCTGCAGGCCGGTCAACGCGTTCAGGTGATCAAGAAGGATCCGGTCCACGGTGGTGTGCTGCAGTTTGGTACCGAAGTCGTGGCTGCCCAGGACGGCACTATCGCTGCGTTGCTGGGTGCATCGCCAGGTGCTTCGACCGCCGCGCCGATCATGCTCAGCGTGCTGGAGAAGACCTACAAGGATCGCATCAAGACCCCTGAGTGGCAGGCCAAGCTGAAGGAAATCGTTCCGACTTATGGTCAGAAGCTCAACAACAACCTTGAGCTGACCAACAAGACCCGTGAATGGAGCAGCTCGCGCCTGGGTCTGCTGTATGTTCCGGTGCTGCCGGAAGAGACTGCTGCAGTACAGGCTGAGCCTGCACTGTAAAGGTTGAATCGGTAATAAAAATAGCCCCCTGTTCAGGGGGCTATTTTGTTCGTGGGACAAGCCTCACAGGTGCAGTTCAGCCTGTGGGAGCGGGCTTTCCCCGCGATCAGCGCTGAATCAACGATGCTTGTCGGCATATTTGTTACCCAGTGCGCCACCGGCCGCGCCACCCAGGCCGGCACCGATCGCCGAGCCGGTGCTGCCACCGAGCTTGCCACCGATCAGCGAACCGCCAGCCGAACCCAGACCGCCACCAATGGCCGCCTCGGTCTTGTTGCCCTTCTTCGCGGCCATGGCGCCACCGGCTGCGCCACCGACGCCGGCACCAATCGCCGCGCCAGTGCTGCCGCCGAGCTGTTTTCCGACCACGTTACCCAGTACACCACCCAGGCCGCCGCCCAGGGCAGTCTGGCCATCGCCGGCCATGGCGCCTTGCGCACACAGCAGGCCCAGTGTCAGGGCGGCAAGAGTCTTACGCATGTGTTTCAACCTCTGAGTTCGAAAGGCGCGCATTTTGCGGGCCCCGGCGGCGCTGCGCAATGCTGGCCAGTGCAGATCTTTGTGTGGGAGCAGGCTTGCCCCGCGATTGTGGTTTGTCAGGCATATTGCATCGCGGGGCAAGCCCGCTCCCACAGGATCTCCAGCAGGATTTAGAGGCAGCAAAAAGCCCGCACGAGAGCGGGCTTTTTGTCGAGTGATCTGGTCGGAGAGACAGGATTCGAACCTGCGGCCTTCTCGTCCCGAACGAGACGCGCTACCTGGCTGCGCTACACTCCGATGGAGAAAATATTACTCAAAATTTTCTCCTCGACAAGCCCCCTTAAAAGGCTCGTCGCAGGTATCAGAGGTCCTTGACGGTACGCACCTGATCTTTGTTGATGCGTGTACGTTTGCCATCGAGCTGTTCAAATTCGTAGAAGCCCGATTCATCGTCATATTGCGGCGTGTCGACCGCCTGGATTTCGCGACCGTCGTTCAAAGTGATGACAGTTGGCGAGGAGCAACCAGCCAGAGTGCCCAGGCCCAGAGCGAGCAGGAAGGCGGGGAGGGTCCGTTGAATCATCATGTTTCTCCAGTAGAGGGTGGTGCGTAATGTCCTTGAGACGCATGGCGACGGCGCAAGTTCCTTGTCCATTGCAGCATAGCTAGCGCGCAGCACTATTGATCGGCGGCACGCTCGGGCAGGACCATGGGCGCGAGCGGGGCAGGGCTGTGATATAACACCGCCCATACTCCCTCAATGGATCAAGGTCCCATGAAAGCCAAGGCAGATGTACCTTTCGTGCCGCTGAATATCGCGGTGTTGACGGTCAGCGATACCCGTACCCTGGAAACCGACACCTCTGGCCAGATGTTTGTCGATCGCCTGACCGAGGCCGGGCACGGCCTCGCTGCACGGGTACTGCTCAAGGACGACCTGTACAAGATTCGCGCCCAGGTCGCCACCTGGATTGCCGATGAGCAGGTGCAGGTGGTGTTGATCACCGGTGGCACCGGCTTCACCGGTCGTGACAGTACTCCAGAGGCGGTCGCCTGCCTGCTGGATAAACAGGTCGATGGCTTCGGTGAGTTGTTCCGCCACATCTCCCTGGCGGACATCGGTACTTCTACGGTTCAGTCGCGTGCCCTGGCCGGGTTGGCCAACGGTACCCTGGTCTGCTGCCTGCCCGGCTCGACCAATGCGGTGCGCACCGGCTGGGATGGCATCCTTGCCGAGCAGCTCGATGCCCGCCATCGCCCGTGCAACTTCGTTACTCACCTCAAGCAGGCCGAGCCCTGCGCCAGTCGTGGTTGAGGTGCCTGTGAACAAGCCGTTGATGCCGGTTGAAGACGCACTGGCACGCTTGCTGGCACTGGCTGAGTCCGCGCCCATCGTCGAAACCGAGCAGGTGGCCTTGGCGCAGGCCGAGGGGCGGGTGCTGGCCGAGGCGCTGATCGCCAGTCTGGATCTGCCGCCCTGGCCCAACAGTGCCATGGACGGTTATGCCTTGCGCCTGGCTGACTGGCAGGGTGAAGCGTTGCCGGTCAGCCAGCGCATTTTCGCCGGTCACGCCCCTGAGCCGCTGCAGCCGGGCACCTGTGCACGGATCTTCACCGGCGCGCCGTTGCCGTTGGGTGCCGATTGTGTCGAGATGCAGGAGAACGCCGAGGTTCTGCAAGACCAGCGGGTGCGTTTCAACGAACCGCTGCGCGTCGGCCAGAACGTGCGCCCGCAAGGTCAGGAAACCCGTGTCGGCGAGTCGGTGCTGGCGGCGGGTACACGGCTGGGGCCGATCGAGTTGGGGCTGGCGGCAACGCTGGGTTGCGCCACGCTTACCGTGGTGCGCAGGGTCAAGGTTGCCGTGTTGTCCACGGGCGACGAGCTGGTAGAGCCGGGCTTGCCGCTGGGGCCAGGGCAGATCTACAACAGTAATCGGCGCTTGCTGGTCAGCTGGCTGCAACGCCTGGGTTGCGAGGTAATCGATGCGGGGATCCTTGCCGACGACCTGGAAAAAACCCGTGATTGTCTGGCGGGTCTGGGTCAGGTCGATTTGATCCTCTCGACCGGTGGTGTTTCCGTGGGCGAGGCCGATTACCTGGGCCTGGCCTTGCGCGAAGCGGGCGAACTGGCCCTCTGGAAGCTGGCTATCAAGCCCGGCAAGCCCTTGACCTTCGGTCACTACAAAGGCGTACCGGTGATCGGTTTGCCCGGCAATCCGGCGTCGACGCTGGTGACTTTCGGCCTGCTGACCCGCCCGTATCTGCTGCGCCGCCAGGGTGTGCAGGAGGTGACCCCTCTGCAGTTCCCGGTACCGGCCGGTTTTGACTGGCCAAAAGCGGGCAATCGTCGGGAGTACCTGCGCGCACGGCTGGACCAGGGGAGTGCGCAGATCTACAAGAACCAGAGCTCCGGCGTGCTGCGCAGCGCTGCCTGGGCCGAGGGCCTGGTGGAGGTCCGTGAGGGCACTACACCTGGCAAAGGCGATACCGTGCAGTTCATTCCCTTGAGTGAGCTACTCGGCTGAGCGACTGAGCAAACCGTTATCGCTCAGATTGCCCAGTGTGGGCGCGCGCTGACTCAGGCGCGCGTGCACACTTTCCAACTGGGCCGCAGCAATGCTCCAGTCGTGGCGCTCATGCACGAATTGCCGTGCGGCCTCCGATAACTGGCGCATGCGCCAGGGCTGATTGAGCAATTGGGTGATGAGCAAAGCCAGTTGATCGCCATCGTCACTGCCCAGGTAGTGTTCGCCCTGGGTCACCTGCAGCCCGCATACGCCTTTGGCAGTGGTGACCACCGGCAAGCCGGCGGCCATGGCTTCGAGCACCTTGATCTTCGAACCGCCGGCATAGCGTAGCGGGGCGAAGAAAATTGCCGAATGACGTTGCAGTTCACGCAAGTCGGGCAGGTAGCCGACCCATTCGATTCGCGGGTCGCTCCAGCGCGATTTCCAGCTGTCCGGCAAGGCATGTCCGACGACGGCCAGGCGCACCGCCGGGTTGCTTTGCCAGACCTGCGGAAGGATATCCTCGAGTGCCCACTCGATGGCTTCGAGGCTGGCGTTGTACTCAAAATTGCCGACAAACAACAGTCGCTGGCTGTGCAGCGACGGCTGGATGTCCTGATAGTGCGCGCAATCGACGCCATTGATCACCAGTGAAGCGGGATTACCGGTCAGGCGGCTGATGTGCTCGACATCCTTGGGGCTGACCGCCACCACCTCGTGGGCCTGGCTCAGTACCCGATTTTCCCAGCGCCGGTAACGCCAGCGGTCGAAGGCGTTGAACGGTCGCAGCCACAGCGGCAGGCGGTCGTGGCAGGCAGCGCCGGACACCGATTCGATCGTGTGTTCACTGAGCAGGAAGGGCAGGCTTCGCGCTTGCAGGGCCTTTTCGAACGGCTGGAAACTATAGCTGTGCTCGATCTGGATGACATCCCAGCGCTCTTCCAGCAGCTGCTCGAATCGATGGCGAAGGTGCGGAGCCAGGCCGTTGACACTGGCTCGCATGGGATAGCCGGCATAGACCGCAGCCAGCAGGTTCAGTGGGCTGTGCAGCGGGCGCCTGGGTAACACGATCAGGCGTTCGAGCAGGGGCTCGAGCGCCTGGCGTGCCGCCTCGTTGGGCGGGATTTTCGACTGCACCAGCAAGGTGATCTGGTGGCCACGCTGCGCCAGGCTGCGCAGTAGGTGGTATTGCCGGGTTTTGCCGCCGCTGGTGGTTGGCCAGGGCAGATAAGGCAGTGTCCAGAGTACGCGCATGACCCCTTTCCTCTATCACCAGGCGGGTAACGGCATGCCGATATGAATGGACGCGCCTGGGGGTGTCAGCTGCTGGCTGATTCCGGGGCGCGTCCATAGATATCAGTAAAGCGCACGATGTCGTCTTCGCCCATATATTCGCCACTTTGTACTTCGATCATGACCAGGTCGATCACACCAGGGTTGGTCAGGCGATGTACCCGCCCCGATTTGATGAAGGTCGATTCGTTGGTGTCGAGCAGAAACTCGTCCTCACCGTTGGTCACGCAGGCCATGCCGTTGACGACGATCCAGTGTTCACTGCGATGGTGGTGCATCTGCAGTGAAAGCGATGCTTGAGGGCGAACCACGATGCGCTTGATCTTGAAGCGTGGACCTTCCTCAAGCACCGTGTACATGCCCCACGGGCGGTTCACCGTGCGGTGCAGGCGATAGGCGTCATGTCCCTGGTGCTTGAGCTTTTGGGCGATCACCTTGACCTCCTGGCTGCGCGCGGCGTCGGCGATCAGCAGGGCATCGGGGGTATCGATGATGATCAGGTTGTCGAGGCCCACCGCGCCGACCAGGCGGTGTGGCGAGTCGATGTAGCAATTGGAGACGTCATGCAGGGCGGTCTCGCCATTGCACTGGTTGCCATTCTGGTCAGCTTTCTTGAGGTTACGCACCGCTTGCCAGCAACCGATGTCGCTCCAGCCCAGATCGGCGGGCAGCACGGCCACCTGGCTGGAGGTTTCCATGACCGCGTAATCGATGGAGATGTCCGGTACCTTTTCGAAGGTCTGCGGGTCGAGTTCCAGCTGCAGTTCACCTTCACCCTGTTTGCTCGGGCTGCGCTGCAGGCAATGGTGGATACTGGCGAGCAGGTCCGGCACATGGCGGTCCAGTTCTGCCAGGATTGCATCGACGCGCATGCAGAACATGCCGGCATTCCACAGGTGCTGACCACCCTCGAGGTAGTGCTGGGCGGTTGCGGCGTCGGGTTTTTCGACAAATCGCTGCACTTTGTAGCCTTGCGCGTCCAGTGCCTGGCCTTTCTCGATGTAGCCAAAGCCGGTTTCGGCGTGACTGGGCACCAGGCCGAAGGTCGTCAGCCAACCTTGTTGTGCCAGGTTGCGGGCGTGCGCGACTGCGCGTTCGAAGGCTGGCAGGTCGCTGATCAGGTGATCGGCGGGCAGGATCAGCAGCAGGGCGCTTTCGCCATACAGGTTGGCGCAGTGCAGAGCGGCGGCAGCGATGGCTGGCGCAGTATTGCGGCCAAAGGGTTCGAGGATGAAGTCCAGGGCCATGCCGGCCGAGTTCAATTGGCGGTACTCATCCTGAGTGCGGAAATACACTTCCCGGTTGGTCACCGTCAGTATCCGCTCGACATCTGGCAGTGCACTGGCACGGGAAAAGGTCTTTTGCAGCAGGCTCTGGCCATCGGGCAGGCGCATGAACGGTTTCGGCATGGTTTCGCGAGAAACCGGCCAAAGGCGAGTGCCGGCGCCGCCGGCGATGATGCAGGGGATCAGAACGCTCATTTCACAGCCTTGAGTCAGGGCACTGAGACTACAGTGCAGTAAAGGATAACCGGGACCTGGCAAGCGCTCGTGCAGCAAGTCAATAAAATGACTTTTTTCATCGGCGTCCTCCATGATGGCCAAATATTTGTCGAATGATGCACCCGGGCGTTCCTGCTTTCAATAATATTTGTGTGAATGCTCGGCAAATTTGTTTTCGATTGGCCGCTGGCTGTGCAGCAAAAGCCCCTGTCATGTGGTCGAGATGCACGAGCTTTAATTCGCCGGGGAGGCACCATGAAGCAGCACAAAACCTTATTCATCCTGCATGGCAAGCAGGCCATGAACGAGCAGGTACGTGCCGCCGTTGGTGCGCTGCGCGAGCGTGGCTGGCAGCTTGACGTTCGCCTGACCTGGGAGGCCGGTGATGCTGCGCGGCTGGTCAACGAAGCCCAGGCAAGTGGTTACCGGCATGTTGCAGCCGGCGGTGGAGACGGCACCTTGCGTGATGTCGCCGAGGCCATGGCCCGCATCGCTTGCCAGGCAAGCCTGGTGCTCGTGCCATTGGGGACTGCCAATGATTTTGCCCGGGCAGCAGGTGTGCCGCTGGAGCCTGAACAGGCGCTTGAGTTGCTGGAAACACCTGCTCAAAGGATTGATTTGGGGCAGGTTGGTGGGCAGGTTTTTCTCAATATGGCCACGGGCGGATTTGGCAGTCAGGTCACCGCCAACACCTCCGAAGACCTGAAGAAAGTGCTGGGCGCAGCGGCGTATCTGTTCACCGGCCTGTCTCGGTTCAGTGAACTCAGCGCGGCTACGGTGGATTTGCATGGGCCGGATTTTCACTGGCGCGGCGATTTGCTGGCGCTGGGAATCGGCAACGGCCGGCAGGCTGGTGGTGGGCATGTGCTGTGTCCGCAGGCGCAAGTCGATGATGGGCTGCTGGATGTCAGCATTTTGCCGGCCCCTCAGGAAGTGGTGGGTACCTTGCGCAGTTTGCTCAGTGATGGCCTGGGCCTGGAGAACATGTTTGTGCGAGCGCGTCTGCCCTGGGTCGAAATCAAGAGCGCGCAAGGCCTGGATATCAATCTCGATGGCGAGCCGCTGCAAAGCGATAGCTTGCGTTTTGAGGTACTGGCAGGCGCCTTGCGGGTGCACCTGCCGGCTGACTCGCCGCTGCTCAGTCGTCGAGGCTGATGATCTGCTCGCGGACCGCAAACAGTACCAGGCCGGCCACGTCGTAGATCTGCAGGCGTTTCATGATTTGTGAACGGTGAGTCTCCACGGTCTTGATGCTCAAGCCCAGACCGTGGGCAATTTCGCGGGTGGATTTGCCGCGCACGATCAAGCGCAGGATTTCCAGTTGGCGGGCTGTCAGATTGTGGTTATCCGAGGCCGGAGCCTTGAAACTCTGGGTCCGTAGCAGGGCCTGATTGATCACGGTGTGGGCGATTGCCGGGCTCAGGTAGCGCTCGCCGTGGCGCAGTGCAGTCAGGGCCTGCTCCAGTTCGGTGGCGGTGGTGTCCTTGAGCAGGTAGCCATGGGCGCCGCTTTCCAGGGCCTGCATGATCAGTTCGGGGTCGGTGTGCATTGACAGGATCAGTACTTTGCTGCGACAGCCGCTGGCGCGTAGCTGGGTGAGGGCGTCCAGGCCGTTGGTCGTGCGCATCGAAATATCCAGCAGGACAATGTCCGGATCCAGTTGCAGTACGAGTTCGGCCACCTGGTTGCCGTCATTGCCTTCACCCACCACTGTGTAACCGGGAATATCCGAGACCAGGGCGCGAACACCGGCGCGAATCAGTGAGTGGTCGTCTACCAGCAGCAATTTACAGATCATTGGGCGTTATTTGTCTTGGCGCGTTCAAGGGTGCGTGGAGGCCAGGGAAACAGGGCATCGATTCGCGTGCCTTTGCCTGGCTGGCTGCTGACTGACAGTGTGCCATCAAGCAGTGCGGCGCGTTCAAGCATGCCGGCCATGCCGCATTGTCCTTCATCTGCTGGATTGCTGGCGGGCAAGAAACCCAGGCCATCGTCACTGATGGACAAGGCCAGGCCTTCAGGCTGGCGCTGAATGCAGACGACCAGGTTGTGTGCGCTGGCATGACGAAGCATGTTGGTGACCGCTTCCTGGGTGATGCGAAAGGCTGCGATGGCCATGTCTTCAGGTATGCCGCCCAGACGCTGGCGGCACTCAAGGCTCCAGTGCACGTTGGTGTTTTCCAGGGTGCGCAGCAAGTGCGCGCGCAAGCTGGCTTCCAGGCCCAGGCTGGAGAGCTGGCGCGGGTTGAGAATGGCCGAGACGTCGCGGACATTGGCCAGCGTGTCGTCCAGGGTGCTACGCAAGGTGCTGCAGTGATCTTGCAGGTCGCCTGGAACACGGCGTTGCAGCCAGTCCGCCTGGAGTTTGGCGGCGGTCAGCAGTTGGCCGATATCGTCGTGGAGTTCCCGGCTCAGGCGTTGACGCTCGCTTTCCTGAACCTTGAGCAGGCGATCGGCAAGTTCTGCCGGGCGCAGGGCAATCGAGCGTGCCCAGTGGCGCAGATGCCAGCCAATGCTCAGCATCGCGACGATGTGCAGGATCAGCACACTGGCCGGCATCGGCAACGCGTAGAGGTACAGCGCCAGGTTGGCGATGATCGAGGCCAGGCACAGGAGCGCGGTCAGCCCGCGCAGTAGAGCGGCCCCGGGGCGCCAGAGCTTGAGTCTATTGAGGCTTGAGAGCATAGAAAATGAAGCCACTGAAATATCGCTGAAGAAAGCCTGGAACAGGTCAAACTTAGGGGCGTTGTCGTGTTGCCTTCAATATCATTTATATGTCGGCGCCGGGCGCAGTAATGAATACCTGCGCCAACAGAAAAATCGTTGAAGGCAGGATCGGCCAAGGCCTGACTAACCTTCATCGCGCGCATGGTATCACTTCAAGTCCCAAGGGTGGCGAACTCTGATAACTGTCTGAAAAGTCAGATTTTACGGGCTGATGCAGGGGGTCCGTGATGTGCGCTGGCCTAGCACTTTGCCATTACTTTATAAGACGTAAAGCTTGCGCGAAATAAAGTAAATCTGCAGTTGTAAAAACGACTGCAGAACTGATCGGCAAACGGGAAAGTTGCTGCTTAGTGCGTAGCGCGGAGCGCTGTCAGCACGCGCTGCCGGATCTTTGTCGATGACCCTTTAGTTGCCTGTAGTTTGCTGTCCAGTTGCCTCACGCGTGTTGTGCGGCGGGTGTTCGCAGGGGGTCATGCTTGAGTGGCAGGAAGTGCAACCGGAGGTCGTGTTCAGGGCGGCCGCCAGGTTGTCCAGCAGCAGTACCTGTTCATCGGTATCCAGGCTCAGGCGGCCGGTGTGCGGGTCAACCAGCTCCAATTGCCAGGCCAGCAGGGTCAGGCACTCTTCGAGTGCCGGCAAGGCGCTGCCGGGCAGCCGCGAAGGGTTGTGAGCGGTCTCCAGCAAGTGCTGCAGCTGCCTGCTGTAACTGGCCACCTCCAGGAGCCCCAGGTTATGGGCGCGAGTCACCAGCGTGGCCAAGGTGTCGTTGAGGCAGTGGCAGGCATCCGGATCGTTGTCGATCAATTCCAGGTGCTGCAGGCACTCTTCGGCCTGGGTCAGCAAGACCTGGGCGTCCACCAGAAAATCCTGCAGGGCGCAGCTGCTCAGTGATTCGTTAGCCATCATTTGGCTCCAGCACAAAGGGCTGGAGCAGGGGCTGGCCACAACGAGGCGATCGCTGACAAAAGCCTGACTCCGTTCATGCAATGAGAATGGCGTCACATTAATGGCTAATGGATATCGCGAACATCAGGTCTCGCCCGATTGTCACTAGGGGTTTCCCTGATGGGGTGGTGTGATTACGACCCTTTGCGGGTGTTTACGACAGGAAGGAGCTGAGTGCAGTAAAGCATGATGTTAAAATGACATCAATGACCTGCTGAGCATTTTCTTCAGGGGGTCAAGCTGTGCCTGATCTGGCCGATACAGGGCCAATCGGTTCATTTCTTGGAACAAGCCTGGGGGTTCTTTAATGGCTGGCATTCTCGACACAGTAGACCAAAGAACGCAGCTGGTGGGTGAGAACCGCCTGGAAATCCTGATGTTCCGCCTGGCCGGGCGACAGTTGTTCGCGATCAACGTGTTCAAGGTTCAGGAGGTGCTGCAAATGCCCAAACTGACCTTGATGCCACAGCGCCATGCATTCGTCTGTGGTGTAGTCAACCTGCGTGGGCAGACACTGCCGGTGATCGACCTGTCCCAGGCTATCGGCATGCGCCCGCTTACGCCTGGGCCCGGCAGTACCATTATTGTCACCGAGTACAACCGTTCGGTGCAGGCGTTTCTGGTGGGTGGGGTCGATCGTATCGTCAATATGAACTGGGAAGCCATCATGCCGCCGCCGGCCAGCGCCGGTCGTCAGCATTACCTGACGGCAATCAGCAAGGTCGACGAGCAACTGGTGGAAATCATCGACGTAGAGAAAGTGCTGGCCGAAATCGTGCCGTACAGTGCCAAGGTCTCGCGCGACAAGCTGGAGGATCCGGTGTTGGCGCGGGCCCGCGGTCGCGAGGTGCTGTTGGTGGACGATTCCACTGTGGCCTTGGCCCAGCTGCGCGACACTTTGTCTCAATTAGGGGTGAAAATGCACGTCGCCAGTGATGGCCTCAAGGCCTTGCGCATGCTCAAAGGCTGGGCCGACGCTGGCGAAGATATGTGTGAAAAACTGTTGATGATTTTCACCGATGCCGAGATGCCGGAGATGGACGGCTACCGTCTGACTACCGAGATCCGTAATGACCCGCGCTTACGCCCGTTGCATGTGGTGTTGCACACATCGTTGTCGGGTAGTTTCAACGAGTCGATGGTGAAGAAAGTCGGTTGTGACAACTTTCTCTCCAAGTTCCAGCCCGACAAGCTGGTCGATGTCGTTCGCCAACGGTTGATGCTGGATGAAGCGACGGCCTGAGTCGGTATAAGCTAAGGCTTTGAACCGGCAAAAGGACAGGTCACCGATGCAATTGAGTGCGTTGTACCGATATCCGCTCAAATCCGCGCGCGGCCAGGCGTTGCAATCGTCTTCACTGGGTTTGCTGGGGCTGGATGGCGACCGTCGCTGGATGCTTGTAGAGCGCGACAATGGCCGCTTCCTGACTCAGCGCGCGTACCCGCAGATGAGCCAGTTGACGGCGTTGTATGGCGTTGACGGCGAACTGACCCTGGAGGCGCCTGGGCGACCTGCGTTGAAGGTCGCCGTGCCGCAGGCTGACAGCGATCTGCGCGGCGTGACGATCTGGCGTGACACCTTTCGCGTCCCGGACGCCGGTGAAGTCGCTGCGCAGTGGCTCAGCGAATTTATCGGCAAGGACGTGCGCCTGGTTCATGTACCTGAGGCGCGCAGCCGTTTCCTGCCGGGTGGTTATGGCGAGGTCAATGACCGGGTGGCTTTTGCCGATGGCTTCCCGTTGCTGCTGATCGGTCAGGCGTCGCTTGACGACCTGGTACAGCGGGTCGGCCGGCCGCTCGAGATGCAGCGCTTTCGTCCCAATCTGGTGGTCGAAGGTGCAGAGCCCTTTGCTGAAGATGGCTGGAAGCGCATCCGTATCGGCGAGATGGAGTTCCGTGTGCTCAAGCCTTGCGAGCGTTGCATCATGACCACCATTGATCCGCAGACCGGCGAGCGCAGTACAGATCGCGAACCCCTGACCACACTCAAAACCTATCGGCAGAAAGAGGGGGATGTGCTGTTCGGGCAGAACCTGGTGGCTGATGGCAGCGGGGTGCTTGAGGTGGGGATGCCGGTAACGGTGCTGGAGTAATTAAATCGCGGGGCAAGCCCGCTCCCACCGGGTTCTATATCACCCTGTGGGAGCGGGCTTGCCCCGCGATTGCATTCAACTACTGATCGTCAAAATACCGTTCATGCCAGTCCACCAGCGGTTGCGGCGAGTTGAGCTTCTGCCCGTAGATCACCGAGTAGGACAGCACGTTCTGCACATACTGACGGGTCTCATCAAACGGAATCGACTCCACCCAGACATCGAAGCTCAGGTGGTCGGCGCCGCGCAGCCATTGCCGTACGCGGCCCGGGCCTGCGTTATAGGCTGCTGAAGCCAGCACCCGGTTGCCGTTGAACTGACTGTGCACCTGGCTCAGGTACGCCGCGCCGAGCTGGATGTTTTTGTCCGGGTTGAACACCTGGGCCGGGGAAGCCAGCGGGATGCTGAACTTGCGCGCAGTCTCCTTGGCCGTGGCTGGCATCAGCTGCATCAGGCCGCTGGCGCCAACGCTGGAGCGGGCGTCCTCCATGAACGCACTTTCCTGGCGAGTGATCGCGAACACCCAGCTTGAATGCAGGCCACGCACCTTGGCTTCCCGTACCAGCGTATCGCGGTGGGCCATCGGGAAGCGGATATCCAGGTCGTCCCAGTATTGTGCCTGGCTGATGGTGCGGATCGCCGGGAAGTACCAGCGCATGTCGTAGGCCAGGCGTGCCTGGGCGACCATTTCGTCGCGGCTGAAATGGCGGCTGACGTGGTACCACTCGCGGCGGCCATCGACAATCTGCCCGCGGGCATGGAACTCCAGGGCGCGACGGATGCCCGGTGTGTTGCGCACCTTGTTCATCACCGCCTGGCTCAGCACCAGTGGTTTGTTGTTCAGCTGATACGGGGCTTTTGCCCGGTCGGCGGCGAGGAAGCCATAGAAATCACGCTCGCGTGCCACGGTTTTGTACAGCAGCGGGATCTGCGGGTTCTGAGGCTGCGCCAGTTCAAGGCTGCGCGCGTGCCAGTATCGCCAGCGGCTGCTGCTGGCCAGGTCCTGAGGCAGGCGCTTGGTCAGCTCGTAGGCGTCTTCCCAGCGGCCCAGACGCAGCAACAGGCGCAGACGCCATTCGGTCACGGTGTTGTCGCGCAGCTCGGGGTCGTAGCGGGTCATCAGGTCCAGGGCCCGCGGGTCGTAGCGGCGGGCCAGGGTCAGGCCGATTTCGCGGGCGATGGCGACTTTCTCGTCGCGGGAGAAATGCATGCGGTTGGCGTAGTCGTCCAGCAGGCTCATGGCCCGCTCGGGGTCCTGGCGTGCCAGGCGGCGCAGGCCGAGGCTGACCACGTCGGACATGGCCTCGTTGACTGGTACGAAGCGTCCAGGCTGATTCAACAGCTGTGGTTTCTGTGCCACATCAACCAGCAATCGCCCCTGAGGGGCGAGGGTGGTGAGGGTTTTGGTCAGGCTGTTGGCCAAGGCATAGTTGCGCGCCTGGGCGGCCAGCTTGGTGCGCTGCCAGCGCTTCTGCTCGCTGAGCTGGCCTTCGGCCGCCCAGCGGTCGAACAAGGCGTCGCAGGCGGTAGGCTGGGACTTGCCCACCAGCCAGAGTTTTTCTGCCGACGCATAGCCTTCGGCGCGCTGGCCCTGAATCAGCTGACGCTGGCCGTTGAGGCAATCGAGTTCGGTGAAGTTCAGCTTCGGGTCGTAGTAGCGGCTGAAGGTCTCCCACTCGCCGCGCTCGGCCAGCCAGCGCAACCAGCGCAATTTCATCCAGTTGGCCTGGGGCAGGTCGCCATGGGCGGCGAGGAATTTTTCGATCTCGGCATTGCTGGCGGTTTTCAGACGCGCGGTCAGCTCGTCGTAGGCCAGGTAAGGCGTCAGCGGATAGTCACTCAGCGCTTGTGCGTAACGCAGGTAGGGACCCTTGTCACCCTTGGCCAGGGCGCGCTTGGCCTCGTCATAGTACTGGCGCTGCACGGTGATGTCGGTGGCCTGGGCGACGCTGGCTGCGGAGGCCGAGAGAAGCAGGCAGGAAACTAGATTTAACAGGCGGCTGCGCATGAGACTTCCGGGCAGTTTGACCATGAAAAGTGACGGCGAAGCCAGCACTGTTGGGATTGCGTTGCTTAAGCTTAGCCGTTTGCCATAGGCGGATGAAAGCATTGTGCTTGTATCCAGTTGTAATCACACGGCCTGTCGTCGGATCTGTCTGGAGGTGCGCCTGCTTAATGTGAAGCGGGCCCAAGTCGGGTAGAATGCGCGCCCGGTTTTTGGAGAAGATCATGACCCTGCTCAAATTAAGCGATGTGTCCCTTGCGTTCGGCGCCATGCCGTTGTTGGACAAGGTGTCGTGGCAGATCGCCCGTGGTGAGCGGGTGTGCATTATTGGCCGCAACGGTACTGGCAAGTCGAGCATGCTGCGCCTGGTCAAAGGCGATCAGAAGCCTGACGACGGCGATGTCTGGCGCGCTCCTGGGCTGAAGATTGGCGAGCTGCCGCAGGAACTGCCGGTGGCCGACGGTCGTACAGTATTCGACGTAGTGGCCGAAGGCCTCGACGGTGTCGGCGCCTTGCTGGCCGAATATCACCACCTGAGCCAGAACATCCACAGCGATGCCGACCTGGAAAAGCTCATGCACGTTCAGCACGACCTGGAAGCGCGTGATGGCTGGCGTTTGCAGCAACTGGTCGACAGCACCCTGAGCCGTCTGCAACTGCCAGCCGACAAGACCCTGGCCGAGCTCTCCGGTGGCTGGCGCCGCCGCGTGCTGCTGGCCCAGGCGCTGGTGTCAGAGCCTGACCTGCTGCTGCTCGACGAACCGACCAACCACCTGGATATCGGTGCCATTGCCTGGCTGGAAGAGGCCCTCAGCGGCTTCGGCGGCGCCGTGCTGTTCATCACCCACGACCGCTCCTTCCTGCAAAACCTGGCCACGCGCATCCTCGAACTGGACCGCGGCGGCCTGATCGACTGGAACGGCGACTACGCCAGCTTCCTGGTGCACAAGGAAGCCGCGCTGGCCGCCGAAGAAACCGCCAACGCGCTGTTCGACAAGAAGCTGGCCCAGGAAGAAGTGTGGATCCGTCAGGGCATCAAGGCCCGGCGTACCCGTAACGAAGGCCGCGTGCGCGCCCTCAAGGCCCTGCGCGTTGAGCGTAGCGAGCGCCGTGAGCGTCAGGGCAAGGCCAATATCATGCTTGATGTTGCGGAGAAATCCGGCAAGCAGGTGATGGTCCTGGAAAACGTCAGCTTCAGCCATCCGGGTGGCCCGCAACTGGTCAAGGACTTCTCCATGGTCCTGCAGCGCGAGGACCGCATCGGTCTGCTCGGCGCCAACGGTACCGGCAAGACCACCTTGCTCAAACTGATGCTTGGCGATCTCGAGCCTACCAGCGGTAAAGTCGAGTCCGGCACCCGTCTGGAAGTGGCCTATTTCGACCAGCTGCGCCATCAGCTGGACCTGGAAAAGACCGTCATCGACAACTTGTCCGAAGGTCGCGACTTCATCGAGATCGACGGCCAGAACCGTCATGTCCTGAGCTACCTGGGTGACTTCCTGTTCAGCCCGCAGCGTGCCCGCACGCCGGTCAAGGCGCTGTCCGGTGGTGAGCGTGCGCGGTTGCTGCTGGCCAAACTGTTCAGCAAACCGGCCAACCTGCTGGTGCTCGACGAACCAACCAACGACCTCGACGTGGAAACCCTCGAGCTGCTCGAAGAAGTGCTGTCGGCGTTCAAGGGCACCGTGCTGATGGTCAGCCACGACCGGGCCTTCCTCGATAACGTGGTCACCAGCACCCTGGTGTTTGAGGGCGAGGGCAAGGTGCGCGAGTACGTCGGTGGTTACCAGGACTGGATTCGTCAGGGCGGTTCGCCAAAATTGCTGGGTGTTACCGAGAGCAAGTCGGGCAAGTCGGAACTGAACACGGCGGTGGTTGAGGCTGTTGCTCCGGCTCCCGCTGCAGTACCGGCCGCCGAGGCGCCAAAGAAGAAGCTCAGCTACAAGCTGCAACGCGAGCTGGAAGCCTTGCCGGGCCAGATCGACGAACTGGAACAGAAGATGGCGGCGGTGCAGGAAGAAATTTCCGACCCGGCCTTCTACCAGCGCCCGATCGACCAGACCTCTGCCGTGCTGGCGCGTCTGGAGCAGATGCAGGCTGAACTGGATGTTCTGGTAGAGCGCTGGGCTGAACTCGACAGCTAAGGGGAGGGGCCCGGCGCAGGCTGCGCCGGGCTGCCCCAGTTACTCTTTTTTCAGCAGGCGTACGGCCAGCACATCACAGGGCGCGCCGTGCAGGACGTCATTGGCGGTTGAGCCCAGCAGCAGTGCCAGGCCGTGCCGGCCGTGGCTGCCGACCACGATCAGGTCGCAAGCATTCTCCTTGGCCAATTGATGGATCTCCTGGCGCGGTTGTCCGTAGGTCAGATGCGAATCGCCGCGCTTGATCTCGGGATACTTGACGAACAGGCGGTCCATACGCTCTTTGGCCTGGTCAAACTGTTGTTGCTGCAGCTGGGACAGGTCCATCGGCACATCGCCACCAAACGCCATGGCCATAGGCTCGACGATATGCACCAGAGAAACTTTGGTCTCGGTCGATGCGGCCAATGTCATGGCGCGCTTGATGACCGGATCGCATTCTTCGGTCAGGTCGACGGCAACCAGTATGTGTTCGTAGGGCATGAGAGGCTCTCCTGACAGTCGCGATAGTTCAAGTATGGTCGGTTTCAGGCTGATCGCTCAGAACCTCGGCTAACCAGCTCATTTGCAAAGCTTTATGGGAACAACAGATATGACGGTCTGGGTAGTGGTGTCAATCCTTGCGCTGATTTTGAGCCCTCTGGCCTGGTTGCGTCCCTCGCGTAACCAGAGTGGTCGTATGGCCCTGCGCATGGAAGCCCGGCGCATGGGCCTGAACATGCAACTGGCGCCGCAGCAGTGGCCGCACTGGTTGCCCAAGGAGCCGCCAAGCCCCTGCGCGCAGTATGTGCAGCCGCGGCGCAAGGGAAGGGTAGACACCTGGAGTTATTGGCAAACGACCCCCGGCACCTGGCTCAATCAATGGCGTGAGCCTTGCACCGATCCTGTGCATGCAGAGCATCTCGCGCGCCTGCCTGACAACGTCTTCAAGGTCGAAGCCGGCCCGCAAATGGTTGCCCTTTATTGGGGGGAACGAGGAGAAACGGCTGTATTGCAGGATATTGCCGCGGTGCTGAAAGCCCTGGCCTGATCACGCTCAATAAAAAGCCCGATATACGCATCGGGCAGGCGGGCCAGGCAGGCCGGTCTAAGTCTTGATTCCCTCCCAGTGTAGCGGGCCCTGCGCTACCCGACGTTTTTCCTGCCTTTTTTGTTCGCACTCAGCGTGTATTGATCCTGTGCATGAGTGTGTAAGCCTTTGTCCATTATCGTTGGCGTGAATGCTCATCGATCACCGAAGCCGGTGTTTGCCCACGATCAACAGAAAGTGACCGTAAAGTCGCGTTTTCACACCGCTTTCGGGCATTTGACAACGGCGATCTTTTCGTTGAATGTGTGCATACCCAAATCAAACGGGCGTATGAATTGAGCGTTTGTATTGTCAGAAGGCTCTTACAGAATCCCGACTATCGCGCTGACGGGTGTGCCTGGCGCAAGGATTCGGCAAATCACGGCCAGCGGCCGGCCGGGTCCTTCACCAGCGTTCGGCGTGTACAGTTCAGCTTCCATATCGTGGAGATCAGTTGATGATTTACGAAGGTAAAGCCATCACGGTTAAGGCTCTTGAAAGCGGCATCGTCGAACTGAAGTTCGACCTCAAGGGTGAGTCCGTCAACAAGTTCAACCGTCTTACCCTGAACGAATTGCGTCAGGCCGTAGACACCATCAAGGCCGACGCCTCGATCAAAGGCGTGATTGTCAGCAGTGGCAAGGACGTGTTCATCGTCGGTGCGGATATCACTGAGTTTGTCGATAACTTCAAGCTGCCCGAGGCCGAACTGGTCGCCGGCAACCTGGAAGCCAACCGGATTTTCAGCGACTTCGAAGACCTGGCCGTGCCGACCGTTGCCGCGATCAACGGCATCGCCCTGGGCGGTGGTCTGGAAATGTGCCTGGCTGCCGACTTCCGCGTGATGTCCAGCAATGCCAAGATCGGTCTGCCGGAAGTCAAGCTGGGTATCTACCCGGGCTTTGGCGGTACCGTGCGCCTGCCGCGCATCATCGGTGCCGACAACGCCATCGAGTGGATTGCCGCCGGCAAGGAAAACCGTGCTGAAGACGCTCTGAAGGTCGGTGCCGTCGATGCCGTGGTAGCCCCTGAGCTGCTGCAGGCCGCCGCACTGGACCTGATCAAGCGCGCCATCAGCGGCGAGTTCGATCACAAGGCCAAGCGTCAGCCGAAGCTTGAGAAGCTCAAGCTCAACGCCATCGAGCAGATGATGTCGTTCGAAACCGCCAAAGGTTTCGTTGCAGGTCAAGCAGGCCCGAACTATCCGGCGCCGGTTGAAGCGATCAAGAGCATTCAGAAGGCGGCCAACTTCGGCCGCGACAAGGCCCTGGAAGTCGAAGCCGCCGGCTTTGTCAAACTGGCCAAGACTTCGGTTGCCGAGAGCCTGATCGGCCTGTTCCTCAACGACCAGGAACTCAAGCGCAAAGCCAAGGCCCACGACGAAATCGCTCACGACGTGAAGCAGGCTGCCGTGCTCGGCGCCGGCATCATGGGCGGCGGTATCGCCTACCAGTCGGCGGTCAAGGGCACCCCGATCCTGATGAAGGACATCAACGAAGGCGCCATTGCGCTGGGCTTGAACGAAGCTTCCAAGCTGCTCGGCAAGCGCGTTGAAAAAGGCCGTCTGACCCCGGCGAAAATGGCTGAAGCGCTGAACGCGATTCGTCCGACTCTGTCCTACGGCGACTTCGCCAACGTCGATATCGTCGTTGAAGCTGTGGTCGAGAACCCGAAGGTCAAGCAAGCGGTACTGGCTGAAGTGGAAGGCCAGGTGAAGGAAGACGCCATTCTGGCTTCCAACACCTCGACCATCTCCATCAACCTGCTGGCCAAGGCCCTCAAGCGTCCGGAAAACTTCGTCGGCATGCACTTCTTCAATCCGGTGCACATGATGCCGCTGGTCGAAGTCATCCGTGGTGAGAAGTCCAGCGAAGTGGCGGTTGCCACCACCGTTGCCTACGCCAAGAAGATGGGCAAGAACCCGATCGTGGTCAACGACTGCCCGGGCTTTTTGGTCAACCGTGTGCTGTTCCCGTACTTCGGCGGTTTCGCCAAGCTGGTCAGCGCCGGTGTCGACTTCGTGCGTATCGACAAGGTCATGGAAAAATTCGGCTGGCCGATGGGCCCGGCCTACCTGATGGACGTGGTCGGTATCGACACTGGCCACCACGGCCGTGACGTCATGGCCGAAGGCTTCCCGGACCGCATGAAGGACGACCGTCGTTCGGCCGTCGATGCGCTCTACGAAGCCAACCGCCTGGGCCAGAAGAACGGCAAGGGCTTCTACGCCTACGAGACCGACAAACGCGGCAAGCCGAAGAAAGTCGCCGACGCGGCCGTCCTCGAAGTGCTCAAGCCGGTCGTCTACGAACAGCGTGAAGTCACTGACGAAGACATCATCAACTGGATGATGGTGCCGCTGTGCCTGGAAACCGTTCGTTGCCTGGAAGACGGTATCGTTGAAACCGCCGCCGAAGCCGACATGGGCCTGGTCTACGGTATCGGTTTCCCTCCGTTCCGTGGCGGTGCGCTGCGTTACATCGACTCGATCGGTGTAGCCGAATTCGTTGCCCTGGCAGACAAGTACGCCGATCTGGGTCCGCTGTATCACCCCACCGCGAAGCTGCGTGAAATGGCCAAAAACGGCCAGAGCTTCTTCGGTTAAGCGCCCAACGATAGAGAGCGAGAGAATATATGAGCCTGAATCCAAGAGACGTGGTGATTGTCGACTTCGGTCGCACGCCGATGGGCCGCTCCAAGGGTGGCATGCACCGCAATACCCGCGCCGAAGACATGTCCGCGCACCTGATCAGCAAGGTGCTGGAGCGCAACACCAAGGTCGACCCTAACGAAGTCGAGGACGTGATCTGGGGCTGCGTCAACCAGACCCTGGAGCAGGGCTGGAACATCGCCCGCATGGCGTCGTTGATGACCCAGATCCCTCACACTGCGGCCGGCCAGACCGTCAGCCGTCTGTGTGGTTCGTCCATGAGCGCCCTGCACACCGCAGCACAGGCGATCATGACCGGCAACGGCGACGTGTTCGTCGTCGGTGGCGTCGAGCACATGGGCCACGTCAGCATGATGCACGGTGTCGATCCGAACCCGCACATGTCGCTGTACGCTGCCAAGGCCTCGGGCATGATGGGCCTGACCGCCGAAATGCTCGGCAAGATGCACGGCATCAGCCGTGAGCAGCAGGACCTGTTCGGCCTGCGTTCGCACCAGCTCGCCCACAAGGCGACGGTCGAAGGCAAGTTCAAGGATGAAATCATCCCGATGCAGGGCTACGACGAGAACGGCTTCCTCAAAGTCTTCGACTACGATGAAACCATTCGCCCGGACACCACCCTGGAAAGCCTGGCGGCCTTGAAGCCGGCTTTCAACCCTAAAGGCGGTACCGTGACTGCCGGTACGTCGTCGCAGATCACTGACGGCGCTTCGTGCATGATCGTCATGTCGGCGCAACGTGCTCAAGACCTGGGCATCCAGCCGCTGGCGGTAATCCGTTCCATGGCGGTGGCCGGTGTTGACCCGGCGATCATGGGCTACGGCCCGGTGCCTGCGACCCAGAAAGCGCTCAAGCGCGCTGGTCTGAGCATTGCCGATATCGACTTCTTCGAGCTCAACGAAGCGTTCGCTGCACAGGCCTTGCCAGTGCTGAAAGATCTGAAAGTGCTCGACAAGATGGATGAGAAGGTTAACCTGCACGGCGGCGCTATCGCTCTGGGTCATCCTTTCGGTTGCTCTGGTGCGCGGATTTCCGGCACTCTGCTCAACGTCATGAAGCAGAATGGCGGGACCTTCGGCGTTTCGACCATGTGCGTCGGCCTGGGCCAAGGTATCACCACCGTCTTCGAACGCGTTTAAGCGTTTCGCTGATGGAAACCGGGGCCTGGTGCCCCGGTTTTTGTTTTTGCAGGATTTTTTTTCAAGAGGGCGAGCAACATGCAGATACAACCAGGCGTATACCGGCATTACAAGGGGCCTGAGTATCGTGTGTTCGGCACGGCGCGCCATTCCGAAACCGAGGAGTGGGTGGTGTTCTACCAGGCTCTGTATGGCGAGTTCGGCCTCTGGGTTCGACCCCTTTCGATGTTTATGGAGTCGGTTGAGGTTGACGGCGAGCAAGTGCCGCGCTTTGCTTTGGTCAAGGCTGAAGCCGAGCTGTTTTCCCGGCCAGATGCCGAGGGTGGCTAACGCCTCGCGCTTGACCTCACTCTGTTGCCACTATATATAGCGGTGCCGCGTCAGGTACCTGCCGTGTTTTTATTTTCAGTATTCAGGAATTTTCCGATCCATGGGCAAATCGCTGGTCATTGTGGAATCCCCGGCTAAGGCCAAGACCATCAACAAGTACCTGGGCAGCCAGTACGTGGTGAAGTCGAGTATCGGCCATATCCGAGACCTGCCCACCAGCGGTTCGGCCAGCGCCAGCAAGGAGCCAGCCGCCAAGCGCGGCAAGGCCGCCGCTGGTGAAGCGCCAGCCCTGTCGCCAAAAGAAAAGGCGCGCAAGCAACTGGTCGCGCGCATGGGAGTTGATCCGGACCACGGCTGGAAAGCCAAGTACGAGATCCTTCCGGGCAAGGAAAAGGTCATCGAAGAACTGCGTCGTCTGGCCAAAGATGCCGACACCATCTATCTCGCAACCGACTTGGATCGCGAGGGGGAAGCCATTGCCTGGCACCTGCGCGAAGCCATCGGTGGTGACGACAGCCGCTACAAGCGTGTGGTGTTCAACGAAATTACCAAGAAAGCCATCCAGGAAGCGTTCTCGCAGCCAGGCGAGCTGGATATCGATCGGGTCAATGCCCAGCAGGCGCGTCGCTTCCTCGACCGCGTGGTGGGTTACATGGTCTCGCCACTGCTGTGGTCGAAGATCGCCCGCGGCCTGTCTGCCGGTCGCGTGCAGTCGGTTGCAGTGAAACTGGTGGTTGAGCGAGAGCGCGAGATCCGTGCCTTCATCCCGGAAGAATACTGGGAAGTGCATGCTGATCTGGGTACTGCCAAGGACGCCAAGGTGCGTTTCGAAGTAGCGCGGGAGAAGGGCGAAGCCTTCAAGCCGCTCAACGAAGCCCAGGCCATGGCGGCACTGGAGAAGCTCAAGTCTTCCAGTTACACCGTCGCCAAGCGTGAAGACCGCCCGACCAGCAGCAAACCGTCGGCGCCCTTCATTACCTCCACCCTGCAGCAGGCCGCGAGCAACCGTCTGGGCTTCGGGGTGAAGAAGACCATGATGATGGCCCAGCGTCTGTACGAAGCCGGCTACATCACTTATATGCGTACCGACTCGACCAACCTTTCGGTCGATGCGGTGGAAATGGCCCGCAGCTATATCGAAAGCGAGTTCGGCAAGAAGTACCTGCCTGAAGCGCCGATCGTCTATGGCAGCAAAGAGGGTGCCCAGGAGGCGCACGAAGCGATTCGTCCTTCCGACGTCAACACCCACCCGACCAAACTCAGCGGCATGGAGCGTGATGCCGAGCGTCTGTACGAGCTGATCTGGCGCCAGTTCCTGGCCTGCCAGATGCCACCGGCGCAGTACCTGTCGACCACCGTCAGCGTCACCGCTGGCGACTTCGAGCTGCGCGCCAAGGGCCGTATCCTCAAGTTCGACGGTTACACCCGTGTGCTGCCGCAACAGAGCAAGCCGGGCGATGACGACGTGCTGCCGGAGATGAACCAGGGCGAAGTGCTCAAACTGATCCAGATCGACCCGAGCCAGCACTTCACCAAGCCGCCTGCGCGTTACTCCGAAGCCAGCCTGGTCAAGGAAATGGAAAAGCGCGGCATTGGCCGTCCTTCCACTTACGCGGCGATCATTTCGACCATTCAGGATCGCGGCTACGTGACCCTGCATAACCGTCGGTTCTATTCCGAGAAGATGGGCGACATCGTCACCGAGCGCCTGTCCGAGAGCTTCTCCAACCTGATGGACTACGGCTTCACCGCCGGCATGGAAGAGAACCTCGACGATGTGGCCCAGGGCGAGCGCGACTGGAAAAACGTGCTGGACGAGTTCTACGGCGATTTCAGCAACAAGCTGAAGCTGGCCGAGGATGGCGAGAAGGGCATGCGTGCCAACCAGCCGACCCTGACCAACATCGCGTGCAAGGATTGCGGTCGGCCGATGATGATTCGTACCGCATCTACCGGTGTGTTCCTCGGCTGCTCGGGCTACAGCCTGCCGCCAAAAGAGCGTTGCAAGGCCACTGTGAACCTGGTGCCGGGCGATGAAATCGCGGCCGACGACGAGGGTGAATCGGAATCGCGCGTGCTGCTCAACAAGCACCGTTGCCCGATCTGCTCGACAGCGATGGATGCTTACCTGCTTGATGAGAAGCGCAAGCTGCACATCTGCGGTAACAACCCTGATTGCACCGGCTACGAGATCGAAGAAGGCAACTACCGCATCAAGGGCTACGAAGGGCCGAGCCTGGAGTGCGACAAGTGCGGTAGCGAAATGCAGCTCAAGACCGGCCGTTTCGGCAAGTTCTTCGGCTGCACCAACGCCGAGTGCAAGAACACCCGCAAGCTGCTCAAGAGCGGCGAAGCGGCGCCGCCGAAGATGGATGCGGTGAAGATGCCGGAGCTCAAGTGCGAGAAGGTCAACGATACCTACGTGCTGCGTGATGGCGCTTCGGGTCTGTTCCTGGCGGCCAGCCAGTTCCCGAAAAACCGCGAGACCCGTGCACCGCTGGTGATCGAGATCATTCCGCATAAAGACGAAATCGATCCGAAGTACCACTTCCTCTGCGAAGCGCCGAAGAAGGATCCTGATGGTCGTCCGGCCGTGATCCGCTACAGCCGCAAGACCAAGGAGCAGTACGTGCAGACCGAGGTGGAGGGTAAGCCGACTGGCTGGCGCGCCTTCTACGACGGCAATGCCTGGAAGGTCGAAGACAAGCGCTGATCAAGCTTATTGGTCTAATCGCGGGGCAAGCCCGCTCCCACAAAGGTTTCTAAATCCTGTGGGAGCGGGCTTGCCCCGCGATGCTTTTACGCCTTTGAGTAGTGTAAATTGACAGACCGCCTTGCAGCCTTTCGGAGGGCACCCAGATGGCCCAGGAACTCTACACCCGCACCAATCAGAAGATTTACTTTGCAGGCCTGGCCCTCGAAGCCATGGGCAGGGCACAGGAAAGCCGGGCCATGAATGCCCAGGCCTTGATTCAGGCTGAGCGTGAATCGGCGCTGTTTCACCTGTACGGGGCACTGCTGGGCTTGTGTCACGAGATTGCCGGTTTTTACCGCTTGCCGCAGGCCGGTGCACCACGTGCAGAGCTGCTGCTGACTCGCGAAGTGCTGGAGGCGGTGGCAATTCCCGAAATGGCCGAGCTGGTCGAACTGGCTGAGCAGCGCGAAACTTGGCTGGCGCAACTGCTAAGTACTTATGCCGATTTGTTCCGACCGCCGGTCGCGAAAAAAACGCCTAAAACTGACGTCACCCAACCGTTGATTCAGGCCGTGAGCCTTGATGAGCCTGAGGTGGCACCACTTTCGCGGGAGGAGCTGGAGAGCTGGCGGCAGAATCTCAAGGGGCTGACCGTTCGTTTTCGCGAGGGCTTGAGTGAGTGCTGATTGGGGCGCTCGCTGGTACAATACCGGCCTTTCGTGGAGAACAGCCCCTTATGCCAACGTCCTTTCTAGAAATTGTCGAGTTGCCTGATGGCCGGATCGAGTTGCGCCGTGCCGAGGACGAAGGCTCCCTGGTAACCCTGGATTTCTCCGAGGACGCCAAGGCTTTCCTGCAAGGTCAGCACGTGGAAGTGGCCAAGGCCATGCTCAGTGTTGGCGTGCAGATGGCCGGCAAGCTGGTGGAAGGCGAAGTCGAGCGAGACGACGGGCCGCGCGTTCTGCATTGATCGCCATTTAGGGCTTCCTCGTCCTGAGGAAGCCTGGCGAAACCAACCCCTGCTTATCCTGAATATCAGCCAAGGCGGATGTTCAGGCTTTGTGCGTCTCCGGCACGTGCGGCGTTGCTGAGTTGCTGGCGGGCGCTGCTGCTGACCGTGCTCAGCCAGCTGACCACGGTATGGCTACGGCCCAGGCGCAGGGCTTCACAGGCCAGTTGCAGGGCGCTTTGGTTGCCGCGTGGTTGCAGTAACAGAATGCGCTCGCGGTTCAAGCCCGCTTCGCGTAGCCATGCCTGGGTCAGGCTGGCCGGTGGGGCGATCAGGGTCAGCCAGCGCTCGTCCTGCTCTTCGCTCAGCTCGCTCAGTTCGCGCAGCATGGGGGCCAGCAGGCTCTGGCAGTTGCCCAGCGCACCACGGAAAGACAGCTCGCTGAAAACCTGAGCTGCGCCAGGGTGCGGCGCAGGCTTGGCGGCTTTCAGTCCGGGCAGCACTGGCTGGGCCAGGAATGCTTCGAACAGGGGCAGTTGTGCTTGCTGCGGTACGTTCTGTGACGCTGGGGGGAACTGCATGACGCCTCCTTTACCGGCGAATGACGCCGACACTCAAGCCCTCGATCACCAGCTCCTGGTCTTTCAGGTTGACTTCGATAGGGGCGAATTCGGGGTTTTCAGCAATCAGCCAGACTTTGCTGCCTTCGCGCTTGAAGCGCTTGACCGTTACCTCGTCACCCAGGCGGGCGACCACGATCTGACCATTGCGGGCTTCGCGGCAGGTATGTACGGCGAGCAGGTCGCCATCGACGATGCCGACATCCTTCATGCTCATGCCGTGGACGCGCAGCAGGTAATCGGCCCGGGGATGGAAGAAGGCCGGGTTGATGTTGCAGGATTCCTCGATGTGCTGCTGGGCAAGAATCGGTGCGCCGGCGGCGACACGGCCGATGATCGGCAAGCCGCTGTCTTCGGCCTTGGCTTCAAGGCCGGGGATGCGGATGCCGCGCGAGGCGCCCGGGGTCATCTCGATTGCGCCCTTGCGGGCCAGGGCCTTGAGGTGTTCCTCGGCGGCATTCGGAGACTTGAAGCCCAGCTCCTGGGCGATTTCCGCGCGGGTGGGCGGGAAGCCGTTGTCTTCCAGGCAGCGCTTGATAAAAGCCAGAATCTCAGCTTGGCGTGGCGTCAGTTTTAGCATGTCTATCGCTCTGTCTTTTTATACAGTGACTGGGATTATATACAGTGGGTGGCAAGCTGCAAGCATCGGGCTGCAAGAAAACCCGGGGCAGAGGCAGATGTCCTTGCAGCTTGCGGCCTGCAGCTGTGATTTAATACGTGACCGGGTAGGCACAAAACGGCTGCGCGGACTTGACAAATCACCGCTTTGAAACGTATGTTTCAAACAAGTGTTTGTCAGGCGGAGTAGTCATGGCCCAGTCGGAAACCGTTGAACGCATTCTCGATGCTGCCGAGCAGTTGTTCGCGGAAAAAGGTTTTGCCGAAACCTCATTACGGCTGATCACCAGCAAGGCCGGCGTCAACCTGGCGGCGGTGAACTACCACTTCGGTTCCAAGAAGGCCCTGATCCAGGCGGTCTTCTCGCGTTTCCTTGGTCCTTTCTGCACCAGTCTCGAGCGCGAACTGGAGCGTCGTCAGGCCCGTCCTGAGCACAAGCCAAGCCTTGAAGAACTGCTGGAAATGCTGGTCGAGCAGGCGCTGGTGGTACAGCCGCGCAGTGGCAACGACCTGTCGATCTTCATGCGCCTGCTGGGCCTGGCCTTCAGCCAGAGCCAAGGGCACTTGCGGCGTTATCTGGAGGACATGTACGGCAAGGTGTTCCGTCGCTACATGCTGCTGGTCAACGAGGCCGCACCGCGTATTCCGCCCATCGAGCTGTTCTGGCGTGTGCACTTCATGCTCGGTGCCGCAGCATTCAGCATGTCCGGGATCAAGGCACTGCGTGCTATTTCCGAAACCGATTTCGGCGTCAACACCTCGATCGAACAGGTCATGCGCCTGATGGTGCCGTTCCTCGCCGCCGGTATGCGTGCCGACAGCGGTGTCACTGACGAAGCCATGGCCGCCGCGCAGCTGCGTCCGCGCAGCAAATCCTCAAGCGCCACGGTCACCGCCAAGGCCTGATGCCATGGCTGGGCGCGGCGAGCCGCATCGGCTAAGCTAGCGCCCATGCCCAGTCTCGATTTACTGCACATTTCCCTTGCCGATCAATGCCTCTATGGGTTTGCCCAGGGGCAGTTGCGCCTGCGTCTGTCTGTGTCCACGGCATTGAAGGGTGCCGGCGAGCGCAATGGCTCCGGTTGCACGCCCCGTGGCCTGCATCAGGTCCGCGCAAAGATCGGCGCCGGATTGCCGCAAGGTGCGGTTCTGCGCGGGCGGCGCTGGACCGGCGAAACCTGGACGCCGGCCCTGCATGCGCAGTATCCCGAACGTGACTGGATCCTCAGCCGTATCCTCTGGCTCAGCGGTTGCCAGCCGGGATTCAATCGCCTGGGCCCGGTCGACACTTTCCGTCGCTACATTTATCTGCATGGCACGCCTGATTGCGAACCAATGGGCGTGCCGTTGTCCCATGGCTGTGTGCGCCTGCGCAATGCTGACCTGTTGCGCCTGTTCGATCAGGTGCCAGTGCATTGCCAGGTGCGAATCGAAGAAGCCGCGTGCCCCGAATGGGCCCGCGCACCCCTGAACTGAAGGATCAATTATGAGTGCCAGCCTGCAAGGCTCCTTGATGGTGGACATCGCCGGTACCTGGCTGACCGCCGAAGATCGCCAGCTGTTGCGCCAGCCCGAAGTGGCCGGCCTGATCATCTTTGCCCGCAACATCGAAAGCCCGCGTCAGGTGCGTGAGCTGACCGCTTCGATTCGCGCCATCCGCCCGGATCTGATTCTGGCAGTCGACCAGGAGGGTGGCCGGGTGCAGCGCCTGCGACAGGGCTTTGTGCGCTTGCCGGCGATGCGCGCGATTGCCGACAACGACAATGCCGAATACCTGGCCGAGCAGTGCGGCTGGCTGATGGCTACGGAAGTGCTGGCGGTTGGTCTGGACCTGAGTTTCGCGCCGGTGCTGGACCTCGATCACCAGCGCAGCGCCGTGGTCGGCAGCCGCGCGTTCGAAGGTGATCCGCAGCGTGCCACCGTTCTGGCCGGCGCCTTTATTCGCGGTATGAACGCCGCAGGCATGGCTGCATGCGGCAAGCACTTCCCCGGCCATGGCTGGGCCGAAGCTGATTCTCACGTCGCCATCCCGACTGACGAGCGTAGTCTGGAGCAGATTCGCGCCGTCGATCTGGTGCCTTTCGCGCGGCTCAGTGGCCAGCTGGCGGCGGTGATGCCGGCGCATGTGATCTATCCGCAGGTCGACAATCAGCCGGCGGGCTTCTCGCGCCGCTGGTTGCAGGACATCCTGCGCGGTGAGTTGGGCTTTGAGGGGGTGATCTTCAGTGATGACCTGTCGATGGCCGGCGCACATGTGGTGGGTGACGCGGCCAGTCGGATCGAGGCGGCGTTGAGCGCCGGGTGTGATATGGGCCTGGTGTGTAACGACCGGGCTGCCGCCGAGCTGGCGCTGACAGCGGCGCAACGCCTGAAGGTCAAGCCTTCGCCACGTATCGCGCAGATGCGCGGGCAGGGCTTTGCGCGTACCGATTATCGCCAGCAGCCGCGCTGGCTGGAGGCGCTTGGGGCTTTGAAAGAGGCTCAGCTGGTCGACTGATTTCGCCGGGCAAGCCCACTCCCGCTACTCTGTGGGAGCGGGCTTGCCCTGCGATGGTTTCAACCCGCTTTCGGAACCTTGCGCTTGCCGGGCAATGGCGCAAACAACGCATCGATATCCTCGGCTGCCAAACGCCAATCCCCCGCCTGGCGCCCATCCAGCACCCCGGCCGCCAGCGCCGACTTCTCCTGCTGCAGCTGCTGGATCTTCTCTTCCACCGTGCCTCGGGTAATCAGCTTGTAAACGAATACCGGCTTTTCCTGACCGATACGATAAGCACGGTCGGTGGCCTGGTTTTCCGCTGCCGGGTTCCACCACGGGTCGTAATGGATCACGGTATCGGCAGCGGTCAGGTTCAGGCCCACGCCACCGGCTTTGAGGCTGATGAGAAAAATCTGCAGGCGCCCGCTCTGGAAGTCCTGTACCGGTGCCCGGCGATCGCGGGTTTCGCCCGTCAGCAGGGCGTAGGCGATGGTGCGTTGCTGCAGTTCTGCCTCGATCAGCCGCAACATGCTGGTGAACTGTGAGAACAGCAGCACGCGCCGCCCTTCGGCAAGCAGCTCCTCGAGCATTTCCATCAGGCTTGCCAGCTTGCCCGAGTGAGCACCGCGGGTGGTTGGCGCCTGGCTGTTGACCAGGCGCAGATCGCAGCAGACCTGGCGCAGCTTGAGCAAGGCTTCAAGGATGATGATCTGGCTGCGGGCCACGCCTTTGCGGGTGATCTCGGCGCGCACTTTCTGGTCCATGGCCAGGCGCATGGTCTCGTAGACATCGCGCTGCGCATCGCTGAGCTCGACCCAGTGGATCATCTCGGTCTTGGCCGGCAGTTCGGTGGCAACCTGTTCCTTGGTGCGCCGCAGCAGGAACGGCTTGATCCGCGCGTTGAGGTGCTGCAGGCGCTCATCGTTGCCCTGGCGCTCGATCGGTACTCGGTAGTCGCGATTGAACGCCTTGGCGTCGCCCAGCCAGCCGGGCAGCAGGAAGTGGAACAGCGACCACAGTTCGCCCAGGTGATTTTCCAGCGGCGTGCCGCTCAGGCACAGGCGTTGGCGTGCTTCCAGCTGACGCGCAGCCTGGGCGGCCTTGCTGCTCGGACTCTTGATGTACTGCGCCTCGTCGAGGATCAGTACATGCAGCACCAGGCCCTTGAAGTGCGCCAGGTCCTTGGGCAGCAGGGCATAGGTGGTCAGCAGCAGGTCGTAGTCCTGCAAGTGGTCAAAATGCTTGCGACGGCCGATGCCTTGCAGGGCCAGGACGCGCAGATCGGGAGCGAAGCGTGCCGCTTCGTCCTGCCAGTTGGGGATCAGGCTGGTCGGCATCACCACCATGGCCGGGCGGGTCAGGCGTCCGGCTTTCTTTTCCGTGAGCAGGTGAGCAAGCGTCTGCAGGGTTTTGCCCAGGCCCATGTCGTCGGCGAGGATGCCGCCCACTTCCAGTTCGCGCAGGGCTTGCATCCAGCTCAGACCTTCAAGCTGATAGGAACGCAGGGTGGCGTTGAGACCGTCCGGTGTATGTGCCGGTTGCTGGCGGATGTCACGCAGGCGTTCAGCCAGGTTGCGCACGCGATCGCCGCCTTGCCAGCTTAGCGGCAGCTCCTGCAGGGCATTGAGGCGAGTGGCGTCGGGAGTGGCCAGGCGCAGGCTGGTTTCACCGGGCTCGCGCTGATAGAAATCGCCGAGGGTGGCCAGCACCGGTTTCAGTCGCCCGTAGGGCAGGGCAACCTGCAGCGGACGGCGGCCGCCGGTGTTGCCGGGAATCGTCACCAGAAGTTGCTCGTCCTCGCGACGCTTGGCCAGTTGCGTACTGTTGAGCAGTTCCGGATGAGTACGTAGCAGATTGAGCAGGATCGGCAGCAGGCTCAGGCGTTCACCATCGACCACGATGCCCAGTTCCAGGTCGAACCAGTCACGCTCCGGCGCTTCCTGGATACGCGCATACCAGTCGTCCACTGGAGTCAGGTCGAAGGCGAAATCGTCGGCGAATTCGATCTGCCAGCCTTGCTCGCGCAGGGCCGGCAGTTCGCTCAAAACAAAGCGCAACCAGGCGCTGTCGTTGGGCAGTTCGAAGGGGTCGCCGGCGCTTTCCGGCAACGCTTTGCTCTGGCGTGTGGCGATCTTGAAACCCAGGCGCAGCAAGGTGTCGCGCAAGTTGCGCTCGGCTGCGGGCTGACGCTGAATGCGCAAGGTCTGTTCGGCCTCGTGCTTGATGATGGCGATGTTCTTGGTGCCGCTGACGTACTCGCCAGCGTAACCAAAGGCCAAGGCTGCGCGATGCTGAATGTGGCGTTGCATGCGCCCGTTGCGCGGTTCGAAGGCGCTGAATTCGATGCTGCCCAGCCACAACCGCGGTTGTGGCTGGAGGTTGTCAATCAGGTGCTCGGGCATTTTCAGGGCTTGCTGACCTTGAGCAGCAGGGCCAGGTGGCCGCCGTCAAGGAAGGTCAGTTCTCCGTTTTTCACCGTGCTGTTGCTCTGCTTGAGCTGTTCGCTCTGGATCACTGCGCCATTGCCATCGAACTGGTTGACCCAGAGGCTGGCCTCGACGCTGATGAAGCGCTCTTCGTTGAGGTTCAGGTTGCCCTCGATCGGGAAGTGTCCGAACTGCTTTTTGCCGTCATTGATGGCGACAGTGCCGGCGTCCTGTTTCCAGGCCTTGTGCAGCAACACGGTGTACTTGTTGTCAGCGCTCAGCTTGGCCGCCTCGTCGGTCATGGCCGGTTGGCGCAGGTCGCCTTCGGCAATGGCCTGGGCGCCGTTGCTCCAGTCTTCCGGGGCGGACTGGCTGGTGATTGCCGGGACGGCGTTCTGCCGTACCAGGATCATTTCGACCTGATAAACGCCTTCAGCGAAAGCGGCTGGAGTAAACAACGCCAGCAGCAGGGTCAGGCAACGAATGGCACGCATGGATCTTCCTTCACGCAGATTGTGGGGTCAGGCGCTCGAACAGCGCTTCGAGGTTGTTGAAACGTTCTTCCGGGCGCTCCATCGGTACCAGGAATTTGAACTGGGTGGCGCCTTCGAACTTGTAGCGCTTGGGCTGACCCTGGATCAGCTTGATCAATACCAGCGGGTCGACCGGAGTCTCGGCTTCGAACTCGATCTTGCCGCCGTTGGGGCCGGCATCGACTTTCTTGATGCCGAGTTTTTCCGCCTGCAGCTTGAGCAGGGTCAGGCGCACCAGGTTCTTGGTCGGCTCGGGCAGCAGGCCGAAGCGGTCGATCATCTCGACCTGCAGGTCCTTGAGGCCGTCTTCGTCCGCCGCCGAGGCGATGCGCTTGTACAGGATCAGGCGGGCGTGGACGTCCGGCAGGTAGTCTTCGGGAATCAGTGCCGGTAGGCGCAGGTTGATTTCCGGGCCGCCACCCAGCGGCTGATCGAGGTTCGGCTGGGTGCCCTTGCGGATGGCCTTGACCGCACGCTCGAGCATTTCCATGTACAGGGTGAAACCGACCGCCTGGATCTGGCCGCTCTGGCCTTCGCCGAGCAGTTCACCGGCGCCGCGGATCTCCAGGTCGTTAGTGGCCAGGACGAAACCGGCGCCCAGGTCCTGGGTATTGGCGATCGCTTCCAGACGCTTTTCGGCGTCCGGGGTGATCTGCTGGCGCGGCGGCGTAAGCAGGTAGGCGTAGGCCTGGTGGTGGCTACGGCCGACCCGGCCGCGCAGTTGATGCAGTTGGGCCAGGCCGAACTTGTCGGCGCGCTCGATGATGATGGTGTTGGCGCTGGGCACATCGATGCCGGTCTCGATGATGGTCGAGGCAATCAGCACGTTGAAGCGCTTGTGGTAGAAGTCGCTCATCACCTGTTCTAGTTCACGCTCGCGCATCTGCCCGTGGCCGATACCGATCCTGGCTTCTGGTACCAGCTCGGCGAGGTCGGCGGCGCATTTTTCGATGCTCTTCACGTCGTTGTGCAGGTAATAGACCTGGCCACCGCGCAGCAGCTCACGCAGCAAGGCTTCCTTGACCGTGCTCTTGTTCTGCTCCATGACGAAGGTGCGCACCGACAACCGGCGTGCCGGCGGGGTGGCGATGATCGACAGGTCGCGCATGCCGGCCACAGCCATGTTCAGGGTGCGCGGGATCGGCGTGGCAGTCAGGGTGAGGATGTCCACCTCGCTGCGCAGGGCCTTGAGCTGTTCTTTCTGGCGCACGCCAAAACGGTGCTCTTCGTCGATGATCACCAGGCCCAGGTCCTTGATCCTGACGTCGTCCTGCAGCAGCTTGTGGGTGCCGATGACGATGTCGATCTTGCCTTCGGCCAGATCGGCAACGGCGGCGGCGACCTCTTTGGGTGACTTGAAGCGGCTCATCACTTCGACGGTCACCGGCCAGTCGGCAAAGCGGTCGCGGAAGCTGTTGTAGTGCTGCTGGGCGAGCAGGGTGGTCGGTACCAGAATGGCGACCTGACGCCCGCCGTGCACGGCAATGAAGGCGGCACGCATGGCCACTTCGGTCTTGCCGAAGCCGACGTCGCCGCAGACCAGGCGATCCATCGGTTTGGCCGCCAGCATGTCTTCGCGCACCGCTTCGATGGCGCTCTGTTGGTCCGGGGTTTCTTCGAACGGAAAGCCGGCGCTGAAGGTGGCGTAGTCCACTGACGGGTCGGCGAAGGCATAACCTTTGCGCGCCGCGCGCCGGGCATAGATGTCGAGCAGTTCGGCGGCCACATCGCGTACCTGCTCGGCGGCCTTGCGCTTGGCTTTCTGCCAGGCTTCGGAACCCAGGCGGTGCAACGGCGCCAGGGCGTCGTCGCTGCCGGTGTAGCGAGCGATCAGGTGCAGGTTGGCCACCGGCACGTAGAGCTTGGCACCCTCGGCGTATTCGAGGGTGAGGAATTCGGCGGCCTGGTTGTCGATTTCCAGGGTTGCCAGACCCAGGTAGCGGCCCACGCCGTGATCGATATGCACCACCGGCGCGCCTTCGCGCAGCTCGGTAAGGTTCTTGATCACCGCGTCGTTGTTGGCGTCGCTGCGTTTGTCGCGGCGTCGGCGCTGCATGACCCGCTGACCGAACAGCGGGCTCTCGGCGATCAGGGCGATGGCCGGGTCATCCAGCAGCAGACCTTCGTCCAGCGGCGCGATGGTGATTGCCAGGCGCTCTTTGCCCGCGACGAAGGCGTTCCAGCTATCGACGGTTTGCGGGCGCAGCTTCAGGCGTTCGAGCAGCTCCAGCAGTACTTCGCGACGGCCCGCCGACTCGGCGGTGAACAGCACGCGGCCAGAAAACTGGTCGAGAAAGCCCGACAGTGCTGCCAGGGGCTGGTTGGCTTTGGCTTCGATGGCCAGGTTCGGCAAGGTCCGGGCCGGGAAGCGCTCGCGGCCGACGCCGCTGTCGACGTCATCCTGGCTGACGACCACCCGCGGCCAGCTTTTTAGCCGGGCAAAGCAGTCTTCCACTGGCAGGAACAGTTCGGCCGGCGGCAACAAAGGCCGCGACGGATCGATGCGGCGCTCCTCGTAGCGGTTGCGCACATCGCTCCAGAAGTGCTCGGCGGCCTGTTCGGCGCCTGGCAGGGAAAACACCTGGGTGTCCTGCGGCAGGTAGTCGAACAGGGTCGAGGTGTCTTCGAAGAACAGCGGCAGGTAGTACTCGATACCGGCCGGGGTAATGCCGCTGGACAGGTCCTGGAAGATCGGGCAACGGCGAAAGTCGACGTCGAAACGCTCGCGAAAGCGTGCCTTGAAGCGGGTCACCGCCTCTTTCTGCAGCGGAAACTCGCGGGCGGGCAACAGCCGTACCGACTCGACCTTGTCGATCGAGCGCTGGGTTTCCGGGTCGAAGGTGCGCAAGGTCTCGATTTCGTCATCGAACAGGTCGATGCGGTACGGCAGTTTGCTGCCCATCGGGAACAGGTCGATCAGCGCGCCGCGCACGGCGAACTCGCCATGCTCGTACACCGTATCGACACAACGGTAGCCGCTGGCTTCAAGGCGCGTGCGCATCTGCTCGACATCCAGCTTCTGGCCGATGTCCAGCACCAGGCTGCTACCGAGCAGGAAGCTGGTCGGTGCCAGGCGGTGCAGGGCGGTGGTGATCGGCACCACGAGAATGCCGTGATCAAGTTCCGGCAGCCGGTACAGGCTGGCGATCCGCTGGGAGATGATGTCCTGGTGCGGCGAGAACAGGTCGTAGGGCAGGGTTTCCCAGTCTGGGAAAGGCAGTACCGGCAGCTCCGGCGCAAAAAAACGCAGCTCCTGCTCAAGCCGGTCAGCGCTCTGGCTGTCGGCGGTCAATAGCAGGGTGAAGCGCTTGGCGGCGCTGGCAGCCTCGGCAATCGCCAGGCTCAGGGCGGCACCCGGCAGGTTGCCCCAGGTTTGTTTGCCGGCAGTGGCCGGCAGGTGCGGTAGACGCAGAACAGGCACGGGAGGTCGAGCTCCAAGCGTTGCGACAAAGACGCCAATTGTACCGGTCAGAGGCCCGTGCTGTCAGGTTTGCACAGCCTAAATACATGTAGTGACAGAGTGGCGACAGGCGCTCATTGCTCGATGGGCTGCGGGGCGTCATAATGTAGCCCCTTTTTTCTGTCCCTACATGTGGAAGGTTCCCGTGACTCAGAAGCCCGACCAGTGTCTTGGTGAGTGGATTGATCGTGAAGCACTTGCAGAAGCGATGATCCCGCTTATCGGTCAGCTCTACCGCAATAACAATGTGGTGAGTTCGATCTATGGCCGCAGCCTGATCAACCGTTCGGTGATCTCGATCCTCAAAGCGCACCGCTTTGCTCGTCATCGCCAAACCGACGAAACCGAACTCTCTGTCCACGAGACATTCCCGCTGCTCAAAGCCATGAGCGAGCTGAAACTGGGCGCCGCTTCGGTCGACCTGGGCAAGCTGGCCAACAAATTCAAGCAGGAAGGCAACGGCCGCAGCGCCGAGCAGTTCGTGCGTGAAGAAATGGCTGACGTGGTTGGTCAGCAGAACGCTTCGGCGCGCAAAGGCACCGACGTTGTGCTGTACGGCTTCGGTCGTATCGGCCGCCTGCTGGCGCGCATCCTGATCGAAAAAACCGGTGGTGGCGACGGCCTGCGTCTGCGCGCCATCGTCGTGCGCAAAGGCGCCGAGAACGATCTGGTCAAGCGTGCCAGCCTGCTGCGTCGTGACTCGGTTCACGGCCCGTTCGATGGCACCATCACCATCGACGAAGCCAACAACACCATCACTGCCAACGGCAACCTGATCCAGGTTATCTACGCCAAGAGCCCGAGCGAAGTCGACTACACCCAGTACGGCATCGAAAACGCGCTGATCGTCGATAACACCGGCGTATGGCGTGACGCCGACGGCCTGGGCCAGCACCTGGCCTGCCCGGGCGCTGCCCGCGTGATCCTCACCGCACCTGGTAAAGGCGCGCTGAAGAACATCGTCCACGGCATCAACCATGGCGATATCACTGCTGACGACAAGATCATCTCGGCAGCTTCGTGCACCACCAACGCCATCGTGCCGGTGCTCAAGGCTGTCAATGACAAGTACGGCATCGTCAACGGCCACGTCGAAACCGTTCACTCGTTCACCAACGACCAGAACCTGATCGACAACTTCCACAAGGGCAGCCGTCGTGGCCGTGCCGCGCCGCTGAACATGGTTATCACCGAGACCGGTGCCGCCACCGCAGCCGCCAAGGCACTGCCAGTTCTGAAGGGCAAGCTGACCGGTAACGCGATTCGCGTACCAACGCCGAACGTGTCGATGGCCATCCTCAACCTGAACCTGGAAAAGGCCACCAGCCGCGAAGAAATCAACGAGTACCTGCGCCAGATGGCCATGCACTCGGATCTGCACAAGCAGATCGATTACGTCAGCTCCCAGGAAGTGGTATCCACCGACTTCGTTGGCTCGCGCCACGCCGGTGTGGTCGATGCCGAAGCCACCATCTGCAACGATAACCGTGTTGTCCTGTACGTCTGGTACGACAACGAATTCGGTTACAGCTGCCAGGTAGTGCGCGTGATGGAAGACATGGCCGGTGTAAACCCGCCAGCTTTCCCACGCTAAGCTTGGCTTGGTTGTGAAAGACGGGAACCTCAGGGTTCCCGTTTTTTTTGCCCGGATTTTCCAGGAGGACAAATGCGCAACGCGTTGCTGGTGAGTATGTTGCTGAGTCTGGCCGGTTGTGGGCAGGGCAATACGCTTGAGCGTATCAGTGGCCCGACCATGGGCAGCAGTTACTCTGTGCAGTACGTGCGCACGCCGCAAGGGCCGGTACCGGAACAGGTCAGGCGTGAGGTGGAGGCTATTCTCGAGGGCGTCGACAAGCGCTTCTCCACCTACCGTAGCGACTCGCTCATCGAAACCTTCAACCGCTTGCCTGCCAATAGCTGTCAGCCGATGCCGGCGGATGTGCTGGAACTGGTGCGTGTCGGCGAGCAATTGTCGCAGCAAAGCGGCGGTGCATTTGACCTGACCGTGGAGCCGTTGCTCGATCTGTGGGGCTTCGGTCCGCAGTCGAGAGTGGAAAAGGTGCCCAGCGAACAGGCGTTGGCCAGTGCCCGCCAGCGTGTCGGGCATGGGCATTTGCGCATAGTGGGTGAGCAGCTGTGCAAGGACGCGCCGGTGGAAGTGGACTTCAATAGCATCGCCGCAGGGCATGCAGTGGACCTCCTGGTGGAGCGTCTGCAAGCCCTGGGAGTCGCGGATTTACTGGTCGAAGCCACAGGCGAGCTCAAGGCGCTGGGGCGAAAACCGGATGGCAGCAGTTGGAAGGTTGCCGTGGAATTACCCCGCGAAGATCGCCAGATCGCCCAGCAAGTGTTGGTCGTGGATGGTTTTGGTGTTTCTACCTCCGGTGACTATCGCAATTATTTCGAGGAGAATGGCCAGCGCTATTCGCACACGTTCGATGCGCGCCTGGGCAGGCCGGTGAAACACGACCTGGCTGCGGTGACGGTATTTGATCGCTCGACCTTGATGGCTGATGGCTACTCGACCTTATTGTTGGTCCTCGGGCCGCAGCAAGGCTGGGACTTTGCACTCAAGCACCAGATCGCTGCGGTGTTCGTGACCCGGGTTGCCGACGGTTTCGTCTCTCGTAGCACCCCGGCGTTCGAACAACTGATGCTGTAGGAGCGGATTTATCCGCGATTGGGCGACAACGTCGCCTCGATTCTCGATTCTCGATTCTCGATCCGGGGCCGCTTCGCGCCCCATCGCGGATGAATCCGCTCCTACAGGTGTGCGCAAATGACATGTAGTGCAGAGAAAAATAGCCTACGACGCGACCAAGGGTTAATGTGCGCGGCGTTCAAGCTTGATTAGACTGCACCCGAATTTTTTCATGGCGCCGCTGGCGACATGATCTAGCCCCGCTCGCCAATGTGGCGACCGGGCCTGTTCTGAAGGAGTACGCATGGCTGTCTACAACTACGACGTAGTGGTGCTGGGTTCCGGCCCCGCAGGAGAAGGGGCGGCAATGAATGCTGCCAAAGCAGGACGCAAGGTGGCGATGGTCGATAGCCGTCGCCAGGTCGGCGGTAACTGCACCCACCTGGGCACCATCCCGTCCAAGGCCCTGCGTCACTCGGTGCGCCAGATCATGCAGTTCAACACCAACCCGATGTTCCGGGCCATTGGTGAGCCGCGCTGGTTCTCGTTCCCGGACGTGCTTAAAAGCGCCGAGAAAGTGATCGCCAAGCAGGTCGCTTCACGCACCGGCTACTACGCCCGCAACCGCGTCGATGTGTTTTTCGGTACCGGCAGTTTTGCCGACGAGCAGACCATTGAAGTGGTCTGCGCCAACGGCGTGGTCGAGAAACTGGTGGCCAAGCACATCATCATCGCCACCGGTTCGCGTCCGTATCGTCCGGCCGACATCGACTTCCATCACCCGCGGATCTACGATAGCGACACCATCCTCAGCCTCGGCCACACCCCGCGCAAACTGATCGTTTACGGCGCCGGCGTCATTGGTTGCGAATACGCTTCGATCTTCAGTGGTCTGGGTGTGCTGGTGGAGCTGGTGGACAACCGTGGCCAGTTGCTGAGCTTCCTCGACTCGGAAATCTCCCAGGCGTTGAGCTACCACTTCAGCAACAACAACATCACCGTTCGCCACAACGAAGAGTACGAGCGTGTCGAAGGCCTGGATAACGGTGTGATCCTGCACCTGAAATCGGGCAAGAAGATCAAGGCCGATGCCTTGCTCTGGTGCAACGGCCGTACCGGCAACACCGACAAGCTGGGTCTGGAAAACATCGGCATCAAGGTCAACAGCCGTGGCCAGATCGAAGTCGATGAGAACTACCGCACCCACGTGCCGAACATCTACGGTGCCGGTGACGTGATCGGTTGGCCGAGCCTGGCCAGTGCTGCACACGACCAGGGGCGCTCGGCCGCTGGCAGCATCGTCGACAATGGCAGCTGGCGCTTCGTCAACGATGTGCCGACCGGTATCTACACCATTCCGGAGATCAGCTCGATCGGCAAGAACGAGCAGGAACTGACCCAGGCCAAGGTACCTTACGAAGTCGGCAAGGCTTTCTTCAAAGGCATGGCGCGGGCGCAGATCGCCGGTGAGCCGCAAGGCATGCTGAAGATCCTGTTCCACCGCGAGACCCTGGAAATCCTCGGCGTGCACTGCTTCGGTTATCAGGCGTCGGAGATTGTCCACATCGGTCAGGCGATCATGGATCAGCCGGGTGAGCGCAACACCCTGAAGTACTTCGTCAACACCACCTTCAACTACCCGACCATGGCCGAAGCCTATCGGGTAGCGGCCTACGACGGCCTCAACCGGCTTTTTTGAGCGGCTCCGGCCGGTGGCCTGAGCCGGCCGGGGAGACCGATTTCAGCGATTCTCGAGGGTGGCGCTGGCCAAACCGGGAAAGTCTGTAATCAGGCTGTCTACGCCGAAGTCGGCGAGCCTGCGCATCAGCGCCGGCTCGTTGACTGTCCACACCGACACGTGCAAACCCTGGCGCTGGGCCTTGATCAGGCGCTCAGGGGTGCACAGTGTCCAGTTCAACGCCAGCAAGTTGCAGTCATAGTTCTGGGCGACCTTCAGCGGGTCGAGCCAGGCGTACTCGGCGACCAGTCCGCGAGAAATATCCGGCGTCAATTCAAGGGCCGCACCCAGCACTTCCCGAGAACTTGAGGTGATGGTGATTTTGTCGAGCAGGCCGTACTGCTGGGCCATTTCGCGAATGGCCAGCACCGTGGTCACCGCACGGGTGCGCGAGGCACTCTTGACCTCCAGCTGCCAGTGCTCGAAGTCGCATTTTTCGAACAGCTCTTCAAGCCGTGGAATGGGGCAGGGCGATACCCAGCCCGGACCACCTTCGCGTGCATCGTAAGTCACCAGGTTCGCCGCTTCGTGCTCGACCACCTTGCCGCGTCGGCCGGTGGTGCGCTTGAGGCTCGGGTCGTGAATGACCATCAGTTCGTTGTCAGCCGACAGGTGCAGGTCCAGTTCGCAGCGGCGCACGCCGTGCTTGAGACACTGCTGGAAGCTGGTCAGGGTGTTTTCGGGGGCTTCGCCCTTGGCGCCACGGTGGCCGTAAATCTGGGTCACGTTTGTTCCTTCAAGAAAGGGTGAGACTCAAGAAGCGCTCGGGGCGTTCTGTTCCAGTGCCTGACGTCGTTGTTGTGCCTGTCGTTGCAGGATGTAGCGAGCCAGCAGCTGGCGTTGGGCGTCGGTCATGTCGACGAACTCGGTACCGATTTCGTACAGGCCGTCAGGCTGCTGATCGCAGTGGGTGACTCTGGCGCGCAGCAGCAAACCCAAGGCTTGTGGCATCAATACCATCTTCACCGCGACGCGGCTGCCAGCGGCAAGTGCTTGGGCCTGGTTGAACTCGATACCGCCTTCGGACAGCACTACCGCTTGTGGCGCGCTGAGCTGCCCGAGCAGTGTCTGCGCAACCACAGCGCTGAGCAGGTCGATACGTTTGTTCTGCGCCTTGAGAAAGGCGGCCAGGGTGCGATCCTTGTCGCTGAGCTGGCGCAGCAGGTGCTGGGACTCGAATTCGCTCAGGTGCAGTTCGCTGAGCAGGTTGAAGAGTGGTGAATCATCTTGCAACAAGTCTGGGCCAAGGGCTTCAGTAGCACTCAGCTGGCTAATTTCCAGTGCGATCCTATCGTCGATACGGTAGTATTCGCGGCGATCTTCTTCATCTAATGTCGACATGGCGAACCCATGGTAGCGGCGGTGGTCTGAGTGTAAAGCTGCTATTCAACGCCCGCCACAAGGACGTTCCTCTTTCATCCGAACAAGCCCCGACATGTTCAGACCTCTCTTCGTATTCATCGGCACGCGTTACACCCGTGCCAAGCGTCGCAACCACTTCGTCTCGTTCATTTCCCTGACCTCGATGATCGGCCTCGCCCTGGGCGTGGTGGTGATGATCGTGGTGTTGTCGGTCATGAACGGTTTCGATCACGAGATGCGCACCCGGGTATTGGGCATGGTGCCCCATGCCACCCTGGAAAGCGGACAGCCGATCAGCGACTGGCCCACCCTTGCCAAGCAAGTAAAGCAGAACCCGCAGGTTGTGGCGGTGGCCCCCTTTACCCAGATGCAGGGCCTGCTGACCCATGACGGCAAGGTGCAGAAGGTGCTGCTCAACGGCATCGATCCGGCCCAGGAGCGGCAAGTCTCGATCATCGACAACTTCATTCGTGAAGGTAAGCTCGACGCCCTGGCGCCGGGTGAGTTCGGCATCATGATCGGTGACAAGGCGGCGGCCAAGCTGGGTGTCGGTATCGGCGACAAGCTGACTTTCGTCGCCCCGGAGGTCACCGTGACCCCCGCCGGCATGTTCCCGCGCATGAAGCGCTTTACCGTGGTCGGCATCTTCCATGTCGGCGCCGGTGAAATCGACGGCTACCTGGGGCTTACCAACCTGTCGGACCTGTCGCGTCTGCACCGCTGGAAAGCCGACCAGGTCCAGGGCCTGCGCCTGAAGTTCGATGACCTGTTCCAGGCACCGCGCACCGCCTGGGATATCGCCCAGAACCTGGGTGATCGCGAGTTCTATGCCCGCGACTGGACCCGCACCCATGGCAACCTGTACCAGGCGATCCGTATGGAGAAGGCGATGATCGGCCTGCTGTTGCTGCTGATCGTGGCGGTGGCGGCGTTCAACATCATTTCCACCCTGGTGATGGTGGTCAACGACAAGAAGGGCGATATCGCCATCTTGCGTACCCTGGGTTCGACCCCGGGGCAGATCATGGCCATCTTCATGGTCCAGGGTACCGTAATCGGCGTGGTCGGTACCTTGATCGGCGGGGTGGTCGGCATCGCTGCGGCGCTGAATGTCAGCGCGGCAATCGCCGGGCTCGAGCGCCTGATCGGACACAAGTTCCTCAATGCCGACGTCTACTTCATCGACTACCTGCCGTCCCAGGTCATGGCCGAAGATGTGTGGATGGTCTGCGGTGCGGCATTGGTCCTGAGTTTCCTCGCCACCCTGTATCCGGCCTGGCGTGCGGCACGCACCCAGCCTGCGGAGGCGCTACGTTATGAGTGAGTTGGGCATGAGTAATAAAGCAGTGCTGAGTTGCCGCAACCTGGGCAAGTCCTACGAGGAAGGCCCGGAGAAGGTTCAGGTGTTGTCCGGTCTGCAACTGGAGCTGCACCCCGGTGAGCGGGTGGCCATTGTCGGCAGTTCGGGTTCAGGCAAGAGTACCTTGCTCAACCTGCTGGGCGGTCTCGACACCCCGACCGAGGGCAGCGTCTGGCTGGCCGGTGAAGAGCTGTCGGCCCTCGGTGAGCGTGCGCGTGGCCTGCTGCGCAACCGCGCGCTGGGCTTCGTCTACCAGTTCCATCACCTGCTTCCGGAGTTCACCGCGCTGGAGAACGTGTGCATGCCGTTGCTGATTGGCCGCACCGCCATCCCCGAAGCGCGCGAGCGCGCCGAAGCGTTGCTCAAGCGCGTCGGTCTGGGCCACCGCCTGAGTCACAAACCGGCCGAGCTGTCCGGTGGTGAGCGCCAGCGGGTAGCGATTGCCCGCGCCCTGGTCAACCGTCCGGGGCTGGTGATGCTCGATGAGCCGACCGGCAACCTCGACCACCACACCGCCCAAGGTATCCAGGACCTGATGCAGGAGCTGAGCAGCTCGTCGCAGACAGCCTTCCTGGTGGTCACCCACGACCTCAACCTGGCGCGGCAGATGGACCGTGTGCTGCGCCTGGACGACGGTCACCTGGTACCGATCTGACCTGGCCGTGCAGCGTGCCCGCACACTTAGGCGGGCACCGTGTTTCTTTTCTTTACCTGGGTGCTTCCGTTCATGTTCAGACCCTTGTCTATTTTCATCGGCGCGCGCTACACCCGCGCCAAGCGCCGCAACCATTTTATCTCGTTCATTTCCATGACCTCGATGATCGGCCTGTCCCTGGGTGTGCTGGCGATGATCGTGGTGTTGTCGGTGATGAACGGTTTTCAGCGCGAAATGAGTGCGCGGATCCTCGGCATGGTGCCGCATGCCAGCATTCTCGGTGTGCAGCCATTGGCTGACTGGCGCCCGGCGGCCGATGCCGCGCTGAAAAACCCGCAAGTGCTTGCTGTCGCGCCGTTGACCGAGATGGAGGGCATGCTCTCCTACAAGGGGGCGATGCAGCCGATCCAGGTCAGCGGTATCGATCCGGCCGAGGAGGGCAAGGTCTCGATCGTTGCCCAGCACATTGTCCAGGGCAGCCTGCAGGCGCTGGAACCGGGCGAATACGGGGTAGTGATCGGCGAGATCAGCGCCCGGCGTTTTCGTTTGAATGTCGGTGACAAGCTGACCCTGATCGTGCCGGAAGTGAGCAGTGCTCCAGGTGGCATCACGCCGCGGATGCAGCGTCTGAATGTGGTCGGGGTGTTCAAGGTGGGGGCCGAGCTGGATGGCTCCATGGCCTACATCCATATGGCCGATGCAGCACAAATGCAGCGCTGGCAGCCGGGTCAGGTGCAGGGCGTGCGGCTCAAGCTCAAGGACCTGTACGCCGCGCCGCAGGTGTCCAAGGCCATCGCCGCAAGCCTGGGCGAGCAGTACCGTGCCGATGACTGGTCGCATACTCAGGGCAGCCTGTTCAGTGCCATGAAGATGGAAAAGACCATGATCGGCCTGTTGCTGCTGATGATCATCGCCGTGGCGGCGTTCAACATCATTGCCACGCTGATCATGGTGGTCAATGACAAGGGCGCGGACATCGCCATCCTGCGCACCATTGGCGCAACCCCGGCGCAGATCATGGGCACTTTCATGGTTCAGGGCACATTGATCGGGATTGTCGGCACCTTGATCGGTGGCGTGCTCGGGGTGGTTGCCGCACTCAATGTCAGCCAGATCGTCGGCTGGCTGGAGCGGGTCAGCGGGCAACACATCTTTACCTCTGATGTGTACTTCATCAGCAGTCTGCCGTCGGAACTGCAATGGGGCGATGTGGCGCTGATCTGCAGTGCTGGCCTGGTGATGAGTTTTCTGGCGACCTTGTACCCGGCTTATCGGGCTTCGCAGGTTGAGCCGGCGTACGCGTTGCGTTACGAGTGATAGCTATCGCGGGGCAAGCCCGCTCCCACGGTGGGAGCGGGCTTGCCCCGCGATCAGTTTTAAACCGCTGGCAAGTCAATCACAAACCGCGTCCAGCCCGCCGCCGACTCGGCACGAATACTCCCGCCATGGGCCTGGACAATCGAACGGGTAATCGCCAGGCCCAGCCCCGCATGCTCGCTACTGCCTTCGCGCCGCGCCGGATCGGCCCGGTAAAAACGGTCGAACAGACGCGGTAGCAATGCCGGGTCTATGGGCTCGCCAGTATTTGCCACCTGCAGGCTCACCTGGTCATTCCCCACCTCGATACTCAAGCGAATCTCGCCCTGTGCCGGGGTAAAGCGCAAGGCGTTATCCAGCAGGTTGGACAGCGCCCGGCGCAGCATGTGTCGGTCACCTTCCAGGCTGGCCTGGCCTTCGCGGTGCAAAGTAATACCGGTTTCTTCGGCCAGCGGGGCGTAGTACTCCAGCAAGGCATCGGCCTCATCAGACAGGGCAAGCCGCTGGCGGCTGGGCATCAACAGGCCGTGGTCGGCCTTGGCCAGATAGAGCATGTCGTTGACCAGTTGTGCCATCCACTGCAGTTCTTCTAGGTTGCTGTGCAAGGCCTCGCGGTATTCGTCCAGGTCGCGTGGGCGGGTGAGGGTGACCTGGGTGTGCGTCAGCAGGTTCGACAATGGCGTGCGCAATTCGTGGGCGATATCGGCAGAGAACGCCGACAAACGCTGAAAGGCATCATCCAGACGTTCCAGCATGGCGTTGACGGTCTGTGCCAGTTCGGCCAGTTCAACCGGCATCTGGTTTTCAGGCAGGCGCGTGGTCAGCGAGCGCGCCGATACCTGTGAGGCAACCTCGCCCATGCGCCGCAATGGCCGCAGGCCGCTGCGCGCAGCCCAGGCGCCGAGCAGGGCGGTGGCCAGGGCGGAGAGGCCGACGGTCAGCCAGATCAGTTGCTGCATGCGCTGCAGGAAGTGCTGGTGGTGGGTGATGTCGAGAAACAGTGTCAGTTGCGCCGACTGTGGGTCGCCATGCTGCAGATTGACGCACAGGCTGCGGTAGTCGCTACTGGTGCTGTGCACGGTGCTGATCCCGGGCACCTGAGGCGATTCGGGCAGGTTGGTCTGGCTGTCGAACCATACCTGGCCATCGCTGCCCCGTACGCGTACCGCGAGGTCAGTCTGATGGCTCAATTCGGTTTGCAGGGCCGGCAGGCGCGTAGCCAGGCTGGCCGGGTCGTGGACGCCTTCAAGCATCTGGCGCAACACCGACAGCCGACTCTCCAGCAGTTGCTGGTCGAGCTCGATGAAATGGCGTTCGCTGGCGCGGCTGAATAGCAGGCCGGCAGTCAACGATACCGCGGCCGTGCAAGCAGCAAACAACAGCGCCAGACGGCCACCCAGGGACAATCGGCGCATCAGGCAAGCCGCTCTTCAAGCACGTAACCCATGCCGCGCACGGTATGGATCAGCTTGCGCTCGTGGTTGTCATCGATTTTCAGGCGCAGGCGGCGGATCGCCACTTCGATGACGTTGGTGTCGCTGTCGAAATTCATGTCCCAGACCTGAGAGGCAATCAGCGACTTGGGCAGCACCTCGCCTTGACGGCGCAGCAGCAGTTCGAGCAGGGCAAACTCCTTGGCGGTCAGGTCGATGCGCTGGCCGTTGCGCTCGACCCGGCGACGGATCAGGTCCAGGCGCAGGTCGGCAAGGCCCAGGCTGGTTTCCTGGGTCGGGCTGCTGCCGCGGCGCAGCAGGCTGCGCACCCGTGCCAGCAACTCGGAGAAGGCAAACGGCTTGACCAGGTAATCATCGGCGCCCAGCTCCAGGCCATGCACGCGGTCTTCCACGGCATCGCGGGCGGTGAGGAACAGCACCGGCACCTCACTGCCAGCTGCGCGTACGGCCTGGAGAATCTGCCAGCCATCGCGGCCGGGCAGCATCACATCGAGGATCAGCAGGTCGTAGTCGCCGGTCAGGGCCAGGTGCTGGCCGGTATTGCCGTCGGCGGCCAGCTCCGTGGCAAAGCCTGCTTCACTGAGGCCCTGGCTCAAGTACTGGCCGGTCTTGGTCTGGTCTTCGACGATCAACAGTTTCATCAGGGGGGGCTCATGGATATGGGTTGCCGGCTGGTTATACCGCGCCGGAGGGGCCAGGTGGCCAAGCTGACAAAGTTGTAATGTTTTTGTCAGGTAGCTGCCAGCGCCGGTTTTCTACAGTGAAGCCTGATTCGTCGCAACCCTGGAGTGGGCCTGATATGAAACACCTTTTTTTCGCTGGCGCCCTGGCGCTGTTCAGTCTGCCTGCACTGGCTTCTCCTGCGAATTCATTTGCCTTTGGCGCGCCTGCAGCGGCTGCCAAGGCTGATCGTACCGTGGAGATCGTCATGGGCGACATGTACTACGCGCCACGCAGCTTGCAGGTCAAGGCCGGGGAAACCGTACGCTTCGTGCTGATCAACAAGGGCGCGGTGGCGCATGAGTTCAGCCTCGGCGACGCGGCCATGCATGCCAAGCATCAGAAGGAAATGATCGCCATGCAGGGGCAGATGGACCACGCGGCCATGGGCCACGGCAGCATGCAGCACGGTGCAATGATGAAACATGACGACCCCAATACGGTGATGGTTGCCCCCGGCAAGCGTGCCGAGCTGACCTGGACCTTCACTCAGACCACCCCCATCGAGTTCGCCTGCAATGTGCCGGGCCACTATCAGGCGGGTATGGTTGGGGAGCTGATCATCGGCCAATAACAGCCGATTCCCCTTTGCATGGCACAAACCGATAAACTAGGCACATTTCGTCCTTCAGGTTTGAGTCATGCATCCCGCCGCCGAACATTCCCCGCTGGGCAAGTCCAGCGAATACATCGCCACTTACACGCCATCGCTGCTGTTCCCGATTCCTCGCGCAGCCAAATGGGCTGAGCTGGGCGTCAGTGCCGAAACGCTGCCGTGGCAAGGTGTGGATTTCTGGAACTGCTTCGAGCTGTCCTGGCTGCTGCCGTCGGGTAAGCCGGTGGTGGCGATCGGCGAGTTCGCGATTCCCGCCGATTCGCCGAACATCATCGAGTCGAAGTCGTTCAAGCTGTACCTGAACTCCCTGAATCAGACCGTGTTCGAAACGCCGGCAGCGTTGCAGGCGTGCCTGGCAAAAGATCTCTCGGCCGCGGCCGGCAAACCGGTGGTCGTGCAGATTCGTAGTCTGGCCGAAGTCGAAGGGCAGGGCGTGGTTGCCTTGCCGGGCGTGTGCATTGACGACCTGGACGTCAGCATCAGCAACTACGAGCAACCGCAACCGGAGTTGCTGAGCTGTGACGCCACCCGCGTCGTCGAAGAAACCTTGCACAGCCACTTGCTCAAATCCAACTGCCCGGTCACTGGTCAACCGGATTGGGGTAGCGTTACTGTGCACTACCGTGGAGCCGCGCTGGATCACGCGAGCCTGCTGACCTACCTGATCAGCTTCCGCCAGCATGCCGATTTCCATGAGCAGTGCGTGGAGCGCATTTACCTGGACCTCAAGCGTTTGCTCAACCCTGAGTTCCTGACGGTCTATGCCCGTTATGTGCGTCGCGGCGGGCTGGATATCAACCCGTACCGCAGCACCGAAACCGTGACATTGCCGAACCTGCGCCTGGTTCGGCAGTAATTGCAATGATCGCGGGGCAAGCCCGCTCCCACAGAGCCGGTGGGAGCGGGCTTGCCCCGCGATGGCTATTCAGATACCCATACTGTGCAAGCTTACGGCCAGGCGGCGCAAGATACCGGTCAGGCTGGGGTGGTTGGCTTCAAAGGTTTCGACGGCCAGGTTGACGCTATCGACCAGGTCGTTGTCCGGGACGGTGGCTTCCAGTTCAAGCTTGGCCTCGATTTGCCGCATCAGCTCATGCAGGTGTTCGCGCTCTTCTTCTGAAAGCGGTGGGTTTTGCTCCAGTTGCTCGCGCAGCTCGTTGAGTTGCTGTTGCAGTTCGCGGGCAGGCATGGGTGATCTCCCTCTATGAATAGGCACAGTCATGGACCCCGGTAGCGGGTGAAAGGTCCATACCTTGTCTACTAGAGTAATCCACTGCGCAACGCTTTGCATGACCGGGATCAACGGCCCTGTGTCAGGGTTTTTCTCCCTTGAGGCGGCGCTGGGTGATGTCGGCCAGGCAGTCGCTCAGCGCTTCGAGATGGTCGATCACCGAATGTACGCCCAGGGCAAACAATTGCAGCGTCGCCTTGCCGCGTTTACGTTCCTGTTCCTGCGGGCTGAGCGCCTGCCACTGCTGACTATCGATCGCGCAGAGCGAGCCGCTGCTGGCAAGGCCGATAGTCCACAGGCCGGCATTGAGCCCCGACTGCAGCAGGCGTGGCTCACCGCTGACCAGCACGCAACCTTCAAGGGTGTGGGTCTTGAGCGTCATTAAGGCCTGCCAGCAGGCGTCCGGCGCCGGCCATGGCGCCGGCGCCTGATATTGCGCCTTGATCCAGGCTGGCAATGGCCTGCCAAAGTGTTCGGCGTCGGCACTGCTCAACTCGTCAACCCAGGCACAGGGCACCTGGTGCTGATTCAACCAGTCGAGTGTCCGCAGGGCGCCGGGGGTGGGTTGCGGTTTCGGGGTGATGCCCGCGTCGACGAGGCAGCCGCGCAGGCCAAACAGCAGAGCGGTGAAGACGGGGGCGTCTGGCATGGAAACATCCCTGAAATAGCTTGCACATTACGCGCGCCGTATTACACCTTGGTTACGCCATCAGCGCACCGTTGTTCACAAAATCATGACCTTGTTTATGTCAGGCTGTTCATCAGTGGAAGACCCTTTATACTTGTTTCCTTTTTAGCGTAGGACACGAGTGTCTTATGCAGTGGCCGTCGAGGAGTAACTCTATGCGTAGGATCGGTACAGACGTGATCAATCGGATGACCCGGGCCTGTGTCTGTGCCAGCCTGCTGCTGGCGCCAATGGGCGCAGCCCAGGCGGCAACCGAGGAAGATCCGTGGGAGAGCATCAACCGGCCGATCTTTACCTTCAACGACACCGTCGATACCTACGCGCTCAAGCCGCTGGCCAAGGGATACCAGGCGGTCACCCCGCAGTTCCTGGAGGATGGCATCCACAATATGTTCCTCAACCTGGGCGACGTGACCAACCTGGCCAACAACATCCTGCAGCTCAAGCCGCATGCCGCCGGGGTCGACACCGCACGCCTGATCGTCAACACCACCTTCGGTCTGGGCGGTTTCTTCGATGTCGGCACCAAGATGGGCCTGCAGCGTAATGATGAGGACTTCGGTCAGACTTTGGGTTACTGGGGTGTAGGCAGTGGTCCTTACGTGATGCTGCCATTGCTCGGCCCAAGCACCGTGCGTGACGCTATCGGCAAATACCCGGACACTTACACCGAACCCTACCGCTACATCGATCACGTGCCGACCCGCAACAGTGCGATTGCCGTGGATGTCGTCGACACCCGCGCCAGCCTGCTGTCGGCGGAAAAGCTGATCCGTGGCGACAAATACGTGTTCATTCGCAATGCTTATCTGCAGAACCGCGAGTTCAAGGTCAAGGATGGCGAAGTCAAAGACGACTTCTAATCCGTACAGCAACGAAACAGGCGGCCCTCGGGCCGCCTTTTTCATGCCGGCGATTCAGCGCATGCTGACAATGCAATGCTTCCATTAGGTTGCAGTGAAAGGGGTTTTTATAACTCTTGGTGATTTGCCCGGCAAAGAGCAGCCGCGAGCATCGGCGTACCCTTGAAACCCCCAGCGGATGGGAGTACCGTCTGCGCCTTACAGGGCACCTCTGCAAGTTGCCGGACAGCCTGTCTTGTCCTACAACTCATATAAGAGTGGCTAGAAGCGAATCCAGTACGTGTGCTCATGCCTTGTCGAGCCGCCTACGCCAACCTAATTCTGGCGCCGTTTGCCCACATGCAGAAAACCAGTGCCACGCTGCTGATAATTGATGACGACGACGTCGTACGTGCCAGTCTTGCCGCCTACCTTGAAGACAGTGGTTTCAGTGTCCTGCAAGCGAGTAATGGCCAGCAGGGCCTGCAGGTCTTCGAACAGGAACAGCCTGATCTAGTGATCTGCGATCTGCGCATGCCGCAAATGGGCGGCCTGGAGCTGATTCGCCAGGTGACCGAGCGCGCGCCCGAATTGCCGGTGATTGTGGTCTCCGGTGCCGGGGTCATGAACGATGCAGTAGAGGCGTTGCGCCTGGGTGCTGCTGACTACCTGATCAAGCCTCTGGAAGACCTTGCGGTGCTGGAACATTCGGTGCGCCGTGCGCTGGATCGTGCTCGCCTGGTGCTGGAGAACCAGCGTTACCGGGAAAAGCTCGAAACCGCCAACCGCGAGCTGGAGGCTAGCCTGCACCTGTTGCAGGAGGATCAGACAGCCGGGCGTCAGGTGCAGATGAACATGCTGCCGGAAAGTCCCTGGGTGGCCGACGAGCTGTCGTTCGAGCACCAGATCATTCCGTCGCTGTACCTGTCGGGCGACTTTGCCGACTATTTCCGGGTCGACGAGCGACGCATCGCCTTCTACCTGGCGGACGTTTCCGGTCATGGCGCTTCATCGGCGTTCGTCACGGTGTTGCTGAAGTTCATGACCACCCGGCTGCTGTTTGAATTCAAACGCAATTCCAGGCTGCGCGATTTCAAGCCCTCGGAAGTGCTCGGCCACATCAACCGCGGCCTGATCAACTGCAAGCTGGGCAAGCATGTGACCATGGTCGGCGGGGTGATTGACGAAGACACCGGGCTGATGACCTACAGCATTGGTGGCCACTTGCCGTTGCCGGTGCTGTATACCCCGGGCCAGAGCCGTTATCTGGAGGGCCGCGGGTTGCCGGTCGGACTGTTTGAAGAGGCGACCTACCAGGATCATGTTCTGGAGTTGCCACCACAGTTCAGCCTGACCTTGCTCTCTGATGGCATTCTGGACCTTTTGCCTGGGAGTACACTCAAAGATAAAGAGGCGGCCTTGCCTGAAATCGTCAAGGCCGCGGGTGGCAGCCTGGATGGGCTGCGCCAACGATTCGGATTGGCTACGCTTGGGGAGATGCCGGATGATATCGCCCTATTGGTGTTGAGCAGGAACCTTCAATGAGTACGGGAAGAATCCAGTTCGCCGAACAGAGCGGCACCTTCGTTCTGAAGTTTGTCGGCGAAGTGCGCCTGACCTTGTGTTCGGCGCTGGATGCGACTATTGAAAAGATCTTCACGGCGCTGAATTTCTCGGCGATCGTCATTGATCTGACTGAAACCGAAAGCATCGACAGTACCACCTTGGGCTTGCTGGCCAAGCTCTCGATCCTGTCACGCCAGAAGGTCGGGCTGTTGCCGACAGTGGTGACCACCAACCCGGACATCTCGCGGTTGTTGCAATCGATGGGCTTCGACCAGGTGTTCAACATCGTTGACCGGCCGATTCCATGCCCCGAGTGCCTGACTGATCTACCTTCCCAAGACCAGAACGAAGACGTGGTGCGCTCGAAGGTACTGGAGGCGCACAAGATCCTCATGGGCCTGAACGATTCCAATCGCGAAGCCTTCCACGACCTGGTCAACGCCCTCGAGCGCACTTGATCCGGCTCTCAGGCGCCTCGCGGCGCCTGCGCTTACTGACTAATCTGTTGTCCTGGGTGGAAACTCGGTCGGCGCCGCGCCGTTGGCGTTGAGCTGGAAAATCCGCTGGGGTTGTCCCTGTTCATTGAAAAACACCTGGCCCAGGCCTGCGCTGTTCCACAGTCGCTCACCGGCCTTGCTGTGGCTCGGTGTGCGGGGGATTACCTCCATCTGGCGGCGCTTGGTAAACCAGTTGAGCGGTGAGCGGGGCGAATACAGCCAACGGTTAAGGCGGTCGAAGGTGTCCAGCAGACGCCTCGGGAATTCGTTCTTGATGCCACTGCTGGTGATCTGCCACAGGTGCGGACTACGCTGGCGATGTCGGATCAGTACCTCGTAGACAAACGAATAGTGCACATCGCCGGAGAGAACCACGTAATGCCCTGGTGTTCGCGAGTGTCGGAAGATGTTCAGGATTACCTGCGCCGCACCACGATGGGCCATCCAGTTTTCAGCATCGACCAACAGGGGGTAGCCCAGCCAGCTGAACACCCGTTGCACGGTCTCAATCAATTTGACGCCGAAGATCGGGGCAGGCGACACGATGATGGCTGAGGGGTGATCTAGCAGGGCCTGTTGCAGCTCGCTCAGGGCTTCCCAGTCGAGCAGGCCGGACGGCTTGTTAAAGTTGCTTTCGCTGCGCCAGCGACGTGTCCGGGTGTCGAGGACCAGCAGCGGCGGGTTGCTTGGCAGTACAAACTGCCAGCCCTGAAAGCGCAGCACTTCATCGATCAGCTCATCCTGTAACGCGGCATCCAGGCGCTGGTCGGTCAGGGCGCTATGGCTCAGTGCCTGGCATTTGTGCACCAGCGCGCGACAGCTGTCGGGATCATTGCCCCAGCCCTGGCACAGCAGGTAGGCAAGCAAGGCATTGCCAATGATGCGCCTGGAAAAGGGATGGCCGTAGGCGGTTTCTTCCCACTGTGCAGACAGGTTCCAGTCGTCGGTGATGTCGTGATCGTCGAAGATCATCAGGCTAGGCACATGGGCCAGCACCCGGGCGACGCCGCCCAGACCGCTAACAAACGCGTGGATCAGCTGTTGTTCCTGACGGTAGCGGTCCTGGCGCTGAGCGGTAAGTGCGGATGGCATTTGCGGGTCGATCAGCGACCAGGGTACCGGCGACCAGACCAACAGGTACATGGCCATGACCTCGGCAAAGGTCACCAGGTGATTATCGGCATTGCTGCTGGTGAAGATCGGCTTGCGCGCGCCGCCGAAGAAGCGCTCACGCAGGGTTTCATTGTTTTCCAGTGCCGGTAGCAGATCTGCGCGATGGTAATAACTGGCCGGGTGCTGGTAGAGCGCCGTGCCGTTATCGACCACCGCACCCTCCAGCGCCTCGTCAAACAATCCCAGGCGTTCGATCAGCGCATGTATCGCGCGCAGCATCGGCCCGGCGACATCGTCGGCGTAGACCTGATCGCCGCTCATCATCAACAGGGCGGGGCGCGCCTTGGGGTCGCTGCATTCCATCAGCAGGCGATCGGCGCAGAGCAGGCCGTCGGCGGCCGGATGATGAGGCTTACGGCAAGAGCCGTGAAGCAGTTGCTCAAGGCGTGAATGCAGGACAAAACTGGGTTGCCGGGCGCCGTCGTAGAGCAGGTGTGGCGCCCATTGGGCGATGCCCTGAGCACCGTAAACGGTTTGCAGGATCAGGTCATAGTCGATTTGCACATCGCAGGGCAGGGGGCTGTCGAGGCGGATGTCGATCAGGTGCACGAAAGCCTGGCGGCCGATGGCGATGACCTGGCAATCGAGGTCGGGCGTGATGCCCGGGCAGTGCAGTGACAGGGTCGGGTGCAACACTTGCGAGCCGACCAGCCAGAACACCATTCGCGTAGGTTCCAGGCGGCGCAGCACAGGGCCGGCCAATACTGCGGGCAATGCGGAAGGTTCAGGCATCAACATCTCTGGAAGCGCAATAGAAAGCATCGCGGGTCAAGCCCGCTCCTACTGTGGGAGCGGGCTTGACCCGTGATGAGGCCTCAAGGCCGCAAAAAAGCAAGGATACTCAGCATTCCCCGCCTCAGTAGCAAATGCGGTTTTGTATCAAGCCTTTGCCGCGAGCAACGCCTCAAGTTTTTCCTGATCCCGAGCGAACTGGCGAATCCCCTCGGCCAGTTTCTCGGTGGCCATGGCATCTTCGTTCGAGGCCCAGCGGAACTGTGCTTCGTTCAGTTGCTGACGGGCTTCGCCCGCGTTGCCCGGCTTGAGGATACGTGGCAGCTCGCCCTGGTCATCACTCAACTGCAGTAGCAGCTCGGGGCTGATGGTCAGGCGGTCGCAGCCCGCCAGTTGTTCGATCTGGCCGATATTACGGAAGCTCGCGCCCATGACCACGGTGTTGTAACCGTTGGCCTTGTAGTAGTTGTAAATCCGCGTGACCGATTGCACGCCCGGGTCTTCGGCGCCGACGTATTCCTTGCCGGTGGATTTTTTGTACCAGTCGTAGATACGGCCTACGAACGGCGAAATCAGGAATACCCCCGCGTCGGCACAGGCCTGGGCCTGGGCAAAGGAGAACAGCAGGGTCAGGTTGGTCTGGATGCCTTCCTTTTCCAGCACTTCGGCAGCGCGGATGCCTTCCCAGGTCGAGGCAAGTTTGATCAGCACGCGATCGCGACCGATACCAGCTTGCTCATAGAGCGCGATCAACTGCCGGGCCTTGGCCAGCAGCGCGGGTTGGTCGAAGGACAAACGCGCATCGACCTCGGTGGAGATACGCCCCGGAATCACCTTGAGAATGCCGGCACCCACCGCTACGGCAAAGGCGTCACAGGCAAGGCCGACATCGCCTTTGCTATGTTCGAGCGATTGCTTGAGCAACTCGGCATAACCGGGCATGGCCGCAGCTTTGAGCAGCAGGGAAGGGTTGGTGGTGGCATCGACCGGTTTCAGGCGGCTGATGGCATCGATATCACCGGTGTCGGCAACCACAGTGGTGAACTGCTTGAGTTGTTCCAGCTTGGAGGTCATGGGCGTGCTCTGTCCTGTGCGATGGATCGACATTACCCGAGCGTTGCCAGCCGCTCAAGGGCTGACTGACAAGCAGGGCGAAGGGATAAACCTTCGAGTGTCCAGGTGCGCACAGGTTCCGAGCTAGCGACCCTGAAGCAGTTCGCCGGCCTGATCGAGCAGGGCCAGCGGATCCTTGCTCTTGTGAATGTCCACCGAGAGCAACTGACGGAACTTGCGCGCCCCCGGGAAGCCCTGGCCGAGGCCGAGGATGTGGCGGGTGACGTGATGCATGGCGCCGCCGTCAGCCAGGTGTGCGGCGATATAAGGGCGCAGCTTGGCCAGTGCTTCACTGCGGCTGATCACCGGCGCCTGGCTGCCGAACAATTGCTGGTCGACCTCGGCCAGCACATAGGGGTTGTGGTACGCCTCGCGTCCGAGCATCACGCCGTCGAACGTCTGCAGGTGTTCCTGGCACTCGGCCAGGGTCTTGATGCCACCGTTGAGGATGATCTCCAGCTCCGGGAAATCCGCCTTCAATTGCGCTGCTACGTCGTAACGCAGGGGTGGAATCTCGCGGTTCTCCTTCGGCGACAAACCTTCAAGGATCGCAATGCGTGCATGCACGGTAAAACTGCGGCAGCCGGCATCACGCACCTGGCCGACAAAATCGCACAGCTCGGCGTAGCTGTCGCGGCCATTGATGCCGATACGGTGTTTGACCGTCACCGGGATCTGCACCGCATCCTGCATCGCTTTGACACAATCACCGACCAGTGCCGGATGGCCCATCAGGCAGGCGCCGATCATGTTGTTCTGCACCCGGTCGCTCGGGCAGCCAACGTTGAGATTGACCTCATCGTAGCCGGCGCCCTGGGCCAGCTTTGCGCAAGCGGCGAGATCCGCCGGCACGCTGCCGCCCAGTTGCAAGGCAAGCGGATGCTCGGCTTCGTCATGACGCAGGAAGCGCTCGGCGTCGCCATGCAGGAGGGCGCCGGTAGTGACCATTTCGGTGTAGAGCAGGGCGTTGCTGGAAAGGAGGCGTAGGAAGAAGCGGCAATGGCGATCAGTCCAATCCATCATCGGCGCAACAGAAAACCTCCTAACTACCGGATTCATTGGGTTTACTAGGTTTTCTGTGTGTTTCGGGTGCATTTCAATTCTCTTGTTTACTACCTTTTCCCACCATTTTTGCTTATTTGCTTTACCTCGTTGCTACAATGTAGCAACTCAAATCAGCCGTGTAGCAAAATTCATGGGATCCATCACACTCAGAAAGCGCAAGGACGGCTCTGCCGCGTATACCGCGCAGATCCGAATTATGAAGAAGGGTGAGACAGTCTATCAGGAAAGTCAGACCTTCGATCGCAAGACCACCGCTCAGGCATGGATCAGAAAGCGCGAGGCTGAGTTGCATGAGCCGGGCGCGATTGAGAAGGCCAATCGAGACGGCGTGACGGTCAGGGAGATGATTGAGCGGTACCTTGACCAGTACGAGAAGCTCAGACCGCTGGGTAAGACTAAGCGCGCGACTCTGAATGCCATCAAGGAAACGTGGCTTGGTGACATCGTTGACACGGACCTGACCAGCCAGAAGCTGGTGGAATACGCCCTGGGCCGGATGGAGAAAGACGGTATTCAGGCGCAGACCGTGGGCAATGACCTGGCTCACCTCGGCGCCGTGCTATCTGTGGCCCGACCAGCCTGGGGCTATGACGTCGACCCGAACGCGATGCCTGACGCACGGAAGGTGCTGCGCAAGATGGGAGCGGTTAGCAAGAGCCGCGAGCGCAACCGTCGACCAACGCTCGACGAGCTGGATCGAATCCTGAAGTACTTCGCCGAGATGCGCGACCGTCGAAAGCAAGAGATAGATATGGTCCGGGTGGTGGTCTTCGCGCTGTTCTCCACGCGCCGCCAGGAAGAAATCACGCGGATACGCTGGGATGCGCTCAATGACAAAGAGCAGTCGGCTTTGATCACCGACATGAAAAACCCGGGCCAGAAGCACGGCAACGACGTGTGGTGCCACATGCCCGACGAGGCCTGGAACATCATGCAGTCCATGCCGAAAGTCGCAGCTGAGGCCTTCCCGTACAACTCACGATCAGTGTCGGCAGCATTCACTAGGGCGTGTAACTTCCTCGAAATTGATGACCTGCACTTTCACGACCTCCGCCACGATGGCGTCAGCCGGCTATTCGAAATGGGGTGGGATATCCCGAAGGTGGCCTCTGTTTCCGGTCACCGGGATTGGAACTCGATGAGGCGCTATACGCACCTGCGGGGGAATGGCGATCCATATAAAGGGTGGGAGTGGATCGAGAAGGTGATATCGGGCCCCGTAATCGAGGCCCAGAGGAGGATCAAGAGACGCGTCGAAGACCGCGACCCATGAGCTTGTCGTGCTCGGTCTTAGCCTTGGCATGCTGTGCGTCCAGGTAGGCGGCCAGGTCATTCAGGTGTACCCCGCGCGCTGACTTCTGGCTCGCCTCCATGCAGATGAGCGGTAGGTTTATCTCGCCCCTGGCTACCTTGCCTTTCATCTTCTCTGGGGTGAGGTGGCTGAAGTAGTCGAGGCACACGCGATCGAGCGGGATGATTGCCTGGCCACCGTATTGGGCCATGAGCAGGAAATGGGTGTTCATATGGTTCTCCACGCCGCGTATGGCGGCAGGGGTGGGGAGGGGTTAATCGACCTGGTAATAGACGTAGCAGTCGACGCCCTGGGTCTTGAGGGATTCGTGCATGGCGCGAACGCCGGCACTGCGCCGGTTGCCGATACCTGGCCACGGGGTGTCAAGGTGAATACCTTGCTGGTGATAGCGGCTTTTCTTCTGCACATAACCGGGCAGGGTGGGCAACTGGCTTGCGCGCAGGCCCGGTACCGGGATTACGACGCGATCGAGGTTGGCGCTGCCGCCATCGTTGTTGCAGGCCGCTGCCGCAACCTTGCCTGCCTCGATGGCGACCTTGACCTTCTCCGGCAGGCTGGCCAGCTCTTCTTTCGTCATGGCAATAGCTCTCCATGCCCGCCTACCGGCAGGCTTGAGTTGTTGTAGGGGGAGGGGTTAGGGCTTCGGCGCGGGCTTAAGCTTGTTCCAGTGCCGCCAGATGTTCTCCTCGGGCACCTTCTTCTGGAGGGTGAAGTCGCAGTCGTTGCAGATCACCCAGCTGAGGCTGAGGCTTGAGCTGCTGTCGATCTCCAGGTTGTCGCTGCTGCATTGAGGGCACGGTTTCAGTTCGTCACTCATGACCTCGGCCCCTTCCAGATCATCCAGGCCATATAGAGCGGGGCGGCGATAGGTAGGAGGATCATGGCGTCACCTCTCGCTTTACATCCAAACGCTGCTCACGCATGAAACTAGCCATGTCGCCCATCTGCTGGACAATTGCATCCTCCTCGGCAGCGATTGACGACGATATTTCCCCCTTTCTCCTGATGCAGTGCCGACAGTCCACGCGGGACCAGTCGCCAGACAAGTTGCTGGCCTCGCCAAGCCAAGTTCCGCAGACGGCCTGCTCTTCAGAATCATCCTGTGGGTGCGGGGAGTAATGGGTCTTCATGGCGCCACCCCCTCGGCAGGAAGTAGCTGTGCCGCCATCTCAGCAGCGAGGCCGACAGGCCACCAGTAGCGCGGGCGGTGGTACTCGGGGTAGCTGGACTCGCGCAGGACAAGGCCTTTCCGCTCCAGAGCCTTGAATGTGCTGAGCACAGATGCAGCTGAGAGGTCGAGGCGGGCGCCCACCTGGTAGCTCAGCCCTCCAAGCCCAAAGGCACAGGCCTGATCGCCCCGGGCCAGCTTCTTGCAGTCTTGCTCGTACAGGTACGGGGTTTTCTCCCGGTACCGAAGTACGTTTGCGCGGGACACTTCACGCAGAGCACCGAGGATGCGCCGCTGATTGTCGGTCAGTTTCACAGCTGATACCTCTCTTCATTCCAGCGCACTGGCGCCATTGCTGGGATAGGGGTGTTGTCTTGTTCGTGCGGGGAGAGCTGGCGCTCAGCGTGGTGAGCACCGCCAGTTATCCCTTTTTGAGGGTCGCAACCCTTTCCGCAGTCCTCGCTCCAGGCCATAGTGCCCGAGCAGTTCGTGAAGTACTTGTTGCCGCCGCTGTCGAGAAAGCGGTAAACGGTGCAGCCTTCAACGGTGAAAAGCTTGTCGACCTGGTAGTCACCAGCTGCAACGGTTGCGGCTGGTTTTTCAGGCTCACTGCAGCCGGTCAGGGTGGCCAGCAGCAGGAGGCAGAGGGCGAGGCGGGTCATGGCTTGAACTCGACTGCAGGCGTGATCTTGCGGGCGTAGTCCAGAAGGTCCCGCGACCAGTCCTGACCAACACCATCGTCGAAGGCGAACAACATTCCTCCTAGGGCCCTGCGAAGGTTCTGCAGATCAGTGACGATCGTTGCGATCACGGCAGGGTCAGCCAGTGACACGTATCGCTCGTCAGTTCGGGGCAGGTCGGCGTCTTCGACCATCCCTTTCCAGCCGTGAGAGCGGATCACGTTATCGGCAGCGGCTTTGGCGGCGACGTGCAGGGCATCCAGGTCGATTGAGTCGAGGGCAATCTTTTCAACAGGCACGATTGTTCCTTGGCCGCCATATAGCGGCTATTCAATAGAGGGGAGAGGGGTTAAATCAGAAAGAGTACAAGTGTACTCTTGTCAGGGTGCGGCTGAAGTGATGGCCTTGTATTCGGCCAGCAGGTCCTCGGGCACGCCCGATTCGGTGCAGTACTCGACGAAACGATCCATCCACGACTTCTGCGTGGTCATCTGGGTGCGAAGGCGCTCCGCTTCATCCTCAAGTTGGATGATTTGGTGTGCACTGTACCGGCACAATTCCAATTCTCCGGCTGCTGCCGGATCAACATCGAAATGCTGGCGAAGTTCGTCCTCTTTCCAGTGGCTGCCGTAATCTCCGGTGTCGGCGATGGCGTGACTGCCGATGAATTCGTCCAGACCAGTCTCAGCTTCAAGGTCGAGGATCATCTCGACTGCCTCGGCTCGACCTTGGGCGCGTGCAACCAGGACTTGCTGCTTCAACTGTTCAACCTCGCTATCCCGCGCAGCAAACGCCTTGGCACCCTGGTCGGCCATGTCACCGGCGCTGAAGCCGTCGGCGGTTGGTGGGTGGCGGTAGACAGGACTTACCTCGATGCCTTCCGCCCTGAGGTCGTGCGCATGATCTGGGCAGGCGGTGTATTCCTTCCCGCCTTCGTAGGTCCAGCCCACCGGCTCGCCCTGATTCTGGGCTGCTGGCTGGTCGAGGAGGGTGCGCATCTTTGAACGAGCCTTGGTTAGAGAGATGTCCCAGTCCTCAGCCAATGACACGGCCAAGTTCCAGGGCACGCTGACCATCTGTTCGGTGTTGCTGGATCGGTTTTCTGTGGGCATGGGTATACCTCGCCGGAGTGGCGCTAGTTGGTGAAGTGGTCTATCACTTGAAGTCCGATACGACCTGATGGAGGTCGCCATGACATTGCAAAGCGATACCGAAGCCCTTGCCTCGATCGAGGAAGAGGCAGAAGCAATGCTGAAGAAGATCGGGCTTCCGGACGACCAGCTGAAGAAAGAGGTGGTCATCTGCCTGCGTCAGATCATTGCCATCGCCCGGTACAGGTCAGGCCTGGGATTGGGTGAGGGTGCGCCGCGCATTGGGTGATAGCGCTATCGTTTCGGGTAGGTCTGCGTCAGCGCGCCGTTGACCACATGCCCGCGGCGCAACACCAGCTTGGCAAGCTCCGCCCGGTCCTTCTGGCTGTGGCTGGCCTGGGTGAGCAGGCCGAAGTAGCTGTTGGCGGTCTCGCGGAGCTGCTCGGCTGGCGCTGCAGCGGCGCGCTTCATGGCCTGGGCCACTGACCGCTTCCGAGTTGTGCGCCGCCACGGCTTGATCACATGTCCGACGAAGTCAACGCCCCGGTCAATCGGCTGCAGGATGGTCTTCTTCGGGTTTAGTCGGGCGCCGAGCTTCGGCAGGAAGGCTTCGATCTCGGCCTTCCAGGCGTTCAGTTGCTGCGACGATTCATGCAGCAGCACGAAGTCGTCGACATAGCGCACGTAGTGTTTGACCCCGAGCCGGTGCTTGCAGAACTGGTCGAGGGCGTCGAGGTAGACATTGGCGAAGAACTGCGACGACAGGTTGCCGATCGGCAGTCCCAGGTGCGCAGGCTGCGCGGTCAGGCGCTTGTGCTGCGGCACCCGGTTGAACAGGTGCGCCGGGCTGCGGATCTGGTAGTTCTCGCGGGGATCATGCATCAGCAGCTGCAGGCCCAGGGCCTGCCACCATGGCTCAGCGAGCCTGGCCGACAACTGGCTGGCCAGCACGCGCTTGTCGATGGCGACGAAGAAGTTGGCCAGGTCGCACTTCAGGTAGAAGGCAGGCTTCGACCAGTTTTGCGTCTGGCTGCGGATCTTCGCCTCAAGGCGCTTTGCGGCGTACAGCGTGCCGCGCTCTCGGATACAGGCGCAACTGTCCGCTATGAAGCTGCGCTCGATGCCGGGGCCGATGTGGTTGTACAGCAGGTGGTGCACGATGCGGTCGCGGAAGTCGGCGGCCCACACCTCGCGGGGCTTGGGCCGGGTGACCACGAAGCAGATAGAGCGGCCTGGCCGGTATTGGCCGGTGACTAGGTCGCGATGGAGCGCCGTCAGGTTCTGCTCCAGAGCCATTTCGAAAGCCAGCGCGCTGGCGCTGTTGCGTTTGGAGCGCCGGCAGTCGTAATAAGCTTGGACCAGATCGCTGAACGGGTAGGGCGTTGAAGCTGCGGACGGGGCGGACGCGGAGCTCGTTGTTCTTGTCGTTGTTGTTCTGATTGCCATCATCGAAGTTCATGTTGAATGCGTTGTTGGCGGAGCGCTGCGACCTGTCGTGCTATCTACGTCGGCCCGCCGAATCTTCAGCGAGCAAACTGCGCTGGACCTACACGGACGCTTTAGACCGGCGGTATCCAGGGTGCGCATGGCGGTGACCAAAGGTCAGCGGCACGACCAGGTTCAATTCGCACAGACCAGAAAGCCGTAACTCTCAGGTAGCGGGCGCGGTTGGGGTGGAGCGTTTCCAGGCGTTGGCCTGCTTGCCGATAGAAGTGGTGATCTCCATCGTTTTGGCGTGCTGCGGCACGCTGATGAATCGACTTTCCTTGAACAGCCGCATCAGGAATTCGATCACCTGGACCTTCTCGACCAGTCGTGTCAGGTGCGGGCGCTTGTCCTGCGTGGCATTGGCCCGGGCGATGAGCATCAGCACATCGATGCATTCATCGATAACCCGCTTGCCGAGTGATTGCTTCAGGTCGCGCGGAATGTTCCGAGTCAGGTTCGTGGCCATTTGCAGCAGGCCAAGCGAAGACTTGTAGATCGATAGATCGGTGTGCATTGCCACAACAGTGCTCCTCCTTGAGCAACCGGCCGCGAGCGGCCGGATTGAATAAGCGAATTAATCGATAAGCGACCTGCGGACGGGGCGGACGCGGAGCTCGTCGCCCTCTTGCCGAGGTCGTCCTGATAGCCATCACCGAAGTACAAGTAGAATGCGCTGCCGGCGGAGCGCTGCGAAGATGACCAGTACCAGCGCGCCTGGAAGGCTTCAGGTTCGCCCTCGGCAAAGCCCGGCACCTGGGTCTTGGCTGGCGACTCTTCGGTATACAGCAGGCCCACCGGCAGGCTGTTGGGGTTGTCGCCGTCACGGTTCCAGCAGTAGTTCTCACGGCTGGTCGGCTTGAAGTGGCGGTACTGCAGCTCCTGCACGTCGCGGGCTGGGATTGCCCAGTCAGTGAAGCCGCCGACTTCCAGGGCCAGAACCTGCTGTGCCAGCTCGCTGCCGGACGCGGCCATGGCCTCCGTGTTGGCGCGGCTATCGGTGAAGCTGTCGGCGCCGTCGATCTTGACGCCGCATTCACCCCACTCACCGACCAGCTCATGCTCGGCACCGGCGGTGATGTTGGCGTAGCGCTGACCGTTCTCGACGGTGATGCCGGAGAAGAAGCCGCCACCGAAGGGCTCGCCGATCTCGGGAAACTGAATTGCAGGTGCCACTTTCTCTACTGCGCTCATGTGTTGCTCCTTTCTGAAGGCAACAAAAAAGGCGCTGATGCGCCCCTGTTCGAATGAATGAAGGATTAAATGAATAACCTGCGGACGGGGCGGACGCGGAGCTCGCTGTACTTGACGATGCTGTCCTGAAAGCCAGCAACGAAGGTCATGAAGAACGCGCCGTAGGCGGAGCGCTGCGAACTCGACCAGTAGTAGCAGTCCTGGGCGAACACCTCAGGGCAGTTCACCCAGCCCTGGCAGAGCTCGGCTGCTGCGGGCAGATAGAAGTCATGGTGACCATCAGCCTGGTGCTCGGCGCAGGCATTGGCGGCCGGGTGTTCGGTTTCTTCGTTACACAGCCATTCGGTATTGGCCTTGCCGTCGGTCTTGCTGGTCGCCTTCGACTCTTCCCGGTAGCCGCCCCAGGCGCGGTCGCCGATGTCCTTGGCGGCGATGATCAGGTAGTGCTCCGGCACGTCTCCGCGAGCAGCAACCAGGCCGGCGTTGATGCCACCCTGGCCCGGCCATGGCTGGCCGACAGCAGGGATGCCAGTCTGAACAATCGGCTGAACATTGGCCGCTGGCGGCAGCGCCTGAGCAAACACGCTGGCGATTGCCAGCTTCGCCAAGGATGCTGACGGCATTTTGATCGTGGTGTCACCGTGCTTCAGGGTGATCATTTCTGGTTTCATGATTGTTCCTCAGGGTGGTGCCGCCCTCCGTGGCCGGGCGCGGCATGGTGGTTACTTGAGGATTGCGCTGGCGCAGGCCTGTATTTCGATCCAGAGCGCCGACGAAGGCCGTGCCTCGTACTTGACGAGAGCCTTGGCGATGCGCACGGCCAGATCTTCCTTGCTACCGGTTGGCATTGGCGGCGATTGATGGGCAACTTGGATAGGCAGGTCGAACTGGCCCGGAAGGTCGACTCTCATGCGTCGCGTCTCCTCGCTCTTTTGCAAGCCCGCTGGGCGGCAGATTGATGTGTTGTTGTCGGCGACCGTGCCGGACGCGGTTAGAAATGCGCTTCATGCAGCGACCTTCTGCTGTCGCCAGGCACCGACGGCCTCGAGCACTGCAGCGGCCTGAGCCTCTTCAAGCGTCAGGTCTGCGGGAATAGCGATCCAGCCGGAAGCCACGACATGCTGGGGATTGCACTGAGCGCGCAGGTCCGTGTAGGTGGCCTCGATTACGTCGGTGAGGTGCGACGCCAGATAATTGCCCTGGGGCGCCACCTCGACGGACTTGCAGTACTGCTCGCCGCTGGTGCCAACGCACATCACGCTCAGGTAGATGGTCCAGCGGTGAGGGATATCGCACACCGCGTCGACGATCTGGCGGCTCCGGATGCGGCTGCAATTCTTCCAGTTGACCAGGCACTGCTGGCCGCTTGGGTCGATGTTCACCACTGCCACATGGTTGGTACCCAGCAGTGCCCGGCAGGCACGCTCGATCCGGGCTCGCATGTTGTGCGGTTTGCGCTTGCTCATAGATCCTCCGCGAGCTTCCGCAGGACGGCGCGCTCTGCAGTGCTTGGCCGGCGGCGCCGACGCTTCAGGATGGTTTCGGGGTCGACCTTCGCGGATCGTGCTGGCAGGGGAGTGCGCTGGTAACCAGCAACCTCAGTGGCTTGGCCACCGGCGGCGAAGAACTTGTCGATGTCCGCGTTCAGCTGCTCAAGCACCTGGATGCGCGGGTCTGGGATGGGGTCGCCGATCATTGCCGCCCGACCAGCTTGCGCGTTGCAGCTGCCTCCATCGCGTCGACGAACTGTTGAGCAGCCAGATAGCTACCGCAAAACCCGCAAGTCTTGCCGGTCTTCCTATCGATGATGTGCCACATATTGCCTTTGTTGACGGCCTGGAAGCGCGGCGCCGATGCCGGAGCGGATAGCCCGATCTTGGCGTAGAAGTCGGCCGTGGCGAGAGTGGCGCGGGCGCGCAGATCGGCCAGGCCATCCCGGCGAGCTTGGATAGCTGAGTGCATATTGAAGTCCTCGGGGCAGGGGTCAGGCGTGCAGGTCGAACGATTCGGCCTTGCGGATGATTCGGACCTGGGCAATACGTCGCTCAGGTACACGGCGGTCGCGACGCATAGGGTCGGCATCGCCCATGACGGCGTGCATAGCCATCAATCCGGCCAGGACGATACACAGCGGGCTGATGATCTGCCGCTTCATGGCTTCGGCGACCAGTGCAGCCCGGCGGGGCGCGTCGAGTTTGAACATGGCTGCCGATAGTCGCTTTTCGACAGTGCCCGGGGCGATCCCGAGCAGCTTGGCGATTTCCTTCGCGGTCATGCCTTGGGCGACCGCGAGAACGCATTGCAGCTCACGGGGTGCGAGACCGAGGCCGAGGCGGCCTATCCATGAGCCCTCAGTGATCGTTTCCATGATTAATCCTCGGGGTGGCTGCATTGGTCGTGACACTCGCTGCCGTTGCCTCCCGGACCAGGGGAGGGCGAGCGTCACGACCGATGCAGCCTGGTGATGGGGAGTACCAGGTGATCGGGCTGGAGTCCTATGGCAAATCCAGCAATGCCCCAACTTCGTCTCAAGTTGGCAGAAGTGATGCAGGGGGCCGCTTGTGCGGTGTGTACTCGTCCGCATCCCAAAGCGCCCGGGAGGCCAGGCGCTTCAGTGATGCTTTCTTCTCTCCGACCGCGACCCTGGTCCGCCGGATAACTAATTTCGCGCTTTACGCTGCACGCCTGGGTCAGTTGCCAACCCTCTGAACAGTTGAGGCCTGTCCATCGCTGCCTTTGTTGCTGGCCGGTGGTGATCCGGCGACGAGACAAATCTACAAGCAAATATTGTAATCATGCAAGCTTGAATTGTAATTTTTCTCACGGGTATCCCTCTGAAATTGCAATTGGGGGCGGAAAAAAGCCCGCGAATCGCGGGCTTAGGCTGATTTCTGGATCAAGAGAAAATTGTAGATGCCTGAAAAACTCGACCGATGATGTTCACTGCCGACACGTCAGCCACCTCATCTTCGTACTCATCCCGGTTGAACGACCTGATCCTAAGCTTCCCTCCGGCCAGCCGGTAGAGGATTTTCACCCTCAACATTTCTTCGTAGAAGATGCCGTACATCTTGCCGTCAACAACGGTAGTGGCGCCTGTATCAACGGCAACAGTAGAGCCGTCAGCAAGTAGCGGCTCCATGCTGTTGCCCTTCACGGGCATGCAAATGACGTTACTTGGCTGTACGCCTAAACGCATGAGGGTGTACTTACCAAATCGCAACTTTGCTCGGCTGTGACTATCGACACTAAAGCGTCCCGAGCCGGCAGATAGCTCTACTTCCTTTAGAAACGGCACTTCAATCTCATCTTCATCAAGAGGGGTGCTGTCATCCCACATGCTGATCGGGCGCATGTCCGGATGCGTCAGCTTTGCCGGGTCGGTTTCGCTCTCGCAGGGCTGGCTTCCTGGCGGTTGCCCAGGGCCTACCAGTAGCTCTTGAACAGAAACCCCCAGAATTTTTGACAGTTCAGTGAGCCTGTTGCCCCGAGGGCTTGCTTTACCAGACTCCCAGCCTTGTACAGCCTGAGGGGATACCCCTATGGCTCTGGCCAGCTCGGATTGATTCAAGCCTTTCTTTTCGCGGGCTTGCGCGATTCTTTGAGGAAGAGTGCTCATGCGCCAAATATACAACCTGTTGTTGTAGGTATCACTGCAATATGTGCTTGTAGATTTAAAGCTGCACTTGTAATCTCTGCTTGTAAAAACCAGCAGAGACCCATCATGACTACCAGCGCAATCATCGAGGCATGCACAAAGGCCGGAGGGCAGTCGGCGCTCTCGCGGGCCATTGGGTGCACGCCCCAGGCAGTTCAGCGCATGTGTGCAACTGGGCGAGTCCCAGCTGAGCGCGTCCTTCAAATCGAGAAGGTAACGGGGGTGTCGAGGCATAAATTGCGGCCCGACCTCTATCCGAACGGCATCGAAGTCGCCTGATTCTGGAGCGAATTATCCAGCTCCTGGCCTTGCGCCAGTAGTGGGACCGTCCTGCTGTTCATCCGTCCAGTACCTGAATCGCAGGCATAAAAAAACCGGGTGGCAGCCCGGCTTCTTCAACAGCAGTAAACGAGGTTGATTATGCACTCAGCAATGGATGCTAGCAACACCGCAGCAAGCGCACCAAGCCACCAGAAAGCCTTTCACCAGTCCGCCGCACTCCATGCCGCGCAAATGATTCGCCTCCAGTACGCAGCCTCCTCGAAGTCCGCACTCCGTCGTGAGTGCGTCGAGCACCTGCGGGCATCGCTGTGCGGAGGTGGCGTGTGAGCACCGTCACCCCAATCCAACCGAGAAGCGGATTCACCCGAATGGACAACGACCTGTACGAGGCCCTGATCGGGGCTGAGTTGTCAGGCCGCGAGCTTCGTGTCGCCCTGGCAATCCACCGCCAAACCGCTGGCTACAACATGGAGAGCGCCTGCATCGCGGCCTCGTACATCGCCCAGATGTCCGGAATCCGTCGCGAGGACGTGTCCCGCGCAATCTCCGAGCTGCTTCGCCAGGGCGTTATTAACCGTGAAGGCGGTAGCCGCAGCCCGATCGGCTTTGCCCCGGTCGGTGAGTGGAAGATCGACAAGAAAAACACTCATCCGAACAAGCCAAAAGGAGCGCCACAGTGTGGCGTTTCCAGCACGTCCAATGTGGCGTTCCTGCCACACAATAAAGAAAGAAATACAAATACTACTCCTGACGGAGTAGTCGCCGACGCCGAGCGTCAACCAGTCGAGCCGAAAGCTACTCGCCAGAAGCTCACGGTGGATGCGTGCCCGTACCAGGCCATTGTCGACCTGTACCACCAAGCGCTCCCTGAATTGCCAGCAGTGGCAATCCTCAATCCAGGCCGCAAGCGCACCCTGCAGTCCCGGTGGCGAGAAAGCGACGTGCATCGCGACCTCGGTTTCTGGGCCGATTACTTCTTCCAGGTGAAAACTTCGGACTTCCTGATGGGGCGAGTACCGGGCCGCAATGGCTCGAAAGCCTTCCGGGCGACCTTCGACTGGCTGATCGCTCCATCCAACTTCGTCAAAGTGGTGGAGGGAAACTACCATGCGTGATCCGTACAGCCTCGATGCTGAGCACGGCCTGCTGGGCGCGATGATGATTCGCCCCGAGCTGATCGACACCCTGAGCGACGATCTCTCTCCTGAGTCGTTCTACTTCGCCGAGAACGCCGAAGTGTTCCGCGGGATCATGGCTGTTCGAGCCAACGGCAAGGCCGTGGACTTCCTGACGGTTGGCGAGCAGATCGGCAGCCTGCCGAATGGTGATCGGGCCTTGGCTTACTGCGCCGAGATCGTGAACAACACGCCGAGCGTGGCCAATGCCAAGACCTACGCCGGCATTGTCCGGGAAAGGGCAATTGAGCGGGCCCTGTACAGTCTGGGCGAGCACGCCATGGAGATTGCCCAAGGCGCCGAGGATGTCCAGGCGAAAATTGCCGCCGTGCAGGCTGCAGCAATGGCCATCGACTGCGGCGACGGTGACGACGACATCGTCAAAGTCGGGGATGTACTGGTCGATCAGTTGGAAGTCTGGCAGGACCGCCACGATCGCCACGCCCGAGGTGAAACGCTCATCGGACTATCGACGGGCCTGAAAGACCTGGACGAGAAACTGGGCGGCCTGCAGCCCGATCACCTGTACATCGTTGCCGGGCGCCCCGCAATGGGTAAGACCACGCTTGGCATGGGCTTTATCGTCGATGCGGCCGTGCGTCAAAGCAAGTCGTCGCTCGTTATCAGCCTGGAGATGAATAAGGGCCAACTGCTGGATCGTGCCGTGGCTTCAGAGGGTCGCATCCCTCTCACGCTGGTGAAAAATGGAACCGCCTGCCAGAGCCACGGCGCCGAGCTTGCTGCTGCAGCCGGGCTCCTGCGTAGCGCTCCGCTCTACATCGCCGACCGTGCCGGGTCGACGATTGGCCGCATCCGCTCGCTGGCTCGTCGCCACAAGATGCGCTACGGCCTGGACCTCCTGATGATCGACTACTTGCAGCTGGTCGAAGGGGATGGAGGCAACCGAACCGAGGAAGTCAGCAGCATCAGCCGCGGTTGCAAGCTGCTCGCCAAGGAGTTGGGCATTCCGGTGGTGTTGCTCAGCCAGTTGTCCCGCAAGTGCGAAGAGCGCCCCAACAAGCGTCCAGTGCCGTCTGATCTGCGCGAATCCGGGGCCATCGAGCAAGACGCCGACGTGATCCTGTTCGTGTACCGCGACGAGGTTTATCACGAAAACACCGAAGCCAAGGGCATTGCCGAAATCATCATTGGCAAGGGTCGCGATATCGAAATGGGCACCGTTCGTGCTGCCTTCCTCGGCCAGTACAACCGTTTTGAAAACCTTGCTGCTGGGTGGGCGCCAACGCCAGTCGAGCAGCCCGAAAAGGTAACGCCGCTGTCTCGCCGCTATGCAAACAAGGACCGCTTCTGATGGCCGATCCGATGCTGATGCCGCCCGACCTCAGTGAGTACCACTGGGCCCTATACGCCTGCGGTCACTTGCTCGACCTCACCAATAAGCCACAGCCACCCGTTGGCCTGTACCGCGACGAAGAGTCGGCGCGCATCCACGGTGTGCGCATGTGGCCAGCCACTTTCACCGTTGTTGACCTCCACAAGGACGACCGCCCATGAGACAGACCAAGTTGACCAAGGCCGCGCGCGGTCGGGAGTGCCAGGTGCGCATCCCGGGCGTTTGCAACGGCAACCCTGAAACCACCGTGCTGGCTCACTACCGAATGTCCGGCACCTGCGGCGTCGGCATGAAGCCGAACGACCTGCAGGGCGCCTGGGCGTGCAGCGCCTGCCATGACGCCTGTGACGGCCGCAGCCAGTTGATCAGCCGCGCCGAAGCCCGCCAGCACCACGCCGAGGGCGTGATGCGCACCCAGGCCAAGCTGATGAGCGAGGGAGTGGTTGCCGCATGCTGAAAGCCAAGCCCCGTGTTTTTGCCGCGAAGAAGACCCGCGCCAAGCCAATCGACCGTGAAGGCCTGGAGCAGGCCGCCCTGATGACCGAGATTGCGCTGCGCTATCCGGCTGCAGCCAAACTGATCTACCACGTCCCGAACGGTGGCCACCGGCACAAGCTGGTGGCGATCAAGCTGAAAGAGCAGGGCGTGAAAGCCGGTGTTCCTGACTTGGTGCTGCCGATGGCGCGTGGTGGTCACTTCGGCCTCTACATCGAGTTCAAGGCTAAGCCTCCGTTCGACGCCGCCGTATCACCGAGCCAGGACGCCTACATTCAGGCGCTGCTCGATCAGGGTTATCTGGCGATCGTCTGCCGTGGCGCCATCGATGCGCTGGAGGCGATTCGCGCTTACTTGCTGCAGCCGCAGACCGAGGTGGTCGCATGAGCCAGACAGTTCTCACCACCTTCTCCGATGCCGAGATTCGGCGCCAGGCCGCCAAGACTGACGTGCTCAACCTTCGCGATGCGCGATACCCGGGCGTTTACTTCCGGTTCAACAAGAACCGCGAGCGCGGGTCTTGGTACCTGGTCGTCAGCTCCAAGTGGAGCAAGGTAGCGACCTATCCAGCGCTTCCAACCAAGAGCTTGATCAGCGCGCTGCCGGGCATCCGTGAGCGCCTGGCCGTGGACCCCGGTGCATCGACCGCCGCTGGCACGCTGCACACAGTCGGCCAATTGTTGTCTTGGTACGCTGATCGGCAATCCCGCGACCGGAGTCTGTCCGCCAAGCGCCGGTCGACCACGGCCTCAATCATCAGCTGTCACCTGAAGCGGCGGCTGGAGGACCTTCCGGTTTCCGAGGTCACCCGTTCAAGCCTGGACAAGCTCGCCATGTGGCCACTTCAAGAAGAGGTGTCACTGTCCTACGTCCGCCTGATGTGGGGCGTGCTGGTGGTCTCGTTCCGCCAGGCGGCGAAGCTGCACATGATCACGTCCAATCCGATCGCGGGCTTCAAGTTCACCGACTTCACCAAGGCCCGGGTTAAGCCGAAGCCGGCACGCTTGAGGACGGTGCAGTTGGAGAAGGTGCTTGGTGAACTGGCCATCCGGTTCGATGAGGCTCCGGTGGACTGCACGCTGGCCCTGCTGATGCTGTGCCATGGAACCCGAGTGGGTGAGACCCGGATGGCGCGCTGGGCGCATATGACCCAAGGTGAGCAACCGGAGTGGTTCATTCCTGCCGAGAACACCAAGACGCGCTGCGAGCATCGCTTGCCGCTGACTCACCAGGCACTGGCCCTGTTGAATCGCTATCGCCACTGGCAGCAGGGCAAGGGCTACCAGGGCGCCTTCCTGTTCCCGTCCAAGAATGGCCGGCCACTGACCGAGAGCCAGGCCTGCGCCGCGTTCACCCGTCTGGGTGCCGGTGAGTGGACCAGTCATGACCTGCGCAAGGTAGCTCGCACCGGTTGGACCGACCTCGGTGTCGACTACCTGATCGGCGAGATGCTGGTGAACCACACCCTGAGCCGCAACGTGCAGACCTACATCCACACCTCGGCGGATCAGCTCAAGCGTGAGGCCCTGGATAAGTGGCACGGCTGGCTTGATGGCAAGGGTTTCGCCGTCATTCACGGCTCGACCATCACTGGAAACGGAAATTCGCATATTGCCGCCGAGGCCAGTAGCGGCGCGGCCTGCGAGGCCAATGCCGAATCCGTAAAAAGCGAGGATTCAAAGGCATGAAAAAGAGCCATGGACCGGCCTTCCGCAAGGAGTTGATCGACCTGGTCCAGTGCCCGACCTGCAAGGGGAAGGCAGTCACCAAGAGCATGTTTTATGAACTGGCCTGCACTGGCTGCAACGCGTCGGGCTGGGTAGCGGCTGCAACTGGCGAGGCCCTGGCCCTGGATGAACTGGTGACCCAGCTCAGCATGAGACTGCAGGTCGCGCAGCGACACATCAACGAATTGAAGAACCCTCGGGCCACTGGGCCGGAGGCGCTGTATCAGGACGGTAATCGACGCGGGGGCGGCGGTACCAACTTCACTGGAGATTGAGGGGGAAGGACATGGGTATCTATAAAGACGTAATGAGCACGTTAGTTCGTGTACTGGCTGCCGACAACATCGACAACTCAACCAAGCAGCACTGGCAAAAGCTGATTGATGCCGACCTGCGCGAGGGCGGTACTGCCAGCACCATCTCGGTCCGCGACAAGTTTGACTATGACTGCTGCCTGCATGCGCTGCTGCACCGGGAGCTGGCACCCGCTCAGTGGGATGTGTTGATTGCCAAGTACTCCACGCACAAGGCCAACAAGGTTGCCGCGATCGGTCGCCTGATCAGCCGCATGAGTTCTCCGGCGCCTCAGCTGTTTATCTATAAAGCAGTCACCGCTTGGGCCATCCCTAAGTTGCGCGGGATGCAGGTCGGCAAGCGGTCCACTGACATGATCGTGCTGCCGCCTGAGTTCTATGACATGAATACCTGGGACGTAGAGGGCAAGCCGGAGTCGACGCGCCGTCGCTGGAAGACCGGGATCGGCAAATGCCTAGAGGTACTGGAGGAGGCCGCAGTGGTGCATGCCACCGAAATCTTCGACCGGGAAGAAATATTCATTGATGCCGCTTGACCATGCTGGCGGAATGATCGTAAATTAACCCCATCATGTCGATCTTGCGCGTTATGAGATTCGACCAGTTAAAGCCCGGCCATAGTGTCGGGCTTTTTTGTGGATAAACCATGCTCTGTGTGGCAGTTTGATATCTCCTTAATGTGGAGATTGGAAATGTCGGTTTTTAAAGAGCTATCTCACCGGCGCGCTGAATACAATGCGGCTCGAATGGAGCAACTTGATCGTCTTTCAGCGCAAGCTCAGCGGTTTGTAGGTGCCCTTCAGCGCTATTTGGGGTTGGATTCGCCGCACTGGGTCAACCCCAAGGACGGTGTCGTAATGAAGTATGTCCGCATGGGTTCGGGGTCGCCTCAAAACTTCGAGGAGAAGGGGCGTCATGAATTCAGCAGCGTCGATGGCGTTTTGGACTTTTCGGTTGCGATTACGCTTGAAAATGCGCCAGATCAGTTCCCTAAGACGCACCATGTTTTCCAGCTAGAAGTGACGGCTAAGCAAGGTGGATATGAGTTCTATAGCCGAGACTTCGATGGCTCGTTCTTAGTGGGTGCAGCAGAAGAAGCCGACCACGCTTATGAGGGTGTTTGCACTGCAATCGTCAATCAACTCAAAAATAGTTACGACGTGGGTCGAGTCTTCTGACTACCGACACGGTTACTGAGCCCGCCAAGTGCGGGCTTTTTTGTTCATAGCTCCCTGGCAGGGAGTAACCGGAATGGCCCATATGCCTGAGAAAGATCCTGGCCTTTGGGCCGCAGTGTTTGCCTGGTTGGTTGCCCATCAGCCCCAGTTGTACACCGGTGGAACGGCAGCTGCCGTTGCGATGTGCCGCGTTATCTACGGTGGTGGTGGTCGCCGCAAGGTCATCCTCGAGGGGATCCTGTGTGGCTTGATCGGTACGAGCCTGATGCCAGTGCTTGAGTACTTCTCGCTGCCCACCAACCTGGCGGTGTTTGCTGGGTGCATGGTCGGCTTCATCGGGGTGGAGAAGCTGCGCGAATACTCTGATCGGTTCATGACTCGAAAGGTTGAAGGCTGATGGCTACCGGTTCGTCCTGGCATCACCTGTACAAGACCAAGGAATGGTATCGACTTCGATGGGCGCAGCTGCAGAAGGAGCCGTTGTGCCGCCGCTGCAGCTCTCAAGGCCGGACGGTGGCTGCTGGTATCGCTGACCACATCAAGGCGCACCGTGGTGATGTAACGCTGTTCTTCGATGCAACCAACCTCCAGAGCCTGTGCAAGCTCTGCCATGACAGCGCCAAGCAGCGAGAGGAGAAGTCCGGGGTAGTGGTCGGGTGCGACGTCAATGGTCTGCCCATCGACCCGAACCATCACTGGAACCGGAAGAAGTCGCCGAGCTGAGAATTATTCTCGGGAAACGACTCGCCACCCGGTGTAGCACGGCACAGCCCCTAGGGGAGGGGTCAAAAGTTCGGGATTCCGCCAGATAGGACCGCCCTCGACCCTCTTTACGCAAAAAGCCAGAATTGGAGAGTTTTTTTTGAAGGGAAGAACCCCCGCCCCGACGACCCAGAAAAAGGTCACCGGCACGTTGCGTGCCAGTCGGGAAAACAAGCGGGAGCCTCAGCTTGCGGTCGCGTCATACCAGCCAGCGCCCCGAACCATGACGGCGGAAGGGCAGGCGGTTTGGAAAGTGTTCTGCCCGCTCGCCGCTTCCATGGGCGTGCTTACTGAAGCTGATCTTCAAACCCTGGAGCGGCTGTGCGAAGTGGCCGCCGAGGTCCGCCGCTTGACCAAAGTTATTTCCGAAGAGGGCCATACCTATTCGACCGAGGCCGGACTTATCAAAGCGCACCCGGCCGTTGCGATGGCGGCTGATGCCGACCGCCGGTTGCTCTCTTACCTTACCCATTTCGGCATGACACCCGCCGCCCGATCCAAGGTCCAGGCCATTGGCGAACCTCCAAGCAAAGACCCGGAAGACGAGTTCTTCAGTTGAGGTCAAGAAGGCTTCCTATGCGGTCGACCCGGTAACGGCCTGGGCCCAAGAGGTTTACTCCGGCAAGGTTTTGGCGGGCCCTGATATTCGCAATGCTTGTGGTCGTCACTTGCGCGATCTGGAGGATGGGCCGAAGCGTGGGTTGACCTGGGATCTGGAGAAGGCAAACCGGGCGATCCGATACTTCAAGACAGTGCTGAAGCTCAACGGCGGCGAGCACGAAGGTAGCCCCTTCGTCCTACTGCCCTGGCAGGCATTCATTGTTGGTTCGATCTTTGGCTGGATGGCGCCGGACGGCTACCGCCGGTTTCGTACGGTCTACATCGAGTCAGGGAAAGGCTCGGGCAAGTCGCCGCTGGCTGCTGGTATCGGCCTGTACTGTCTGACGTCTGACGGTGAGCCAAGGGCCGAGGTCTACGCGGCGGCAACGAAGCGTGACCAGGCGATGATCCTGTTCCGTGACGCGGTGGCCATGGTTGATCAGTCGCCGGCGCTGATGAAGAAGATCAAGAAGTCAGGCCGTGATGAGAAGGTCTGGAACCTGGCCTACCTCGCGACCGGATCTTTCTTTCGACCGATCAGCTCGGACGATGGCCAGTCAGGTCCGCGTCCGCACTGCGCCCTGATCGACGAGGTGCATGAACACAAGAACAACAAAACCGTTGAGTTCATGCGTGCCGGTACAAAAGGCCGGCGGCAAGCGCTGATCCTGATGATCACCAACAGCGGGCACGACCGGACTTCGGTTTGCTACAGCTATCACCAGCTTGGCGTGAATGTCTGTGCTGCTGGCGCCAAGGGCGTGACGAAGCGTCATCGTCATTTCAACGACGGGTTCTTTGCCTTTATCTGCTCCCTGGACAAAGGCGATGACCCGTTCAAGGATGAGAAGTGCTGGGGCAAGGCCAACCCTTCGCTGGGGCACACGTTCCAGCCAAAGTACCTGCGCGAGCAGGTCACCGATGCCAAGGGCATGCCGGCGAAGGCGAGCACAGTTCGGCGGCTGAACTTCTGCCAGTGGGTGGACGCTGCGAACCCGTGGGTAGAAATCGATACCTGGCTGTCCTGCTGTGCCAAGTTTGACCGGGAGAAGTTGGCAGGCGAGGCTTGCTATGGCGGCCTCGACCTTTCCGGCAAGCGAGATTTGACTGCGCTGAACCTGTACTTCCCTGAGTCGGGCAAGTCCATCGCTGAGTTCTGGACACCGAAGGACACGCTGCTCGATCGCGCCGCGGTAGATGGTGTGCCGTATGAAGTGTGGCTTGGGGATGGGCATATTCATGCGCCGCCCGGAAAAGCGATCAACTATGCCTTCGTCGCTAAGCGCCTCGGCGAGTTGGCTGCCAAGTACGACATTAAGGCCGTGGCGTTTGACCCGTATCACATGGCTTATCTCGAAGCTGAACTGGAGGCGCAGGGCATTGAGCTCAATCTGGTGCCTCATGGTCAGGGCTTCCGACCAGCTCGGGAGTCAAACCTTTGGATGACCCACTCTATCGATCTGCTGGAGGACTTGATCCTCACCGGGAAGATCCAGGTGCTGGAGAACCCTTGCCTGACCTGGAACGTGGCCTCGGCGGTAATGGAGGCTGACGCTCAGGAAAACCGAATCTTCTCCAAGCGGAAAAAGACCGGCCGCATCGACGGCGCCGTCGCTATGGCGATGGCTGTCGGAGCAGCCAACCAGACCGAGGCGAAGCCCGAGAAAAGCCTTTCGGATCACATAACCAAACACGGAATCAGAACCCTATGACCCCTGAACAAGAGGCGCCTCGCGAAGACGGGGTGTCAGCCTTCGCTTGGCTGCGCGAAAGCCTGCCGGATGTGGTCGGCATGGTCGGCTTTGGTCTGCTCGCGCGCGGTCTATGGGTTGGCTTTGGTGAGGCCGTGGCGCTTTCCGTGTGCGGGCTGATCCTCATGTCACTGTCGGCGTATGCCGTCATTCGAGGAGGGAGTTGATGTTTAAGGCCCTGCTTGGGAGAAAGAGCAACCCGCTAGCCATCGACACGCCGGAGAAGCTGGCCCAGGCGATGGGCTCCGGATACGAAACTTCTTCAGGACAGCGCGTGACCACCACCAGCGCTCTGCAGCAGCTGGTGGTATTCAACTGCGTGCGCGTGCTGGCCGAGTCGATCGGCATGCTGCCGTGCCGCCTGATGAAGCAGGCGGACAAGGTACGTTTACCGGCGACAGGTCACCGACTTTACCCGCTGCTGACCATGGCACCGAACGGTTACATGACGTCCCAGGAGTTCTGGGAAATGCTTGTCGCCTGCCTCTGTCTGCGCGGCAACTTCTACGCCTACAAGGTCGAGGCCCTTGGCAATGTAATCGAGCTTCTTCCGCTCAACCCCGACATCGTCCAGCCGAAGCTGAACGACGATTGGACCGTTGAATACAAGGTCGATTTCAAGTCTGGACAGAAGACGCTCTCGCAGAAAGAGATCTGGCACGTCCGGCTATTCACTCTGGATGGGCTGAACGGCCTTAACCCAATTGCCTACGCTCGCCAGACGCTTGGGCTTGGCCAGGCAATGGACGCCCATGCCGGAAAGTTGTTCACCAACGGGGCAGTCACCAGCGGGGTGCTGCGTACCGAGCAGACGCTCACCGATGAAGCGTTCGCCAGGCTGAAGGAAGAGTTCCAGGGCGAGCATATGGGGGCGGCAAACGCCTACAAGCCCATGATCCTGGAGATGGGCCTGGACTGGAAGCCCATCAGCCTGAACGCCCAGGACGCCCAATTCATCGAGTCAAAGCGTATGACCGAGGCGCAGCTCTGCGGCCTCTTCCGTGTACCGCCGCACCTGGTGGCGAACATGGAAAAGATGACGCTCAACAACGTTGAGCAGATGGGCATGAACTTCGTGAACTACTCCCTGGTGCCGATCATCACGCGCATCGAACACCGGATTCAGGTTGGCCTGCTCAATGAGAAGGACCGACTGACTCACTACGCCAAATTCAACGCCGGCGCCCTGATGCGCGGCGACCTAAATGGGCGCTACAACTCCTACGGCAAGGGTATTCAGTGGGGAATCCTGAGCCCGAACGACTGCCGGGAGTTGGAGGACGAGAATCCGCGTGAAGGCGGAGATGTGTACCTAACCCCGATGAACATGACCACCAAGCCGGAGGGCGGCAACAGTGATTAAGAAAATGCGTGTCCCCTTCGAGCTCAAGGCGTTGTCCGAGGCCGGCGAGTTCGAAGGGTATGGCTCTGTGTTCGGGGTCAAGGATCATGGCTCCGATATCGTGATGCCAGGAGCTTTCACTGATTCGCTGATCGAGTGGCGGGGCAAGAACAAGTTGCCTCCGGTTCTTTGGCAGCACAAGACCCACGAGCCCATCGGCCCTCACACTGACATGAAGGAGGATGAGAAGGGTCTGTATGTAAAAGGCCAGTTGCTGATTGATGACGATCCGCTTGCTCGCCGTGCCCATGCCCACATGAAGGCTGGCAGTGTCACTGGTCTGTCGATCGGCTACACGCTCGACGACTGGGAGTGGGATAGCGTCAAAGGCGCCTACCTGCTGAAAAAGATCACTCTGTGGGAAGTATCGGTGGTCACGTTCGCCATGAACGAAGCGGCATATGTCACCGATGTGAAATCTCTGCTGGAACGCGGCGAAACTCCGCCGCCCAGCAAAGTGGAGCGCGCCCTGCGAGAGGTAGGGTTTTCGGGCTCCCAGGCCAAGGCCTTCATGGCCAAAGGCTACGGCGCAGTTTCACCGCGAGAGGCGGGTGCCGACGAAGCACTTCAATCCCTGAAATCCCTTTTGGACAAAATGTAAGGAGCCTCTCATGGCTGTTGAAAAGAAAGACATCGATGACGTCGCCGAAGCCCTGGGCCGTAAGTTCGACGAGTTCAAGAAGACCAACGACAAACGCATCGACGGGCTGGAGGAGGAGAAGGGCAAGCTCTCGGGCCAGGTCGACACCCTGAACGAAAAATTGGGCGACCTCGACGCGCTGAAGTCGGCGCTGGAAAAGGAACTGGCCGACCTGAAGCGTCCTGACGGCACCGGCACCAAGGCTGCCAGCGAGCACAAGACCGCGTTCATGCAGTTCGTCCGCAAGGGCATCGATACCGGTTTGGGCGACCTTCAGGCCAAAGCGCTGCAGGTCGGTACCGACGCTGACGGTGGTTACGCAGTCCCCGAAGAGCTGGATCGCAGCATCATTGAGCTGCTGAAAGACACTTCGCCGATGCGCCAAGTGTGCAACCAGATCACCGTTGGTTCGCCGGATTACAAGCGACTGGTAAGCCTGGGCGGCGCTGGCTCCGGCTGGGTAGGTGAAACCGATGCCCGTCCGGCGACCGGTACCCCGACTCTCGGTCAGATCTCGGCGTTCATGGGCGAGATCTACGCCAACCCGCAGGCCACTCAGACCAGCCTTGACGACATCTTCTTCGATGCCGAGGGCTGGCTGAACAGCGAAGTGTCGCGTGAGTTCTCCGAGAAGGAGGGAAGCGCGTTCACCAGCGGCAACGGTGTGGGCAAACCGAAGGGTTACTTGGCGTACGACCTGGTCACGGATGGCGACAAGACCCGAGCTTTCGGCAAGCTGCAGAAAATCATTTCGGGCGCCGCCGGCAAAATCACGGGTGACAACCTGATCGACCTGATCCATTCCCTGAAGGCGGGCTACCGTGCCAACGGCCGCTTCATGATGACCAACCTGACCCTGGCTTACGTGCGCAAGCTGAAGGACAGCGAAGGCAACTACCTGTGGCGTCCTGGTTTGGAGCTCGGTCAGCCGTCGACGCTGCTGAGCTACGGCATCACCGAGAACGAAGACATGCCTGATGTCGCTGCTGATGCCAACGCGATCTCGTTCGGCGACTTCAAGCGTGGTTACACCATCGTCGACCGTATCGGCACGCGCGTCCTGCGCGACCCCTACACCAACAAGCCGTTCGTAGGTTTTTACACCACCAAGCGCGTCGGCGGAATGCTCGTCGACTCCCAGGCGATCAAGGTCCTCACCCTGAGCGCGGCCTGACTGTGTGGGCGCCTATGGGCGCCCATTCAACGGAGGATTTATGCCGATTATTTCTGTAGAGCAGGCGTTCAAGTTTGCTGAGGGTGGCAACGAGGTGGTGGAGATCCCGGCGGGTGAGCACGACGTCTCCGATCGCTGTGCGCTGGTGGCTGTTGAGCATTTGGGGGTGGCCACCTATCTCGACGGACAAGGCCACGCTGAGGTCGACCCACTCAAGATGAGTGTGCCTGAGCTTAAAAAGTGGCTGGCCGCCAAAGGCATCGCGTTCGATCCTGGCGCGAAGAAGGAAGAGCTGAAGGCGCTGGTCCCGAAAAATGATTGACCTGGCGAGCGTGAAAGCGCATCTCCGGGTGGATGGTGACGAAGAGGACGCTTTGATTCAGGGCTACACGGACGCAGCCCTGAGCACCTTCGAGCTCTGGACCAATCGCACGTTGATCGAGGAGGGTGCCGCGATGCCTGACCCAGTTGGTAATGCCCTGAAAATCACCAAGGCCATCCGCCAAGGCGCCTTGCTGCTGATCGGGCACTGGTACGCAAGTCGCGAGACTGTCGTTATCGGAACGATCACCGCTGAGCTTCCCATGGCCACCAATGCCCTGTGGAAGCCGCACCGCTGGGTGAATATATGAGGGCCGGCCCGCTGAAGCACCGGTGCGTGGTGAAGAAGCCGCACCGACAAAAGAACGCGTCTGGTGGCGCCACCGAGACCTGGCTGGACGCCGGCGAGGTTTGGGCGGAAATCACCATGCCGACCGGCCGTGTCGCTCCAGTCGCAGAGCAACTGCAGGCGGTGATCAGCGCGGAGATTCGCATCAGGCCCCGGGCAGACATAGTTGCTGGCTGGCGCCTGGCATACCGTGGCATCACCTACAAGGTCGAGGCTCCGCTGCTGGACAACGACCGCACCATGCTGCGCTTGCTGTGTTCCACCGTTCCTAACCCATGAGGTGAGCAATATGAAAATTCGTGCCTTGGGCATCCTTTCGGGTGCCGTTGGTGATCGCGAGAAGGGCGAAGCCTTTGAGGTCTCGGCTGAAGAAGGCAGGGGGCTGATTGCCCGCGGCTATGCCGAAGAGGTGATTGATCAGGCCGAGAAGCCAGCCAAAGCTGCCCCGGCCAAGGAGTAGTCCATGGCCGTTCGCCGCTCCAGGATGTCGGGAGATTTTAAGCTCCGGCGCACACTGCGCAACATCCACACCATGATGGACAATGAGCTCAAGCCAGCCATGCAGAGCGGCGCGGACCAGATCCTACAGACAATGCGCAACCTGGTGCCGAAAGACACTGGCGCAGCAGCTGCAGCCCTGGAAGCGTTCGTTTCGGCGAGCGGCCTGGATGCGCAGATCGGATTGCGCGGCAAGCGTAATAACCGGCGCTTCTTCTATCTGCGCTTTGTCGAGTACGGCACCAAGGGCTATAGCGGCAAGCTCTATCATCGGGCTGACGCCGATGCTGTGTCGGGCTCACACACCACCAACCGAGATCGCTCGCAGCTGAGCGGTAAGAATCGCCTCGGACGCCGCGACACGAAGAACAAGAGCGATGGCACCACCTTCTTCGGCAAGTATCCGGATATTCCGGCTAGGCCTGCCCACCCGTGGCTGCGTCCGGCGCTGGACGTAAACCGGGACGTAGTCCTGGCGGATATTGCCGAGGCAGTGCGCCGGACGCTGCGCAAGGCCAGCGAGGGGAGCGCCGATGGCTGATCCATCTGTCGCACTGCAAGAGGCGCTGTTCGCGCGCCTGGAGGCCGAGGTGAGTTGCCCGATCTTCGACGGGGTGCCGATGAACACGGCAAAGCCCTATGTTTCTATCGACCGGGAAATCTCCACGAACATTCGCCCGATCGCAGGTCGCAAGCGTGAGCAGCGCCTGATCTACCTCTCGGTGTGGTCCGATGCCATTGGTCAGGCCGAGGTCAAGCGTATCAACGGCGAGATTATCAATGCCCTCGACGAGCGCAGGCTGCCACTGGCCACCGGTCGGGCGGTATCTGTCCGCGTCGAGCAGGCTGACGCTCAGCGTGATGCCGACGGTGTCACTTACCAGGGCTCGATCACGGTTCGCGTGATCACCACCCACTGAATCCAACACCGGCCGCGCCGCGGCTTTTATCCAATGTGCCTTTGGAGGACCCCCCATGGCCGAAGACAATCTCAATACAGCTGCCGGTTGCCGGATCGCGCTCGGCGGCAAGACCGGTGCCGACACCGAAACCGAGTACAAGGCTGATACCTACATCGAGCTTGGCGAGGTCGAGGACCTTGGCGAGTTCGGCGATACCTTCAGCAGCGTCACCTTCACCTCGTTGCGCGATGGCCGGGTGCGCAAGTACAAAGGCACCGCCGATGCTGGCGACCTGACCGTAACTGTCGGCCTGGACAACGGCGATGCCGGCCAGGTAGCCCTGAAGGGTGCACACAAGGACCGCAGCAAGGGCGACTACAACATCAAGATCACCCTGAACGACGGCGATCCTGATGCCAACCCTGTGATCAACCCGACCACGTTCTACTTCCGTGGCAAGGTGATGAACAACACCGTTGCTGCAGGCAGCGCCGATAACGTTGTTCGTCGCAACGTCACCATCGGCATCAACTCCGACATCCTCGAGCTGATCCCGGCCCCGGTCACCCCATAACGCGCGGGGCTTCGGCCCCGGCTTCATAGGAAGCAATCCATGAACAAGACTTTGCACGGCACTGTCACCGTACAGGTGGGCGAGGAGTTATTCGACCTGGTGCCGACTCTGAAGGCAGTGCGCGCAATCGAGGCTCGTTTTGGCGGCCTGCGCGGTGCATCCCAGGTGATCACCGCCCTGAGCGTGGACGGTGTTGCGATCATCATCGCCGCTGGCGCCGGGCTGGAAGGCAAGGCCGCAGAGGCCATTTCAGAAAAGGTCTGGCAGGCTGGGGTGCTCGAAGTATCGCCCCAGGTGAACGCCTACCTGGCGGCGCTGTACAACCCTCGGGGCCCCGACAAGGGAAACGCGGCAGCCGGGAAGGCGTAAGCGTCGTCGAGGACGGCAGCTACGTTGACCGGCTGTATGCGATTGCAACTGGATGGCTTGGCTGGTCACCCCAGGTAGCTTGGTGCACACCGCTTCCTGAGTTGTTCCTGGCCCTGGACGCCCGGATCGAGTGGACCCAAATGACCAACCCATTCGGCAGCGGAAAGGCAGCGGGCCCGAAGGAGAAGCCCAAGGCTTCGACCGTGGCTGACAAGCTGCGGCAGGCGCTGACTGGGCGCAAGGCGGGATAGGTGTGCAGGAGTGCTTTTGCTACTCTCCAAGGTTTTCTGGAGGGTTTATGAAGAAAGCGTTTGTAATGCTGGGTTTGCTCGGTGCGTTGTCACAGGTCGTGCATGCGGAGAGCCTGAATAGAAGTCCTCTTGAAACTGAAATGGGGGCTCAGGTTTATATCTGCGGACTCAAATCGCAATTGGCCCAGGCTACGAAAGGCAAGAAACAAGACGGCTTGACTGCAGAAGCCAGAGAGTGCTCTCGGAGCAGCAAAGAGTCGGCGAAGACAAGGATAAAGGGAGAGATCGATAAGTACCCGGAGGGTGATGCAATGCGGGATAGGCTAAAGGCGTTGTATTCCGCTTACCTCACTTACATGGATGCAGCCATGTGGGGTAAGGATCTTAACGAAAGTAGCGAAGCATTGGCGTTCAAAATGAAAGCCAATGAGTACAAGGCCGAGCTTCAGCTTCGGTGAACATATGACAATTGGAAAGCCCGCTATTGCGGGCTTTTTCGTTTCTGGAGAAACCATGGCCGATACTGATATCCAGGGAATGCTGGTCCGAATTGAGGCAACCACGGCCCAGTTGCGCTCGGAAATCGCTCGCGCCGACTCCACAGTAGCGCAAGGCGCCATGAAGATTGATCGCTCCCTTGCGCAGATCGATGATGGCTTTGACCGTGTCGGCGAAAGCGCCAAGAGCGCGGGCGCACTGATCAGGAGTGCTATGGGGTTGGCCGCTGGAGCGATCTCCGTCAAGTCAGTTATTGAGGCGGCTGACTCCTATTCGCAGATGTCTGACCGGATTGGGCTCGCCACCGGTAGCTTCGGCGAGTACAACCTGGTTCAGGAGCGCCTACTCGAAACGGCTAAGCGCACCTATCGACCGCTGAGCGAAGCGCAAGAGCTTTTCATCAGGACCGCTGACAGCCTGAAGTCCATGGGGAAAAGCACCGGCCAGGCGCTGGATGTCATGGACAGCTTCAGTTTCCTGCTGGTGACCAACTCAGCCAGTGCCGACAAGGCGTCCTCGGCAATCGATGCTTACTCCAAAGCCCTGCAGACCGGAAAAGTCGAGGCGGATGGATGGCAGTCGATCCTGGCGGCAATGCCCACTGTAGTGGGCACCCTATCCAAGGCGACAGGCAAGAGCGCAGAAGAGATCCGCTCTCTCGGAGCGCAGGGCAAGCTCAGTCTGGACGTGCTCACGGACGGCCTACAGAAGTCAGCAGAGGCCAATGGCAAGCTTGCCGACAGCATGGGCGTAGCGGTGCGGGATGCCTTGCAGAACCTGAGTAATGCATTCTCGGTCTACATCGGCCAAGCCAACGAAGCCACCGACTTCACCGGGAAGCTCGCCAGTGGAATTTCGTTACTGGGCGATAACTTTGGAAACCTCGCTGACATCGCGCTGGCCGCAGCCACTGCTGCGCTGGCCAAGTACGGAGCGGCAGCAGTAGGGTCCGCATACTCTGCACTCAAGGATGCATCAGCAAGGAAGGCCCAAGCTGCCGCCGTGTTGCTCGCTGCTCAGGCGGAGCAACAGAAGGCGCAGACAACGGTATTTCTTGCCGAGAAAGAGGCGATCGCGGCGCGCGGAACGGCAGTGCAGACTCAGATGTCGCTGCAGCTGGCCGAGGCCAGGATGGCGGAGGCGCGCGCAACAGCTGCGGCCGGCGCTGCGCAGGAGGTGGCGAGTCGTGCAAGCTTCAGTCTGATGGGGGTGCTCGGCGGCCCCGTGGGGATCATCGCCCTTGCAGTTGGCGCTGCTACAGCGTTCCTAGCGCTTAGAGACAACACCAGCGATCTGGAAAAGAAGCTTGGCGATCTTGCCGATCCCGTTGACAAGCTCGCCGAGCGATTCAACAAACTCAATCGCGCTACACAGTCGGTAACTCTGCGCGAGCTCACTTCCAAAGTGGAGGACATGCAGGATCAGCTACGCCAGATGTCCGGAGCGATTGCTGACCAGTTCGAAGCTGACATGAGAAGCATGGGGGCTGCTGGTGCTGACGGGTTAATGGCTGGCTTGGTACCTCTGCCAGATGACGCTCAGAAAGCATTAGAGCTTGTCAGGCAGGCTTCAGCTAACCAGGCAGATGGGGTAAAGGTTGACTGGAAGGCAGTAGCTGACCAGCTCCGCCAATTCCCCAGCGTGACCGAAACGATGGCCCGCACTGTTGAAAAGAGCCAAGGCCCGGTTACAGATTTCAGCGCCGAGCTTGAGCATCAACGCGACATTCTTGCAAGGCTCACGGAGCAGACAGACCAGCATTCAGACGCTATGGGGCGCAACGCGGCCAGGGCTGCAGAGGCAGCCGCTGCCGGCCAAAAATATCTGGATCAACAGCTCAAGCAGCTCGCTGCATCCAAGGACAAGACGTTCCTCGCGGCCGCCAATCGATTCATCAAGGAGAATGCTGACCTCACCGACGATATGGCCGCCGCGATCCGATCGGCTGCCGCTGCTCGTGACTCGCAGAAGAAAGCCGATGATGCTGCAGCCAAGGCTGGGCGCAAGAACTCGTCCGAAGGCGAGTCTGCTGCCAAGAAGCAGCTCAAGGACTTCGAGTCTACCGAGGAGGGATACAAGCGCCAGATCGAACTGATCAACACCACTGGCGACAAGCAGAAGGACGCCACGGAGGTAGCCAAGCTGTCTTTCGAGCTGCAGGAAGGGAAGCTTGGCAAGCTCACGGAGGCGCAGAAGAGGCGTCTTCTGGGCATGGCGGCAGAGCTCGACTCGTTGAACAAGTTGAAAAAGGCCAACGAAGACGCGCTGAAACTGGAGTCCTTCAAGGCAGCCCTGGCCGTTGGCACCAAGACGGATGTTGACGGCTACTCCCAGGAGCTCGCCGGTATCGGAATGGGCGAAAAGGCCCGTGACCGGATGCGTGCCGATCTGGCTGTTCGGCAGAAGTACGCTGCTGATGTGGCCACGCTCAATGAACAGCGCAATACCGGTCAAATCAGCACCGAGCTTTACGCTAGTGAAACTCAGGCCCTGCAGGATGCCTATAACCAGCGGCTTCTTGCTCAGCAGTTCTATTACGAGCGAGTCGATGAAGCCGAGGCCAACTGGCTGAACGGCGCAAAGGACGCCTGGCAGGATTACGCTGACTACGCCCAGAACTACGCGGCCCAGGCGGCAGACTTCGTGAGCGGCACCCTGGGCTCTGCAACCAGCGAGCTGGGCGGCGCCTTTACCGACATCATCACTGAGTCGAAAGACGCAGGGGACGCAGTGGCGGATGCTGCTGCGGGGATGGCCAAGTCAATGGTTGGCGCTCTCATGGATATGGCGGCTCAGTGGCTGATTTACGGTGCCGTGCAAGCAGTTGTGGGAAAGAGCACCCAATCGGTAGCCAGTCTGGGCATGGTGGCCAACGCACAGGCAATGTCGTTCCAGGCTCAGTTGGCCGCCTATGCGTCTACGGCAGCCATCCCCCTTACCGGTCCGGCATTGGCGCCTGCTGCTGCGGCTGCTGCTGCGGCCGCCACAGCACCGATGGTCGCAGGGGTTTCCACCGCTTCAGCCATGGCTGGCGCTGGCTTTATGGATGGTGGTTACACGGGGCACGGTCGCCGCGATGAAGTGGCCGGCCCGGTGCACCGCGGTGAGTACGTGTTCGATGCCGAGGCCACGGCTCGCATTGGTGTTGGTCGCCTTGAGGCACTGAGTGATGGCCGTATTGGCATGGCGGGCAGCTCGGGGGCGGCTGGCGTCGCTGCGGGCGAGTCTTCAGGCATGCGGCCGATCATCATCAATGCACCGGTCACAGTGGAAGCCCAGCCAGGCGCGAGCGCCAATGACGCTCAGCGAACCGGCGAAGCAGTCTCTCAGGCACTGGAGCGTCAAATTATGGATGTGATGGAGCGAGAAACGCAGCAGGGCGGGATTTTCTGGAGACGGTAATGACGGAAACCTTCAGCTTCGACGTGGAGGCCGAGATCGACGGCGATGTCCGCCAGCGCACCTGGGAAAACGAATTCGGCGATGGGTATGTGCAATCAGGCGGTACCGGCATCAATACGAAGTCGCAGTCCTGGAGCGCATCCCACACCGGGATGCTGGAGGCGGGCGAGGAGGCTCTGGCAATTCGCGATTTTCTCGACCGGCACGAAGGCTACAAGACCTTCTTCTGGACGCCCCCTGGCGGTGTGCAAGGGCGGTACCGGGCCAATGGTTACAAGCTCAGGACCAGAGGTAACCCCAAGCTGGTCACGATCAACTGGAGTTTCGAGCAGCGATTCACCCCCTACTGACCCCACCGCGTGTGGGGTTTCTTCTTTCTGAGGCCCCATGAATTTCAATACCGACATCCAAAAGCTCGAGCCGGGCAACCAGATCCGGCTGTTCGAGGTAGACGCTACGCGCCTGGGTGGCAACCTGATGCGCTTCCACGGCCACGCTCAGGAAGGCGACATCATCTGGCAGGGCAACCTGTACTCACCGCAACAGCTCACCGCCAAGGGCTTCGATATTCGGGGTGATGGTCGCCCGGCCACCCCAACGCTGCAGTTGGCCAACGAGATCGACGGTGTGCGTGGCGCGGTAACTGCGCTGTGCCTGCACCTGAAGGACTTGGCCGGCGCGAAGGTGAGGGTTATCGAAACCTTCCGGCACTTCCTGGATGCGGCCAACTTCCCCGGCGGCAACCCAAGCGCCTCCAACCAGGCCAAGGAAAACCTCTGGTACATCGAGCAGAAGACCGACGAAGACCGCGAGCAGGTGACGTTCCAGCTCTCCAGTCCGCTGGATCTGGGCGGCCAGATGCTGCCCAGCCAGCAAATTACCAAGCTGTGCCGCTGGGCCTGCCGCGGGCAGTACCGCCAGGAGGCCTGCGCCTACACCGGGTCGGCCATGTTCACCAAGAAGGATGAGCCCACCGACAACCCAGCGCTCGATCGCTGCGGTGGTCGCTGGAAAAGCTGCAAGGCGCGGGGCAATACCCGGCGCTTCGGCGGCTCCATGGGTGCCAGTCTTATTGCCAGTTCGAGGTAACCGATGCGCATCAATCAACAGCTGCAGGCCGCCATCCGCGAGCATGCGGAGCGCGAGCACCCGGCTGAAGCCTGCGGGGTGCTGATCAAGACTGACTCGGGTCGAGAGTATGTTCCGTGCCGGAACCTTGCCAGGACGCCGCGTGACCACTTCGAACTGCACCATGAAGACCTGGCCCAGGCCGAGGATCGCGGCGAACTGCTGGCGATCATCCACAGCCACCCGGACGCAGCGCCATCCCCGAGCATGGCCGACCGAGTCAGCTGTGAATTACACGAAGTGCCCTGGGGTATCGTCTGCTGGCCAGGTGGCGACATGGAGTGGTTCAAGCCCTCCGGCTACCAGGCGCCGCTGCTGGGCCGCGAATTTGCCCACGGCCTGCTGGATTGCTGGGGCGCCTGCCGCGATTGGTATGCCCGTGAGGCCGGCCTGCAACTGCCGAACTTCGAGCGCCAGGACCTGTGGTGGGAAGATCCTGATAGTCCGAGCCTCTATGAGGACAACTTTGCTGGCGCCGGCTTCTACCAGGTCGACACGCCTAAACGCGGTGACATGCTGGTGTTCATGGTTCCGTCTCCGGGCAGGCCGTGCTACCACCCGAACCACGCCGCCATCTACCTGGGCGATGAGCCAACGTTGATCAGTGAGGATGCGCCGGCGTTGGGTGGTTTCGGTCCGTTCATCTATCACCACATGGCCGGCCGTTCTTCCTCCCGTGACATCTACGGCTGGTCTATGGCCAACCGTTGCCGGCTGGTGCTGCGCCACAAGGACTATCGCTCATGAAGCGGACTATCAGGCTTTACGGGGTGGCACGTAAGCATTTTGGCCGCGAGTACACCCTGGACGTGCACAGCGTGCGTGACGCCATCACTGCGTTGTGCGCCATGGTGCCGGGCTTCGAGAAGTTCATGGTCACGGCGGAGGAGCGGGGGCTGGTGTTTGCCGTGTTTTCCGACACGCGCAACTTGGAGAACCAGGAACTCGACCTATTGGGCGACGACAACGGTGTAATTCGCATCGCGCCGATCATTCAGGGCAGCAAGCAGGCCGGCCTGTTCCAAACCGTGCTCGGCGCCGTGCTGATCGTGGCTGGTGTGTTCGGCGGGTTTTCCGCCCCGGTGGGTATGGCTCTGATGGCCGGTGGTGCGGGCATGGCCCTTGGCGGTGTGGTGCAGATGCTTTCGCCTACCGCCAAGACCGGCAGCCTCGACCGCAACGAGGACGGCAACAACCCAAGCTACGGCTTCGGGTCGGCAGTGACCACCATCGCTCAGGGCAACCCATACCCGGTGCTGTACGGCGAGCGCGAGATTGGCGGTGCCGTCGAATCAGGCGGCATTTACACGCAAGACCGGCTGTAGCAGCCGGCGATACCTGACCCGCTTCGGCGGGTTTTTTCGTTTCTGGAGGGGTGCATGGGCGCAGCAGTGAAGCGCAAGCCGCGGCGGACTACAGGTCGAAAGCGGCGTCAGGTTGTTGGTAGCAAGGGCGGGGCGAAGAAGCAGAAGCAGCCCAGTATTGCCTCGAACAGCGTGCCGTCGATCGCTACTGCGCGCGTGGTCTATCTGTGGAGCTGGGGGCCTATTGTCGGACCAGTGAGCGACCTGCGCTCGATCAAGCTCGACGGTACGCCAATCATGGCCGAGGACGGCACACTCAACTATCCGGGCGTCAAATGGCAGTTCCGTTCTGGCGAACTGAATCAGGAGCGATTACAGGGCGTCAGTGAGTCCAGCAACGAGATTGATGTTGGACAGGAACTCAAGAGCACAGCGCCTTGGGTTTACACGGTCAGCCGCGACATGGCCGACGCGGTGCGCTTGCGTTTCAGCTGGCCGCAGCTGCAGGCCCAGGACAGTGGCGGCAACATCAACGGCGTGCGCATTCAGTACGCGGTAGATATTTCCACCGACGGTGGCCCTTATCTGCAGGTGCTGGCGTCTGAGGTCAATCGCAAGAACATCACCAAGTATGAACGCTCTCACCGCATCGAGCTGCCAGCCGGCAGTCGCTGGTCTATCCGCGCGCGGCGCCTGACACCAGAGGCCAACAGTTCTCTGGTGTCGGATGGCATGGTGGTCGAAGCCATCGCCGAGGTCGTCGACAGCGATCAGGAATATCCGCTTACGGCGGTCGGCTGTCTGGAGTACGACGCCCAGCAGTTCGGCGGCGATATCGCCAAAGTGGCTGCCTTGATGCGCGGGCGCATCGTGCGCGTGCCGATGAACTATGACCCAGTCACCCGCACCTATGCGACCGCCGGCCCGGGTACCAGCAACGGTGTTTGGGACGGTACCTTCAAAGAGGCCTACACCAACAACCCGGCATGGGTCTTCTACGACCTGGCGCTGCACCCGTACTACGGCCTTGGCGAGCGCATCGATGCCAGCATGATCAACCGCTGGGCGCTGTACCGTATCGCGCAGCACTGCGACCAGCTGGTGCCGGACGGGAAGGGCGGTCAAGAGCCACGCTTCACCTGCAACCTCTACCTGCAGAAGCAGGCTGAGGGCTGGGCGGTGCTGCAGGACTTGGCAGCGATCTTCCACGGCCTGGCCTACTGGGACGGCAGCCAGATCGTTGTCAACGCCGACATGCCGCAGGACTCGGCTTACACCTACAGCGGCGCGCAGATCCTCGGCGACGGAGCTATCAAGTATTCCGGCAGCAAGTGGCGTGACCGTCACAGCCTGGCCATGGTTTCGTTCGATGATCCCGACCAGGGATTTGAGACCGATAAAGAGCCGGTCTTCGACGAGGAGGCCATGGCCGACTATGGCGTGCGCGAGGTTTCGGTCGAGGCCGTAGGTTGTACGTCTCGCGGTCAAGCGCAGCGCGCTGGCCAATGGGCGCTGCTGACTGAGCAGCTGCAGCTACGCGGTGCGACCATGCGCGTCGGCCTGGATGGATACATCCCGAAGCCGGGGAAGGTGATCTCGGTCGCTGACTCGATGCTGGCAGGCCGGGCCAATGGCGGGCGCATTGCTGCGGTTGCTGGGCGTGTTATTACCCTGGATCGCGATGTCGAGGTGCCGACCGGTGCACGCCTGCAACTCAACCTACCCAGCGGGAAGGCCGAGGCGCGGCAGGTTCGCTCAGTCTCGGGTCGGAATATCACGGTTATGGCTGATTACAGCGAGGTGCCGGAGGCCGAATGCGGCTGGGCACTGGACTATGACGACCTGAAGCTGATGCAGTTTTACGTCCGCAACGTCACCCGACCGGAGTGGCATCAATTCCAGCTGGAGCTGATCCAGCATGAGCCGAGCAAGTTCGATTCCATCGACTACGGCACCATCATCGACGACCGCCCGATCAGCGTTCTTCCACCAGGCGTGCAGGACGCCCCGGCTCGGGTGATGATCACCAGCCACAACTCCGTCGACCAAGGTATCGCTGTCACCACGATGACCATCGGCTGGGACGCCGCACCCGGCGCAGTGGCGTATGACGTGGAATGGCGCTGGGGCGCCCGGGATTGGATCAAGCTTCCGCGCACTGGCGAGCTGTCAGCCGACGTTCGCGGCGTGTATGCCGGACAGTACCTGGCCAGGGTGCGCGCTGTCAGTGCGACGGATGTCGCATCGATGCCGACGACCTCGATGCTGACGGATGTGTCGGGCAAGACCACGCTACCGCCTGCGGTTACCCACCTGACGGCCACCAGTGAACTCTTCGCCATCGGCTTGAAGTGGGGCTTCCCTGCTGGCGCTACGGACACGCAACGGACCGAGATCTGGTACAGCCCGAGCAACAGCCTCCAGGCTGCGACAAAGCTGACCGACCTGGCCTATCCGCAGAGTGACTACAAGCTGCAGGGCCTGGCCGGTGGTGTGTCGTTCTTCTTCTGGGCGCGCCTGGTGGACCGTACCGGCAACATTGGGCCGTTCTTTCCGGTGGCACCGAACGCGGTGCGAGGGATCTCCAGCACGGATGCTTCGCCGATTCTCGGCATGATTGCCGGGCAGATCGGAGAAACCGAACTGGGCCAGGATCTGATCGAGAAGATTGACGGCCTGCAGGATCAGATCGACGCCCTCGATGGGCTGAAGGTCTACAACCCAAAGCAGCCCTATACCAAGGGCCAGATGACCATCGTTGACGAGCGGATCTACCAGGCTCGACAGGATATCGCGGCCGCCCCTGGAGGTGGCAATGCACCGCCCAATCCAACGCTCTGGACCGATGTTGGTCAATCAGTTGAGTCGGCCAACGGCCTGGCCCAGCAGGTGAACATCAATACCACGAAGATCACCGAGGTGGACGGCAAGGTCACGGCTACAGCCGAAAACCTCCAGGCCCTGCGAGCTTCATCCCGCGATGATGATGCTGAGGGCGACTTGGCCGGCGCACTACAGCAATGGGGTTCGACTGCAGCCTTCGCTGCGGAAGTGAAGGCAAGCGCTTCCCGCGACGAGGCAATCTCCCGCAAGACGGAAACGCTGCAAGCGTCTATTGGCCAGACCTCGGCCGCCGTTCAGGTTGTCAGTGAGGCCCAGGCTACCGCCGACGGCAAAGCGCGGACGATGTGGGCTGTGAAGATGGAGCTGAACTCGCAAGGGCAGTACGTCGCCGCAGGCATTGGCCTGGGTATCGAGAACGGCCCGGCCGGGTTGCAGAGCCAGTTCCTGGTGAGCGCCGATCGGTTCGCAGTGGTCAACGGCATCAATGACTCGCTGTCGTCACCCTTTGTGGTGCAGAACGGTCAGGTGTTCATCAACCAGGCGTTTATTTCCAAGGCCTTTATCCAGGAGATCATTCTGGGTATGACGTTGCGCTCGCAGGCCGTGAACTCGCAAGGGTTGCCATTGCTGGAGATCAACGTGCCAGCCGGAACACTGACGCTCCGCGGTCAAACTGCAGACGGTTCGATCCTGCTGAATAACTACGGCCTGTATGTCTACGACCTGAACTACATCGAACGCGCCGCACTGGGGAGGATGACCTGATGGCGGCTCAATACGGGCTACGCACCAGGGATGCGTCTGGCTTGGTGACAATTGACACATCGATCACCCCGATTCGCTCGCTGAAGATGATGACGGTCACCGGCAATGGCAGCTTTGACCAGTACATCGCGGTACCCGAGATCCAGGCCCAGTCGTTCGTGGTCGTTGACACGCTGGAGGACCGCGGGGAATACACGTTTTCCCCGCAAGCCTGGTATTCGACCGGGCAATTGCAGCTTCGGCAGCCGCAGAACCTCACCTGGCAGGTGATGATTCTGTCGCAGGGTGGCGAGCCGTTCTCCGCGCCTGGCTCATACGGCATTCGGACCTCCAACAACAACGTGCGGACCCAGATCGATGCGGTCAACAAAGTGCTCACCGTTCATTACAACGGCGCGTTTCAGTTAGGTGTCTATTGGCGTCCGGGCATGCAAGCCCAACTAATTCAGTGGGCTGATGTAACTTTTCCGAGTCCAATAACCACGCATGAACGTCCGTTGATCTTCCTCAATGCGGACGATTACATGATGGTTGGCAATTTTTATGTGAAGGGAAGACCGGGAAACTGGACTGGCTTCAGGCTAAAGCAATGGTCAAGTAAAAGCGCACATGGAAGTGCGGCAGATAGTTACATGAACATCCGCTGGTACTGTGCGAGTTACCAGGCTCCAAGCACGCCAGCAGGGCAGTACGGCGCCTCCGTCAGGGATGCCGCTGGCAATCGGACGTTCGTGACCACGGCCAACCTGGCGCTGTTGAACAGCCAGCCGGCAGCCAACGCTTTTGTCAGTACTGGCAACCCCATTACAGGCACTGGCTATTACGCACCCAGCCAGCAGATGGTGTGGACCGGAAGCTATGACGACTACGTGCTGGCCAACGCACTGTTCTCTTGCACAAACATCATTCAGACCACCCAGCCCATTCGTGCGAACTTCGGCGGTTTCCTTCCGGGTAACCGGTCGATTCTGCAGATGTACTGCGACAACGGCTCAGGCATCAATCCGCTGACCGCAAATGGCCGAACCCTGTTCGCCTCGCGCCCAATGAAACCTCTCTGAAGGAACAATTCATGCCCTGGTACAGGCAAGGCAAGGTCGCTATCACGGCTGGCCAAAACACGGTGACCGGTACCGGCACCGACTTTTCTGCAAACTCCCGAGTGGGCGATGCGTTTCAAGGGCCTGATGGCCGCTGGTACGAAGTAACCAACATCACGAGTGCCACGGTGCTCAGTATTCTTCCGGCCTACCAAGGGGCTACTGTCTCCGGTGGATCCTACGGCCTGGCGCCAATGCAGGGCTACGTGAAGGAGTCAGCGGACCGCCTGCGCCAGATCGTCAACGACTGGGGCAGCACGTTAGCGGGCTTGGGTACGGCCGCATTTGCAGCCCTTACCACGTCATCTACAGACACCACCCCTGGCAGGGTAACGCGCGTTGGAGATTTTGGCTGGGGGGGAGGGGCGCAGCAGGACTCGCTTATCAACAACGCCACGTTCGGGAGCGTTGTGCGGACATACAACGATCCTGGTTCTCCTACGACGTCTACGTATGTAGGCCTCCACCTGCAGCGGGAGCCTGGCGGCCGAAGCGCGGACATACTGTGGGGCGATTCCCCGTCGACTATGTACTGGCGAACAACGAATGGGGCTGGCGTAATCGGTCCCTGGCACTACTCCTACAGCAATAGAAACATCCTCGGGCCAGTGAGTCAGTCTGGCGGCGTTCCTGCCGGGGCAATTATCCAGCGTGGGTCGAACGCCAATGGTGAGTTCGTAAAGTTTGCAGACGGCACGATGATCTGCACCTGGTCAGGCACGGTCGGTTACAACCTCACTTCACAATACGGCAACAACTTCATCGCTGCCGGGTCCTGGGCATTCCCCGCACAGTTTGCCAGCCCGCCGACGATGTCTGGTGCGGCCTTTCTGCTCAATCGGGTGACCTACATCGCTTCCGCTGCGGTCTCGGCCACTTCATGGGCGTTCACCGTGGTTGACCCGAACGGTACGCAGGCATCTGGTATGTACCAGGTGCAACTTACAGCGGTAGGGCGGTGGTTCTGATGGCCTCCGCTTCCAAGCCGGACGGCCTGAAAAATGCGTCCAGTTAAACCCCACTGCCTGACGGCCTAAGGAGCACTTTATGCTTATCAAGCTTTCCCCGGTTTCTCCGCTGTCGCCAGACGCGACCCTGGTTGTCTCAAAGCAGGGCGAAGCAATCACCTTAAACGGCACCCAGTTCGATTTCAGCAGGCTGGAGAATGGCGCCACGCTGCCCGCTGAAGCCGTACGGTCCGATTGGATCAGTAAGCCAGTCGAGCGCATTGATGGGAGGCTGGTCCTCACGCTCACGTTGCCGTGCCACGACGGCGCGCCAGAATCTGCACGCTTCCCCGTCGATATTGTCAGCCCCGCCGACGGCCCGGTTCGATTGCCAGGCATTGAGCCGTCCACCGTTCCGCAGTCAGCCGCAGGTGTTATCGACTGGTCGCAGGTCATCACTCGCGAGATGAAAGAGCAGGCTGCCACCGGGCGGCTGCTGGCTGCCGTGGTCACAGAGGCAGCGCAGCGCCGGGCGGCGGCCGACATGGCCATCGCGCCACTGCAAGACGCGGTGGAGCTGGGCCGCGCCGACCAGGCAAAGCAGGACCTGCTGCGCGCCTGGAAGAACTATCGCATCGACCTGGGCGAGATTCCTCAGCAAGCAGGATACCCCACTGAAATTGACTGGCCCGCGCCGCCGGCCTGACCCATACCGAAAGCACCGGCCGCCACTTGGCGGTATTTTTTTGCCTGGAGAAAAGTGAATGCGGACATCGCAACGAGGTCTGAGCCTCATCAAGTCCTTCGAAGGCCTGCGCCTGCTGGCCTATCGGGACGCCGTCGGCGTCTGGACCATCGGCTACGGCGCCACTCGCGGGGTAAAGCCGGGCATGTCGGTCACCAAAGAGCAGGCTGAACGGATGCTGCTCAACGACGTGCAGCGCTTTGAGCCGGAAGTCGAGCGGCTGGTGCAGGTCCCGCTGACCGGCAATCAGTGGGACGCCCTGGTCAGCTTCACCTACAACCTAGGCGCGGGCAACCTGGAGTCGTCGACGCTGCTGCGCCTGCTCAATCGTGGTGATTATGCCGGTGCTGCCGAGCAGTTTCCGCGCTGGAACAAGGCGGGCGGTAAGGTGCTGCCCGGCCTGGTGCGTCGCCGGGAGGCTGAGCGCGTGCTGTTTCTGGAGGCGGTGTGAACTGGCTGACGCGGGTACCTGCCTGGTGCTGGTGGGCTCTGGCCCTGCTAGTTGTCGCTGGAGGCCAGCAAATTCGAGTGGGAGCGAGCAAGCTCGATGCCGCCAATGCACGCCAAGAACTGGCCGACTTCCGCTTGGAAGTCTCCGAGCGCGACCTGCGCGCCACGGCCAAGGCAAGAACAGAAGAGCAGCGCCGCCAAACTGTGGCGGACGAAGAGGGCAGGAGAGCAGATGAGCGCATCATGGATCTTGAAGGCAGGGCTGTTACTGCTGAGTCTCGGGCTGTCGGCATGCGCGACGAAATCGACCGACTGCGGAATGGCCGATCAGCAACCTGCAGTGCCATCACTACCCAGCAGCGCCAGGCAAGAGAGCCTGCCATCGTGGTGCTCGGGGGATTGCTTGAAGAGTCTGACCGAATGGCGGGAAGCCTCGCGGAGGCGCTTGAGCGAAGTCGAATAAAAGGCCTCACCTGCGAAGCGGTAGTGGACGGCATCCGGAAGCCGTGAGAAACACCCCTAGTGCCAGTCCGGAGTGGCACTGGAATCCCGCCAAAACAAATGACCAACGGAGTGGTCATCCCGCCTACCCTGCTTAAATTTTGCTACAGTAAAACTTAAAGCGCCATTTTTCCCTAGCAAATGCTGGTGATTTATTAAAAATCGATCCGATCCATCATCGGCGCAACAGAAAACCTCCTGACTACCGGATTCATTGGGTTTACCAGGTTTTCTGCTTGTTTCGCTTGCATCTAAATTGTTCTCATTTGCTACTTTCTATCATCGTCACTACATTTGCATATTCTCGAAGGCGGCGTATGCCGCACACATTCGCATCATGCAAAAGGGCGTCGTAGTTTATCAGGAAAGCCGTACGTGCGACCGTAAGACAACGGCCCTGGCAGTTATGTACTGGGGCGATCCGTTCTCGTGCCGCTCCCGCGACAACACCTGGGTGTCCCGCATGCCTTGATTCCTGATGGCGAGCAGTAGATTCCAAGCAAGCCCGTATCGTTCGAGGGCGCCTTCATTTAGACTGATGGCTCTACACTGAGATTACCGATGCAACTAATGATAGGATAAGTGGCATTTCACCCGCACCTTCGGCTATTAATCGAGGCTTGTGAGCTTGAGCGCGACATTCGCAAACGTAAGCTGAAAAATACTAATGCAGCACGGATTTAATTTAGGGTTTTTTTATGTCTGCTCAACGTCACGATGTTTCTGATACACCGTTGGTGACAGTAATCATCGCCTCTTACAATCACGCTCGCTATATAGAAAAAAGCGTAAATAGCGTCATCAACCAAACCTATTCCAACATTGAGTTGCTCGTCATCGACGATGGTTCAACGGATGAGAGCCCGGCGATTCTGAAGCAGCTCCAGGAAAAGCATGGTTTCGATTTACGCTTTCAGGCCAACAAGGGCCTGGCGGCTACGCTTAATGATGCGATTGAGCGTGCACGGGGCGAGTTAATTGTCCCGTTCGGCTCCGACGACATCATGGTTGCTCATCGTATCGCCACGCAAGTGGAGTACATGAAGGGCAAACCTGAAGTGGGTATTTGTTCGGCCAATATCGAAACCATTGACCAAGATGGTCGGGTAATGGGCCCGCGCGAGCAGCGTAAGCGTAATTTGCCCTTTCGCCGCCTGGATTTTGACGATCTTTTTCTCGATCGCAAACCTGGTCCAATGGCCGCGACGTTGATGCTGCGACGCGAAGCCCTGGATAAAGTCGGTGGCTTTAATGCGAACATTCGGCTGGAAGATGTCTATATCGAGTTAGCGATTGCTCGTGCCGGCTACTTCATCGACGTGCTTGGCGAGGTGCTGGCGCAATACCGTGATCATCCTACCAACACCTTCAAGAATGGCCGGTTCATGGTGGATAACGTGCTGAAAACGTACGCGGTGTTCCGTGACCATCCGCAGTACGAGAAGGTCTGCATGAACTTCCGGAACTCCATGGTGCTTAAGTACGCCAACCGTGACAAGGCACTGACTCGGGAAATCCTGGCGGAAATCCCGGTCAAGTACTGGAACAAGAAAACCTTGCGCGGTATCTGGAGGCTGATCAGCTCTTGACTGTTCGGCTACGCGCCCAGTAGATCAGCGATTGGCCGTAGACCAGAGCCAGCGGTATCCAGATCAGGAACCAATGCTCTTTGGGGCGTGACATGAAGGCACTTCCTTCAGTCAGGCCCGAAGCAAAGCCGAAGATAAGCCAGGTCGCCGCGAGCGTGACAGCAGGGTGCTTGCGGTAGACCCAACTGAAGTACATCGCCAGGCCGTAGAGCGTCAACCACAATGCCAATCCCAAGATGCCGCCTGCGTACAACACGCCCAATTCGATGTTATGCGGATCGGCGAAGGTGTCGGCCATGCCTGGAATGATCACCGTCATGGGGGAGTCGAAGCCATGCCCCAGCCATGGATACTCACTGATCTGGCGCAATGACTCCATCCAGATGGCGGGACGGTAGGATACGCCGCGTTGGGTAATGGCTTCGGGATGAATCAGCACAAGACTGATGATGCCAAGTGCTGCCACCCCTATGGCAATCAAGCTGCGTCGGCGGTCGCCGACGATCATCAGCCACCCCAGGGCGGCCGTCAGTCCCACCAATGGTGTCCGTGAGCCGGTTGCGATGATCGCTACGCCCAGTACCGCCAGGCAGATAATCGGCAGTGGGCTCAACGCGTTACGTGCCTGGAACCATGATCCCAGCCAGAATGCGGCGAATGCGCCGAATACATGAGCGGTGAGCAAGGGGTTGTAGAGCGCGCCGTAACCGCTTAAACGGTTATCAGCGTCGGGCAGCTTGAAGAGCATGAAGTAGATCAGCGACAGGCCCGCCGCCAATGCGGCGAAGATAGCCGCCAGGCGCGTGCACTTGTCCAGTTGCGCTGGGGTGCGCAGAGCGATGATGCCCGCAGAGAACAGCAGCATTGCGATGTACAACGGTCGTTTGACCAAGCTGCCCGTTGAGTTTTCCGTATCGGACCAGGCAATGCTCAGGAGGGTGTACGCACTGAAGGCCAGGAAGGCCAGAAACAGCGGGTTGCTGGTAAGGGGTTTGAGTAATCGCGGCTGCAGGATCAACGCCAGGAGGGTGGGGACGGCCAGGAAAATGTAAAAGAGCTTGTGATACATCGCTCGTTCCCCAACCCAGAACATCCCCGTGAGAATGACCAGCCAGCCTATCGGCAATACGTAGCTATTGATCATGTTCCCTAAGCGTTGGGCCTTGGTCTCTATCGGTACATCAATTGACATCTCGCGTGCTCATCCTAATCAATGCCATATTTATAATGTCCTGCGCGGTATTAATTCTGAAACTTTTGGGCCCTTTAAAGGCTGCCTCCTTGTTGAATAAGGGCGGCACAGCAGCCCATGGCCACGGATCAAGTGGCTGAAGGAATTGTGGACAGGGGCTGGCAGGAAAATAGCATCAATCCATCGTTGGTGCCACGCTGGAGTGGCAGCAGGCTGACGGCGCTGACGGGCACATTGACCCCGGCTGAGGTACCGCTGAGCATTGGCGGCGGGGCTTCAGAACGCCAGTTTGTAACCGATCATCAGCAGCATGCCAGCCAGGCACGGACGCAGGACGCTGTCGGAAATGCGCCCGGTCAGGTGGCTGCCCAGGTAGATGCCCGGCAGCGAACCCAACAGCAGGTAACCCAGCAGCGACCAGTCCATATTGCCCATGCTGGCGTGGCCCAGGCCGGCGACCAGGGTCAAGGGCACTGCGTGTGCGATCTCGGTGCCGACCAGGCGGCGGGTGACGAGGTAGGGGTAGAGCAGGAACAGGGCTACAGTACCCAGGGCGCCAGCGCCGATGGAGGTCAGCGAGACCATGACGCCGGTGATCACGGTCAGCAGGTTGAGGCTGGTACCGCTCAGGTGATAGCGGTCGCCCGCGTGTTTGCTGGCGAATGCTTGCAGTTTGCTTTTGAACAGGATGGCCAGGGCGGTGAGTACCAAGACGACGGCCAGGCCTTGCTTGATCACAGCGTTGGCAGCCTGGGTGTCAGTGTCCAGGGTGCTGAGGAACCACAGGGTTGCAGCAGCGGCAGGGACGCTGCCCAGGGTCAGCCAGCCGGTGATTTTCCAGTCGATGTTTCTGTTCTTGCTGTGGACCCAGACGCCGCTGGCTTTGGTAATGGCGGCGTACAGCAGGTCAGTGCCCACTGCGGTGGCCGGGCTGATGCCGAACCAAAGCAGGATCGGGGTCATCAATGAACCGCCGCCGACGCCGGTCATGCCGACGATGAAACCTACGATGAGGCCTGCAATGGTGAAGCCGAATGAACCTACATCCATAATTTACCTAAACGCCCAACGTGCCCGTGATCGGATGGCAGCCAGCATAAAGGTTTTTTTATAGCGAAATAGACTAGTTCGTTATTAGGTTATAACTGGGGTGTTGCTGGGCTAGCCCGGTGGGAGCGGGCTTGCCCCGCGATGAGACCTTCGCTTGCTCCGAGCTTTTTGAGCATATCCATTGGCGGTGGTGGCGCTGATTCACCTTTCCGCCTTTACGGCGGCTTACTTTTTTTCAGTCGAAAAAAAAAGTAAGCAAAAAATTCTCGCCCCACCAGGGGCCCTACGCTGCGCTTCGGGTCCCTTCGCTCCGGTGCCGCTACGGGGCATTGCGAGCTACGAGTTGCAAGCAACTCTACGCTTCGCAACTTCGGCTAACGCCGAAGGCGCTACGCGCTAGCCCCTTCACGTCACCTCCACTCAGCCCTACTGGTTAACGGGGCGGGTGGATCAAGATCAAAAGCAGATCAAGATCAAAAGCACAATTCGCTGCGCTCTTGCTTGGAGTGGAGGCGCACAACCTTGCGTGAGCCCATCACCGATCCGTCATCACCACCATCACCTGTGCATCACCCCCATCTTCACTTTCCGACAGGTAGATGTGGCCAACATTGCTGTTGAAATAAGCGGTTTCCTGCGCACCGATACTCACTGCCTCACCGGTTTCGAACTCAATTCTTACCCGGCCACTGAGCACCAGGGCAAACTCCTGACCTGGGTGGCGAATGAATTCGTCGAACTGCTGCCGCTCACGCGCAATGATCCGTGCATACATCGGTGTCATCAGCCGTTCGGGAAACTCGCCGGCAATCAGGTGGTAGTCATAGGTTCCGGTGCTATAACCCGGTGCAGAAGGCAGCGAATGGACCACCACGGTGGTCGACGCCGGGGCATCTCCCATCTCCGCCGAGCGAAACAACTGAGCGATGTCGACATTCAGCGCTCGCGCCGCTGCGGCAAGTTTTTCGTAACTCACCGATACCTGCGCCAACTCCATTTTCGACAAGGTTGAGACCGGTACCCCGGAGCGTTCCGACAACTGCTTGAGAGTCAGTTGCTGGCTCTTGCGCACAGTCCGCAGGCGGGCGCCGACTTCGGTGCGGTCGATCGGGGGCTGCGCGCCAGGGCGGTCGGCAACAGGGGAGCGGTCACTCATCAAGAATCTCGGTCAGGTATCACGGACAGGCATCTTACCGTGGCCGCTTGCGTATTCTGAAATTCTCATATATTAGAATTCTCATAAGTGATAATTTCTGATTCCCTCATCAGGCAATGGCAAGGTTATGACGCAGATATTCGACAGCGTGATCATTGGCGCCGGTATTGCGGGTGCTTCCCTGGGATACCGGCTGGCAGAGCAGCAAAGCGTGCTCTTGCTGGAGCGTGAATCGCAACCCGGCTACCACTCCACCGGGCGTTCGGCGGCAATGTTCATGGAGGCTTATGGCACCCCACAGATCCAGGCGTTGACTCGGGCCAGCCGGGCTTTTTACCAATCGCCTCCGGCAGGGTTCTGTGAGCATCGGTTGCTGGAGCCGCGAGGCTGTCTGTATGTCGCCAATCTTGAGCAACAGGCGCTGCTCGCCAGCAGTTATGCGCAGAACCTGGCCAATGGCACCGAAGTGCGCCTGCTCGATCCCGAGGCTGCGGTGGCGATGGTGCCGAGCCTGAAGGGCGAAGCTATTGCAGGCGCGTTTCATGAGCCGGGGGCCATGGACCTTGATGTACACGCTCTGCACCAGGGCTTCCTGCGTGGCTTTCGTCAGGCCGGCGGCGAGCTGCGCTGCAATGCCGAGCTGGTTGAGGGGGCCTTTGCCGAAGGTCTCTGGCATCTGCACCTGGCCGACGGCAGCCTGGTCCAGGCTCGTCAGTTGGTCAACGCGGCAGGGGCCTGGGCGGATCGGATTGCGACAATGTGCGGTGTACAACCCGTTGGCCTGCAGCCATGCCGGCGCAGTGCCTTTACCTTTGAAGGGCCACAAGACCAGGCGTTTGCACAGTGGCCAGCGGTGATCGGGGTGGATGAGAGTTTCTATTTCAAACCCGATGCCGGGCAGTTGCTCGGCTCACCGGCCAATGCCGATCCGGTCGAAGCTCAGGATGTGATGCCTGAAGAGCTGGATGTGGCTACCGGCATCTACAACATTGAAGCCCTGACCACGCTGACGATCCGTCGCCCCAGTCATACCTGGGCCGGGCTGCGTTCATTCGTCGCCGATGGCGATCTGGTCATTGGCCGCGATCCGCACAATCCGGCGTTTTTCTGGCTGGCTGCCCAGGGCGGCTATGGCATCCAGTCGGCGGCCGGTGTTTCGCAGCTGGCCTGTGCGCTGCTGCTGGATCAAGCACTTCCCGCTTCCTTGCAGCGCGAAGGTGTCGAGCCGCAACGCTTGTCACCGGCGCGTTTTCGTTAATCCCTCAAAGGACATTGCCATGAGCTCGACTATCCAGCGTATTCCCAGCCACCTGCCGTTCCCGTTTTCCAAGGCGGTCAAGGTCGGGGGCTTCTTGTTTCTCTCCGGCCAGGTGCCGATGACTGCCACAGGCGAAGTGGTGCGCGGTGACATCCAGACCCAGACCCAGGCCACGCTTGAGCGTATCGGCGAAACCCTGGCCGAGTGCGGCGCAGGGTTCGAACAGGTGGTCAAAGCCACGGTGTGGCTGTCCGACATGGCGCATTTCGCCGGCTTCAACGAGGTTTACAAAACCTTCTTCGCCAACGGTTATCCAGTGCGCTCGACAGTGAGCGCCGGCCTTGCCCTGGGCGTGGATGTGGAGATCGAAGTACAGGCCTGGATCGGTCACGACTGAGTTCGCACACGCCTGCGTGGTACTGGAAAAAACAACAAGGCCTGACCAGGGCCATAGATGCCAGAGGGTTCGAGATGAAAGAGCAGCTGAAAATTGCAGGCGCCTTTATCGGCGTTATCGTGGGTGCAGGTTTCGCCTCAGGGCGGGAGTTACTGCTGTTCTTTGTCAACTTTGGCCTCTGGGGACTGCTCGGCACCCTGGTCAGTGCGGCGCTCTTCACCTTTCTCGGCATGGCCCTGGCAGGTCTGGGCAACCGTCTGCAGGCCGCTTCGCACAAGGATGTGGTGTATGCCATCTGCGGACGCTACCTGGGTCTGTTTGTCGATCTGTTGATCACCTTCTTCATGTTCGGGGTGACGGTGGTGATGCTCGCCGGCGGCGGTGCCTTGCTCGAACAGCAGTTCGGTATCCCGGCACTCACCGGCAGCGTGCTGGTGACCCTGTTGGTGGTGGCGGTAGTCTGTCTGGATATTCAGAAAGTCATCGTGTTGATCGGTGCCGTCACGCCTTTCCTGATCCTGGCGGCTACGGCGATCGCGTTGTATGCGGTGTTCACCCGCGACCTGAGTTTCACCGCCCTGGACCAGGTCGCCAGCCAGCAGGAAGCGGGTGCCAGCCACTGGTTGCTCGGGGCCTTCCTGTATGTGTCGTACAACGTTGTGGCCGGGGCGCCGATGCTGGCGATCCTCGGCGGTTCGGCACGTCTGGAGAAGACTGCGATCTGGGGTGGCATCCTCGGTGGGGCGGGGCTTGGTGGCCTGATGCTGGTGATGAGCGCAGGCTTGCTCTCACGCCTGGATACCGTGGCTGACTTACCGATGCCGATGCTGTCGATTGCCAGCGAAATCTCCCCGGCACTGGGTGTGATCATGTGCGTGATCATCTTCGGCATGATCGTCAACACCGCAGTGGGCATGCACTATTCGTTTCTGGCGCGGCTGCTGCCGGCGGGTACCCGCAGCTTTCGCCTGGGCGCTGTGGTGACGGGCGTGGCGGCGTTTATCTGCAGCCTGATCGGCTTTATCAGCCTGGTCGGCCAGGTCTATCCATTGTTCGGTTACCTGGGCTTTGTGGTGATGCTGGCGGTGCTGATCGGCTGGGTGCGGATGGGCAGGGTCAAGCGCGCCGTGGTGGTGTAGTAACAGGCACCTGGCGAGGGCATTGCGCCCTCGCCAGGCCAGCGGGTCAGATCTTGAAGCTGTCGACCAGTTGTTTCAAACGACCGGCCTGTTGGGCCAGGGCATCGCAATGACGCAGGGTGTCATTGAGGTTGGCCACGCCTTGCTGGTTCAGCACGTTGATCTGGGTGATGTCCAGGTTCAGGCTTTCGACCACGGCGGTCTGTTCCTCGGTCGCCGCCGCCACCGACTGGTTCATGCCGTCGATCTCGCCGATACGCTGGGTGACGCTGCTCAGGCGTTCACCGGCCTGGTTGGCGACCATCACGCTTTCCTCGCTCGACACCTGGCTGGCGTTCATGTTGTGCACCGCCTCGCGTGAACCGACCTGCAGGGTGGTGATCATCTTGTGGATCTCTTCGGCCGACTCCTGAGTCCGGTGCGCCAGGTTGCGCACTTCGTCGGCGACCACCGCAAAACCGCGCCCTGCTTCCCCGGCACGGGCGGCCTCGATGGCGGCGTTCAGGGCCAGCAGGTTGGTCTGCTGGGAGATACCTTTGATCACATCGAGGATCTGCCCGATGTCGTCGGTGCTGGCGTTGAGGGTTTCGATCTGCTCGCAGGATTCGCTGATCTTCTGTGACAGCGCAGTCATCGCCGAGATGGTTTCTTCCACTACCTGGCGGCCGTCGTTGGCCTGTTCGCTGGCACCGCTGGCGTGCTGCGAAGCATCGGCGGCGTTGCGGGCGATTTCCTGGGTGGCGGCGCCCAGTTCGTTGATCGCTGCAGCCACGCTGTTGGTGCGCATGCTTTGCTCTTCGGAACCGATGATCGAGGCGTTGGACGCGCTCATCACCCGTTCCGACAGGTCGTGCACTTGACGGGTAGCCGAGGACACTTCGGCAATCGAGGCATGAATACGCTCAACGAACTGGTTGAAAGCGCCGGCCAGTTCGCCGAATTCGTCCTTGTTCTCCACCGCCAGGCGGCGAGTCAGGTCGCCTTCGCCCTGGGCGATGTCCTGCATGGCACGGCCCATGGTGGTCAGCGGACGCATCAGCACCGGAATCAGCAAGCTGAGCAGGCCGGCGATGGCCGCCACGGCGATGAGCATGGCGATGATGGCCGAAGTACGGAACTGGCTGAGAGGGGCGTAGGCCTTGTCCTTGTCGATCGACAAACCGATGTACCAGTCGGCCGATGGCAGACCGCTGACCGGAGCGAAGGAGATGATGCGCTCCTGACCGCCGAGGGTCGCGTCATGAATGCCTGGGGCCACCTGCAGGTTGCTGCCTGGATAGATGTCCTTGAGGTTTTTCATCACCTGCTCTTTGTCCGGGCTGACGATCACCTGGCCATTGCGGTCGACCAGGAAGGCATGGCCGATACCGCCGAAGTCCACGGCGTTGATGATGTCGACCAGGGACGCCAGGCTCAGGTCGCCACCGACCACGCCGAGCAGTTCACCGTTGGTTTTGCTCTTGACCGGCATGCCAATGGTCACCACCAGGCCACCGACCGCAGCCATGTAGGGCGGGGTCAGCATGGTCTGGTTGGCGGCGACCGCGGCGCTGTACCAGGGACGCTGGCGCGGGTCGTAGCCGTCAGGCATCTTCGCATCCGGGCGCTGGGTGAACACACCGTTGGCCTGGCCGACATAGGTGAACTGGAAGTTGTTGGTGAACGAAGGCTGGTCGACCAGTCCCGGGAAGTCGGCATTGGCGCCTTGGTGGGCAACGTCCTGGGCGAGGTTTTCCAGCACCAGAATCCGGCCGCTCATCCAGTTCTGCACGCTGCTGGCGGTCAGTGCGCCAGCTTGCTTGACCGACGACTCGATGTTTTGCCGGATGGTGTTGCGTTGCAGGTAATCGTTGTAGAGAGTGAACAAAGCAAATGCCAGAACCACGACGCCGCAGGCGCACAGCAGGATCTTGTGGCGAAATTTCAGGTTCATGTTCCGATACCTTGTGCCAGTAAGGAGGAGTGCCGAGCGGTGCTTTTGGCCAATGCTCGTACCTATCCAGACAGCTATCGGCCGCAATGCTGAAAAATTGAAAAGGCAGATTGCCGCAGGGGCTGACAGGATTTTCCTACCCAAGGCTTTGGCCTGCGCCTCGGGGCGTTAAACGCCGAGGTGCCTGACCAGTTCCTGCGCGGCCTTTTGCAGCGGCTGGTTGTGGCGCCAGAAGGCATGCACCGGTAACTGCAGTTCGTTGCGGGTGTTCTTGAAATCCAGGCGCAGCAGACGCCCGGCCTCAAGCAGCGGGGCTACCCGTGACAGGGGAAAGTCACCCCAGCCCAGACCTGCTTCGACCATTTCCAGGGCCATGCTCAGGCTGTCGGTGCGCCAGTGCGCCTTGCCGATCAGGGCGCGGGTGTCAGTGATTGGCAGGTCGCGACTGGCCACCAGAATCTGGCGGACATTGACCAGGTCTTCGAGGTAGGCAATCTGCCGCGGCTGGCGTTGCAGGGCAGGGTGCTGCGGCGAGATGGTTGCCACCAGCGACTCCATGCCGATGTTCTGGAAGCGTTGCTGCGGATCGACCGCCAATCCGGCAAAGGCCAGGCACAGGCTGACCCGACCGCTGTGCAGCAATTGCAGGGCTTCCTCCTGAGGGGCGCTGAGCACCTCGATCTCCAGCAGCGGATAGCGTTCGCTGATGGTCTTGATCGCCGTCAGCAGCGGGCCGTGGTCGATGTCCGGTACCACACTGATGGCCAGGGTGCTTTCCAGTCCCTGGGACAATTCCAGGGCATGCACCTGTAACTGTCCCAGTTGCGCCGCGATCATCCGCGCATGGGGTTCCAGCGCCAGGGCCAGTGCGGTGGGCCGGGTTTCCCGGTGGGTGCGTTCGAACAGGGCGAAGCCCAGTTCGGCTTCAAGGTTGCCGACTGCCATGCTCACGGCCGAAGGCACGCGGCCCAGGGCACGGGCGGCGGCAGAGAACGATCCGCAGTCAAGCACGGCGAGAAACAGTTCGATGTTGTCGCTGGAAAAATTCAATTGGGCAATCTCCTGTCAGTCAATCTGATAGCTGCTGACTTTTTCTGTCAAGAAGATTGACGCATTCTTGCGCGCCTCTGCCGCCTGGACGGGCGGCGTCTGTTGATGCAATCGAGGTAGTACGGTGCAAGGTGTAAAACGCAAACTGGTCTACGTGACCGCCTACGAAGTGATTGGTCTGTGCATGTCGACCCTGGGCCTGGCCTATCTGTCGGACACGGCGCCAAGCAATACCGGACCGCTGGCGGTGATGATCACCACCATCGCCATGGCCTGGAACTTCATCTACAACACCCTGTTCGAGTACTGGGAAAGCCGTCAGGTCAAGCGCGGACGCAGCGTTGCCCGGCGTGTAGTGCATGCCATCGGCTTTCAATTGACCCTGGTGGTTTATCTGATTCCATTGATTGCCTGGTGGCTGGACATGAGCCTGGTCGAAGCCTTCCTGGTGGACCTGGCGTTCATCATCCTCATCCCTTGCTACACCTTCCTCTACAACTGGTTGTTCGACCGCATTTTCGGCTTGCCGACCTCGGCCCAGGCCGTGGACGACAATCGTGTCGCTGCCTGAGGCGGACTATTGCGCCGGCAGAACGATGCGCAGCGAGCCGTTTTGCGTTTCATCCGGTTGTTGCCTGGCACCGAGCAGACCTTCCTCGATTTCGCCAGACAAGTAGTACACCCCGGCCATGACGCCGGTCTTGCGGTTATCCATCAGCTCGCGCCATTCCTCGTTGAGCGCCACATTGAGGATTACCCGCAGTTGCTCGATCATGGCCGGTTGTTCCTGGTTGTGGCTGACGATGCCATAACCGGCTGCGGCCACCGAGATCAGGGCGCCCGCGACGCGGCCTACGGCACTTGCTACAGCGCTGGCGATGCCGCGTGGTGCCAGGGTCGCACCGAGTTTTTCACTGGCCTGTTGCGCCACCGATGACAGCCCGACATCCGAGCGCTGGGTGCCGGCGCGTACGGCGCTGTGCATGTGCCCGACCAGTGACGCATACGCCGGCTGCTCGGCCAGCGACTTGCTGTATAGCAACTGGTAAAGCGAGGCATTGCGCGCCGCAGGGGGGCCCAGGTTGATCGCCTGGATCCGCGTCAGACGCAGGTTGAACTGCTCGGGCGGCGCCTGGTAGCGCTGGGCAATCTGTTGCAGTTGCTGACCGAGCAACTGGATGTACAGCTCCATGGCGCGGTTGCGAATGCCTTCGGGGTCGATCTCCTTGGCCACCTGGTCGAGCACCCGGCGGTGATACTGCTCTTGCAGGTAAAGCGCCAGGCGCTTCTCCGGCGGCTCCTTGCCTTCGCCACTGTTCATCTTGTACCAGGCCACTTTCATGGTCAGCCATTGCTGGGTCCAGTAGCCGGTGAACCAGGGGATGAATTCGCTTTCGGTAAACTGCTGCACGCGGTCCTTCCACACGCGCATGGAGCGTCGGCTGTAGTCATTGACCGAGCTGGTACTGGCCAGCGAGGCGTCGATGATTTCCCGGTCGATCTGCTCCCAGGTGGCGGGGCTCAGTTGCACGGGAGGTGGCTCGGGGGGCTTTTCTCGCGAGGCACAGCCGCCCAGGGCGAGCAGGAGGATGAGCAGGAAAATGAGGAATGAACGGGGGGTCACAAGCGCTACCCCCTTGCGACGGGATGTTTGGCGGGTTTGTTTCCTTGGTGATTTCAGTATAGGTGGGAGGGGGTGGGGGATTTGATCAGGCCGACCAAGTACTGCTTTTTCCATGGCAGAACGCGATACCGTCTGTAGGAGCGGGCCTTGTCCCGCGATCTGCCGCAGCGCGGCAGCAGTGTCAACCAATGCAGTTTGACAGTTGTACCGCAACTTCAGGTTTTACGGCCGCTGCGCGGCCGATCGCGGGACAAGGCCCGCTCCTACAGGGTCAGCCCTCCAGGTCCAGCTTGGCCTCGATATGGTCCAGGTGCTGATGCATCAAGGCCAGGGCCGCTTCGCCGTCACCCCGTTCGAGCGCATCGATGATCGCTGCGTGCTCTTGCCAGGCGCAATGGCTGCATGGGCGGGCTTCGTACTGGGCGATGATCAACGAAGTTTGCGGCACCAGACCATTGAGAAACCGCGTCAACGGCGCGTTGTTGGCGATCTCCGCCAGTTTCAGATGAAACTCGCCTCCCAGGCGAATGGCCGTGCAACGCTGACCCTGTTCATGGTGCTGGCGTTCGCGCGCGACCAGTTCACGCAACTGGCGGATTTTCGCTGGTCGCGAGCGTTGCGCGGCCAGGGTGATCAGGGTGGTTTCGGCCAGGCGCCGGGCGCTGAGGATCTGCCGCGCCTGTTGCGGATCGGGCGCTGCCAGACGTGCGGTGTGGCTCGGGCGCTGGACGATTACCTGCTGGTCGCACAGGCGGCCCAATACCCGTCGAATCACGGTGCGGCTGACGCCAAATGCCTCACCCAGCGCTTGCTCAGGCAGGGCGCTGCCCGGCGCCAGACGCTGTTCGAGAATGGCATCGAACAGGCGAGGGTAGATCTGCTCGGCCGACAGGCGCACTTCGCCATGGGCAAGCAATGGCGGCAGGGCGGTCACAGGGGCTTGGGCGCTGGCGTTCATCAATGCTCTCCTGAGTTCAAGTGGCCGGTTGTTCGTCCGGGATGTTCAGTTCGATACCCATGCGCCGGCCTTCCTGGAGGATGTGGTGGCGCATTTGCGCACTGGCCTGGGCGCTGTTCTTGTTGCGGATGGCACGGACCACCGCTTCGTTTTCTTCCAGACGCGCCGCCAGGTGTTCGGGGGAGTTGCGCAGTACCGCGGCGCTTTGCTTGAGGGCATTGCTGGTCTGCTGCACGACACTCTGGAAAATCGGGTTGGCGGTGAGGGTGAACAACTCTTCGTGGAAGGCGATGTAGGCGTTGACCCCGGCTTCGCTGTCTTCGGCCTCAAGGGCTTCGCGCATGTCCATCAGGGTCAGGCGCAACTGGCCGATTTCCTTGCTGCTGATCGACTGCGCAACCAGGCCGACGATGAACGGCTCCAGGGTGTAGCGCAGTTGCAGGACGTCTTCCAGGCTGGCTTCGGCCACGCCGGCTTGTGGTTGCGCGGTTTCGGCCAGGTCGGCGTCGAGCACCAGCACCCCTTTGCCCGGCATCGAGCGGACCAGGCCGAGGGTTTCCAGTACGGTCACCGCTTCACGCAGGCTGGGACGGCTGATACCCAGTTGTTCGGCCAGCTCGCGTTGTCCCGGCAACATGTCGCCGGAACGCCACTGGCCGCGGGCCAGGGCCTGGCGGAGTTTTTCCACCACGGAATTCACTACGGTCGATGAAGTAATCACTGTTCACTCCATGAGAACACTTGCATGGTTTGCTCCTGGGGCCGGCACTGTCAGTGCCGGCCCTTGCACTCAGAACTCTTGTTGATGGGCGTTGGGGGTCTTGCGCTGGGCAAAGCCAAAGCCCTGTTTGCCGGCCAGCACATTATTGGCCCGCTCCATGTCGATATCGCCTTCCCAGCGGCCGATGGCGACGGTCGCCACGCAGTTGCCGATCAGGTTGGTCAGTGCCCGGCCTATGCCCATGAACCAATCCACTGCCAACACCAGCACCAGGCCGACCACCGGGATGGCCGGTATCGCCGTCAGGGTCGCGGCCAGAATCACCAGCGCCGAACCCGGAATGCCATGGGCACCCTTGGAGGTGATCAGCGACACCAGCAGGATGGTCAGCAGGTCAGTCATTGCCAGCGGTGTACCGGTAGCGTTGGCGATGAACACGATTGCCAGGGTCAGGTAGATCGAGAAACCATCGAGGTTAAAGGAATAGCCGGTCGGGATCACCAGGCCGACGGTGGAATTGCCGATGCCCAGGTGCTCGAGTTTGCGCATGATTTGCGGCAGGACAGCATCGGAGGAAGCGGTACCAAGAACGATGGTCAGCTCTTCGCGCAGGTACTTGATGAACGGCAGGATACGCAGGCCCGACAGGCGCATCACGGCACCCAGGATCAGCAGTACGAAACCGGTGCAGGTCAGGTAGAACAAGGCGACCAGGCCACCCAGGTGCTGCAGCGATTCCAGGCCATATTTGCTGGTGGTAAAGGCGATGGCGCCGAACACACCGATCGGCGCCAGACGCACGATCATGCCCATGATGCGAAAGATCACATGACTCAGTTCATTGATCAGCCGCGAGATCCCCGAGGCCGCTTCACCGACCAGGTTCAGGGCACTGCCGAACAGCACAGAAAACAGCAGCACTTGCAGGATGTTGTTGTCAGCGAAGGCACCGATCACCGACGTCGGGATCAGGTCCATAAGGAACGCGGCGGTGCCGTGGATATGTTGGCCACGCTCGGCCAGGTTGCCGGCTTCGGCGGTAGACAGTTGGTCGAGGTGAATGTTGGCGCCGCTGCCGATTCCGGAGGTAAAGGCAAACACCAGGCCGATGACCAGGGCAATGGTGGTCAGGATTTCGAAGTAGATCACCGATTTCAGGCCGATCCGTCCGACCTTCTTCAAGTCACCGGCACCGGAAATGCCACTGACCACAACGCAGAACACGATCAGCCCGATGAGCATCTTGATCAGCTTGATAAAGCCGTCACCCAGGGGTTTGAGCTGCAGGGAAACTTCGGGAAAGCTGAGGCCACAGGCGACGCCAAGCACCAGGCCGAGCACTACTTGGAGGAAGATCGAACGCGAGCACCATTTGAGCATGGGAGGGATCTCTGATCGGTGTCCTTGCTTCGATGCCGGGGAGGGCGAAAGAGCGGAGGACTTAATTATTGTGGTCTTACCGGTATGTCCAGTGCGGGCTCAGTGTAGGCGTGGATTTTCCAGCTTTGCAAGGGCTTTTAGGCTGAAAGGGTAGAAATTGGTTTTACCGGTCTGACCAGTTGAAATTCATCATGCTGATATAGCCAGCAAAGGCCACGTCTGCCGTAAGGCGAAGCAGGGGCTAACGCTTGGACAGGGCCCGATCGACAGCCGCGATCAGATCGCCCAAGGCGTGGGACGGGGCATTGTGGATGACGCCGAACAGGTACGCGCGCTGTTCGTCTTCGTCGTCTTGATCGGCGAAAAAGGCTTTCAACTTGATGCCCAGGACTTCGGCAAAGACCAGCAGGGCGTCGACGCTAGGGGTGTAGGTGCCGGTTTCAAAGCGGCTGATGGTCTTGGGGTCGAAACCGGACCGCTCACCGAGTTCAGCCTGAGTAAGCCCTGCGACCTTGCGGTATCGCCTGATGGCCGAACCCAAACTTGAATATTTCATCGCTTGATTCCCATTTAGAATCAAGAACTTAACGGCAATCATCGGGATAGCACAACGCCATAATTCGTCACATTTGTTTGCGGAATGTGATGTAATTCATCCCATCAATGGGTTGAACAGGTCAAAAGCCATCAAGTTTCAACCCGGTTTCGTGGCTCGGATTGCTGAGTGGAGCACACGACAGATCGCTTCAAAGGGAGTTTTTACGTGCGTCTCAACCTGCCGGTCACCTCTGTCGAACAGACGTTCGGAGATGACCAACGGCTCATTTCTGCCACCGATATCGCCAGCAACATCACCTATTGCAACGCTGAATTTGCCGCCATGAGTGGCTTCAGCCAGGCCGAACTGATTGGTAGCCCGCACAACCTGGTCCGTCATCCCGACATGCCCGCCGTGGTGTTCCAGCAAATGTGGCAGTACCTCAAGGCCGGCCAGAGCTGGATGGGGATCGTCAAGAACCGCTGCAAGAACGGCAATTTCTATTGGGTCAGCGCTTACGTCACGCCGATTCTCGAAGGCGGTCGCCTGGTTGGCTACGAGTCGGTGCGGGTCAAGCCGAGCCGTGAGCAGGTGCGCCGTGCTGAAACACTTTATGCGCGTTTGCGCGAGGGCAAGGCGGCGGTTCCTGCGGGCCGGCGTCTGGCGCTGCTGGCGCAGGTCATGACTGTGCCGCTGCTGGCTGGCGCGGCGGCCATTGCTGCGCAGCAACTGTTGCCAGGCTGGCCCGGCCACGGCATTACCCTCGGGTTGTTTGGCGTGGTCGGTGTGTGGGCTCATCTGCGTCTGGGGCGCCAGTTGGCGCAGATCGTTCAGGGTTCGGGCAACACCTTTGCCGACCCGGTCGTGGCGCTGACTTACAGCGATGCCCTGGGGCCTGCGGCGCAGCTGCAGATGATCCTGATCAGCGAAGAGGCGCGGTTGAAAACCGCGCTGACACGGCTGAGCGACCTTGCGGTGCAAATGAGTGAGGCGGCCAGAGACTCCAGCAGCCTGTCGCGCCACACCGAATCGGCCCTGCTTGAACAGCGCGCGGAAACCGACATGACCGCCACCGCGATGACCGAGATGACGGCTTCGATTGCCGAGGTCGCGCGCCATGTGCAGGAAACCGCCGGTGAAGCGCACACAGCCAATCAACTGGCCGGGCAGGGCAGTGCGGTGGCAGACAGCATGCGCGAGGCGATCCAGTTGCTGGCCAGCACCGTCACTCAGATCAATCAGGCGGTAACCCATCTGGCCGGCCAGACCCAGGATATTTCCCTGGCGGCTGAAGTAATTCGCGCGATTGCCGAACAGACCAACCTGCTGGCCCTCAACGCCGCTATTGAAGCCGCCCGTGCTGGTGAGCAGGGCCGCGGATTTGCCGTGGTTGCCGATGAGGTGCGGGCGCTGGCTAGCAAGACCCGGCAATCGACCGTACAGATCCAGGGCATCATCGAGAGTTTGCGCGCCGGTGCCGACCAGGCGGTGAGCATTGCCAGTCTGGGCATCGATGAAGCGCAGCATGGTGTGGCGCGGGTGCTGGAGGCACAGCAGGCGTTGCAGGGTATCCGCGTGGCGGTGGAGCGTATCAGTGACATGAGCCAGCAAATGGCGGCAGCGTCTCAGGAGCAGTCGTCGGTGGCCGAAGAGGTCTGCGCGCAGATCAACAGCGTCGCCAGTACCGTGCAGCACACCGCGCAGAATGCCAATGCTGCCGCCACCCGCGGAGCAGAACTGGAACACATTTCTTCGGGCCTGCGTGCCCTGGTCGAGCGCTTCAATCGCTGAGCCTTCAGGGTACGAGATTTTCATGGACGACAATTACCGCACGGCCGTAGATGCGGCCGCGATCTTTTCCGAAACTGACTTGAGTGGTCGGATCACTTACGTCAACGAACAGTTCTGCAGCATCTCCGGCTATCGACGCGACGAGCTGCTGGGGGCCAATCACCGGATCCTCAATTCCGGTCTGCACGATCCGGCGTTTTTCGATGGCATGTGGCGTGCCCTGGTCGCCGGCAAGGCGTGGAAGGGCGAAATCTGCAACCGAGCCAAGGACGGTTCGCTGTACTGGGTCGACAGCACCATGGTGCCGTTGATCGATCCGGCCACTGGCCAGGTGCGCAAGTACGTGTCGATCCGCTTCGATGTGACCGAGAAGCGCCAGTTGCTGCATACCCTGCAGTGGCGGGTGGGCCATGACGTGCTGACCGGTCTGCCCAATCGCGCCTACCTGTCTGACCTGTTGAATCAGGCGCTGGAGTTCTCGCGGCGCGAAGACATTGCCTTGGCCGTGTGCATGCTCGATCTGGATGGCTTCAAGGCGGTCAATGACGGCTACGGCCATGCCAGTGGCGACCTGTTGTTGGTGGAAGTGGCCAATCGCCTGAAAGGCATCTTGCGTGGCGGCGACGCGGTGGCGCGGCTTTCGGGCGATGAGTTCGTGTTGATCTTGCGTCACGTACAGGACCCTGCGCAGCTGCAACTGGCACTGCAACGGGTACTCAAGGCGATTGCCGCGCCGTATTCGATCCGTGATCGCGAGGTCAGCGTCAGCGCCAGCATCGGGGTGACCCTGTTCCCCCTCGACAATGAAGATGCCGACACCCTGGTGCGTCATGCTGATCAGGCGCTGTACGTGGCCAAGCAGAGTGGACGCAATCGCTATCACCTGTTCGATGTGTCGCTGGACCGCGAGGTCAAGGCCACTCACCAGACGGTGGCACGGGTGCGTCAGGCGCTGACCATGGGCGAGCTGTGCCTGCATTACCAGCCCAAGGTCAATATGCGCAGTGGCCAGGTCCTCGGTTTCGAGGCTTTGCTGCGCTGGCAGCACCCGCTCAAGGGCTTGGTGGCACCGGCCGATTTCCTCCCGCTGGTGGAGCAGACCGACCTGATTGTCGACATCGGCGAGTGGGTCATCGACCAGGCCATGGCGCAGATGCAGCGCTGGCAGCAGGCCGGGCACGTATGGCCGGTGAGTGTGAACATTGCTGCCCGGCACGTTCAGCGCAGCGACTTTGTCGAGCGTCTCAAGCACCTGCTGGCGCGTCATCCGGGCGTGGCACCGCAGATGCTCGATCTGGAAATCGTCGAGTCGGTAGCGATCGAGAACATCCAGCGTGTCAGCCAGTGCCTGGACGCCTGCCAACAGCTGGGTGTGCAGTTCTCGCTGGATGATTTCGGCACCGGCTACTCGTCGTTGAGCTACCTCAAGCGCCTGCCGACCCGCACCATCAAGATCGACAAGTCCTTCGTGCGCGACATCCTCCATGACCATGACGATCTGGCGCTGACCCGGGCGGTGATCGGTCTGGCCAGGGCCTTTGGGCGCCAGGTGATTGCCGAGGGCCTGGAGACCATCGAGCACGGTCAGTTGCTGATGGACCTGGGGTGTGATGTCGCCCAGGGCTACGGCATTGCCCGGCCAATGTCGGCCGAGGCGGTCGTCGACTGGGTCGCCAATTACGTACAACCGCCACAGTGGCTGGTATTGGCAGGGCACTAACGGCGTTCTTTACGCATTCTTTATGACCTGGCCAAGGTCCTGATCTCGCGCCTTTACAGCAGCTCTACCGACAATGACCGTCAGCGGCAAAGTGCCGTAAGGACGGAGAGTTTCGATGAGCATTCTGGACGGGGTGTCACTGCTGCTGGCAGTGGTGTTGATGATCTACCTGATGGTCGCGCTGCTGCGCGCTGACCGGGGTTAGGAGCGACCATGCACAGTTACGATTATGCGTTGCTGCTGGCGTTCTTTGCGCTGGTGTTGCTCCCGGCGCCCTGGCTCGGGCGTTTCTATTACAAGGTGATGGAGGGCCAGCGCACCTGGCTGACGCCGGTGTTGGGGCCGGTGGAGCGTGGATGCTACCGGCTGGCCGGGGTCGATGCCGGAGACGAGCACAACTGGAGGCAGTACACCCTGGCCTTGCTGGCTTTCAACCTGGCCGGTTTCGTGCTGGTGTTTGCCGTGTTGCTGCTGCAAGGCTACCTGCCACTCAATCCGCAGCGCCTGCCGGGTCAGGAGTGGTCGCTGGCGTTCAATACGGCGGTGAGTTTTGTCACCAACACCAACTGGCAGGCCTACAGCGGCGAAGCGTCGGTCAGCTACCTGAGCCAGATGATCGGCTTGACGGTGCAGAACTTTGTCAGCGCCGCCACCGGCCTTGCCGTGCTGGTCGCGCTGTGCCGTGGCATTGCCCGGCGCTCTGCCCACACCCTGGGCAACTTCTGGGTCGACATGACCCGGGCCACGCTCTACGGCCTGCTGCCGCTGTGCCTGCTGCTGGCCTTGTTGCTGGTCTGGCAGGGCGTGCCGCAGACCTTCGGTCATTACGTCCAGGCCCTGACCCTGCAAGGGGCTGACCAGACCATCCCGCTGGGTCCTGCGGCCAGCCAGATCGCGATCAAGCAACTGGGCACCAATGGCGGCGGCTTCTTCGGCGTCAACTCGGCGCACCCGTTCGAGAACCCGACGGCCTGGAGCAACCTGTTCGAGGTGGCCTCGATCATTCTGATTCCGGCAGCCCTGGTGTTCACCTTCGGTCACTATGTCAAAGACCTGCGCCAAAGCCGCGCGATCATCGCCTGCATGCTCGCGCTGTTCCTGATCGGTGGCGGCACGGCACTGTGGTCGGAATACCAGGCCAACCCGAGCCTGAACAACCCGCAGGTTGCACAGAGCGCACCACTGGAAGGCAAGGAGAACCGCTTCGGCACCACCGCCAGTGTACTGTGGACGGTGACCACCACCGCCGCCTCCAACGGCTCGGTGAACAACATGCACGACAGCCTCAATCCCATCAGCAGCATGGTCGCGCTGGTCAACATGATGGTTGGCGAGGTGATCTTCGGCGGCGTCGGTGCCGGGCTCTATGGCATGTTGCTCAACGTGCTGATCGCGGTGTTCCTGGCTGGCCTGATGATCGGCCGCACCCCGGAATACCTGGGCAAGAAACTCCAGGCGCGGGAAGTGCAACTGCTGGTGGCGACCCTGCTGGTGATGCCGGTCGGCGTGCTGATTCTCAGCGCCCTGGCGGCCAGCCTGCCAGGCCCTGCAGCCTCGGTCACCAACCCCGGTGCCCACGGCTTCAGCCAGGTGCTCTACGCCTATACCTCGGCCAGCGCCAACAACGGTTCCGCCTTTGCCGGCTTCGGCGCCAACACCACCTTCCACAACCTGATGCTTGGCTTGGGCATGTTGATCGGCCGCTTCGGCTACATCCTGCCGGTGCTGGCCCTGGCCGGCAGTCTGGCGCTAAAGAAGACCGCGCCGCTGGGCGAGAACAGCTTCCCGACCCACGGTCCGTTGTTTGCCACCTTGCTGGTCGTCACCATTCTATTGATCGGTGGATTGACCTTCCTGCCGGCCCTGGCTCTGGGCCCGATCACCGAACACCTGAGCCTGGGTTTCTGAGGAGCGAATCATGAATATGCCGATTCCTGAAGTGAAAGCGGCTCCGGCCCCGGCGGCACGGACTAGCTTTGCCGCACTATGGCGCCCGGCGCTGCTGCAGGCGTTCGTCAAGCTCGACCCACGTCAGCTCAAACGCTCACCGGTGATGCTGGTGGTCGAGCTGACCGCCGTTTTCACCACCTTGCTATGTCTGGTGCCCGACACTGCTGTGCCGACCGCGGTGGCAGTGCAGATTGCCCTGTGGCTGTGGTTCACCGTGTTGTTCGCCAACTTTGCCGAAGCGCTGGCCGAAGGCCGTGGTAAAGCTCGTGCCGACAGCCTCAAGGCCGGTAGCCAGGGCCTCAGCGCCCGGCGTCGCAACGCGTCGGGCAGTTTCGAGCTAGTGCCGGCGACCAGCCTGCGCAAGGACGATGTGGTCAAGGTCATGGCCGGGGAGATGATCCCCAGTGACGGCGAAGTGCTCGAAGGGATCGCCGCTGTCAACGAAGCGGCGATTACCGGTGAGTCTGCGCCGGTGATCCGTGAGTCTGGTGGTGATCGCTCGGCGGTGACCGGCAATACCCGGCTGGTCTCCGACTGGTTGCTGATCCGCATCACCAGCAACCCTGGCGAATCGACCCTGGACCGCATGATCGCCCTGGTCGAAGGCGCCAAGCGCCAGAAGACGCCCAACGAGATCGCCCTGGACATCCTGCTGATCGGCCTGACCATGATCTTCCTGGTGGTCGTGGTAACCCTGCAGCCGTTCGCGCACTTTGCCGGTGGCAGCATTCCGCTGGTGTTTCTGGTGGCGCTGCTGGTCACCCTGATTCCGACCACCATCGGCGGTCTGCTGTCGGCCATCGGTATCGCCGGCATGGACCGCCTGGTGCGCCTCAATGTGATTGCCCGTTCTGGCCGCGCGGTGGAAGCCGCCGGTGATGTGCATGTGCTGATGCTCGACAAGACCGGCACCATCACCTTCGGCAACCGTCGCTGCAGTGCCTTGCATGCTGCCCCTGGGGTGACTTCCAAAGAACTGGGCGAGGGCGCCTTGCTGGCTTCGTTGGCTGACGACACTGCCGAGGGCAAGTCGATTGTCGAGTACCTGCGTCAGCTGCACGACTTTGACGAACCGGGTGCTGACCAGCTGACACCCGTGGCTTTCAGTGCCGAGACGCGCCTGTCCGGCGTTGACTACCAGCAGCGTCGGTTCCGTAAGGGCGCAGTGGATTCAGTGTTGGCCTTCGTTGGTCTGCAGCGCCTGGAAATGCCGGCGTCGCTGGCCCGCGAAGTGGACAAGATCGCCCAGAGCGGCGGCACCCCCTTGCTGGTCTGTGTCGACAAGCGTCTGCTAGGTGTGATCCACCTCAAGGATGTGGTCAAACCGGGGATTCGCGAGCGCTTTGCCGAGCTGCGCAAGCTGGGCATCCGCACTGTGATGGTCACCGGCGACAACCCGCTGACGGCTGCTGCCATTGCCGCCGAAGCCGGGGTCGATGATGTGCTGGCCGAAGCCACGCCGGAGAAGAAGCTGGCGCGCATTCGCCAGGAACAGAACGACGGCCGCCTAGTCGCCATGTGCGGCGACGGCGCCAACGACGCCCCGGCACTGGCCCAGGCCGATGTCGGCATGGCCATGAACGACGGCACCCAGGCCGCCCGCGAGGCCGCCAACATGGTCGATCTGGACAGCGACCCGACCAAGCTGCTGGATGTGGTCCAGGTCGGCAAGGAACTGCTGGTGACCCGCGGCGCCTTGACCACCTTCTCGATTGCCAACGACGTGGCCAAGTACTTCGCCATTCTCCCGGCGCTGTTTGCGGCGATCTATCCGCAACTGGGTGTGCTCAACCTCATGCGGCTGACCAGCCCGCAGAGCGCGATTCTCTCGGCGATTGTTTTCAACGCACTGATCATCGTCGTGCTGATCCCTCTGGCCCTGCGCGGTGTGCGGGTGCAGGCCGCCAGTGCTGCCCACCTGCTGCGCCGCAATTTGCTGATCTACGGCGTGGGCGGGCTGATCGTGCCGTTCGCCGGGATCAAGCTGATCGACATGCTGCTCACCGCTTTGCATCTGGTCTGATACCAAGGAGATGACCATGACTACTTATCTACGTCCGGCCACAAGCCTGATCCTGCTGATGACCCTGATCACCGGTGCGGTGTACCCGCTGGTGGTCACCGGGGTGGCCCAGGTGGCTTTCCCCGAGCAGGCCAACGGCAGCCTGCTGCGCGATGACCAGGGCCAGGTGCGCGGCTCGCTGCTGATCGCCCAGGCGTTCAAGGGCGATGCCTGGTTCCACGCGCGGCCATCGGCGGCTGACTATGCCACCGTCGCCAGTGGTGCCAGCAACCTGGCGCCGAGCAACCCGGCGCTGGCCCAGCGCATCGACGACAGCGCCGCGCAGCAATATATCGAGGCGCAAGGGCCGGTGCCGCTGGACCTGCTGACCACCTCCGGCAGTGGCCTGGACCCGCATTTGTCGCCAGCCGCAGTGGCTTATCAGCTGCCGCGCGTAGCGGCAGCGCGGCAGCTTGGCACGCAGGCCTTGCAAGCCCTGGTCGAGCAGTCCACCCTGCAGCCATTGATCGGTCCGCCGGTGGTCAATGTACTGGCCTTGAACGCCGCCCTGGAGCGGCTGGCCCCGGCTTCGAATTAAGGACATGCAGTGAGCGATAGCAACTCCGAACGCGCTGATGCGTTGTTGGCCGGGCTGCCGCGCGAAGGGCGCGGCAGGCTCAAGGTGTTTTTGGGCGCAGCGCCGGGGGTGGGCAAGACCTACGCCATGCTCCAGGCCGCCCATGCCCAGGTGCGCCAGGGTGTGCAGGTGCTGGCGGCGGTGGTCGAAACCCATGGCCGGGCTGAAACCGAATCCTTGCTCGCCGGGTTGGCGCAACAACCTCTGGTGCGCTCGAAGTATCGCGGTGTGCAGCTGGAAGAGATGGACCTCGATGGCCTGCTCAAGGCCGCGCCGCAACTGGCGCTGGTCGACGAACTGGCCCACAGCAACGCGCCCGGCAGTCGCCACGCCAAACGCTGGCAGGATGTGCAGGAACTGCTGGCTGCCGGTATCGATGTCTACACCACCGTCAACGTTCAGCACCTGGAAAGTCTCAACGACCAGGTGCGCGGCATCACCGGCGTGCAAGTGCGTGAAACCTTGCCGGACTGGGTGCTGCAGGAAGCCTTCGAACTGGTCCTGATAGACCTGCCGCCGCGCGAGCTGCTTGAGCGCCTGCGCGAAGGCAAGGTCTATGTGCCGGAGCAGGCGCGGGCGGCAATCGATGCCTTCTTCAGCCAGACCAACCTCACCGCTTTGCGCGAGCTGGCCATGCAGACGGCGGCGGCCCAGGTCGATGCCGACCTGGCGCACGGTTACCGTCAGCTCGGCCAGGATGCGCCCTCGTTGCGCGGGCGTTTGCTGGTCGGGGTGGATGGCGATGCCCAGGCCGAGCGTCTGGTGCGCCATGCCAGCCGGGTGGCTCAGCGTCGTCATCTGCCCTGGAGCCTGGTGCATGTCGATAACGGCAAGCTGCGTGACGAAACCGCCCGTCAGCGTTTGCAGGCAGCCCAGCAACTGGCCGAGCGCCTGGGTGGCGAAGTGGTGTTGCTGCGCGCCGGTGAAGTGGCGAAAACCCTGATCCAGCACGCCCTCGAACGTCGCGCCAACCTGGTGTTGGTCGGCCAGTCCCGGGATCGCTTGCGTCGGCGCTTGTTCGGTGCCGGCGTGGCCACGCGCTTGTTGCGTGAGGCCCATGGCCTGGAAATCAACGTGCTCGACCGCGACGAGCGCCCCGAACCGCAGAGTGCGGCGGTGAAAAAGGTCTGGGTCTGGCGCCACTACCTGTTGGCGCTGGTCGCCACCGTGCTCGCAGCGGGGATTTCCTGGGGCGTTTCCGGTGTTCTGGCCTTGCCCAACATCTCGCTGGTGTTTCTTGCCGCGGTGTTGCTGGTGGCCGTGCGCAGTAGTCTGGGCCCGGCGCTGGCTTGTGCGGCGATGTCGTTCCTGACCTATGACTTTCTATTCATTCCGCCGAACTTCTCCTTCAGCATCCAGCGTGAAGAAGATGTGCTGACCTCGCTGTTTTTTCTGTTGATGGCGGCGCTGACCGGCAACTTGGCTGCCCGCCAGCGTCGGCAGCTGCAGGCGCTGCGCGAGACGCAGGAACAGACCAATCAGTTGCTTGATCTGTCACGCAAACTGACCGCCGCCACTGACCGCCAGGCGGTATTCAATGCCGCCGGACAACATCTGGATGGCTGGAACGATTTGCAGGTGTGCCTGCTTGAGCGCGATGTGGAAGGGCGCTTGCAGGTTGCCAGTGCTGCCAGCGTGCAGTTCAACGACAACGAGCGGGCCGCAGCCGACTGGGCCTGGCAGCACGATCAGGCCGCAGGCCTGGGCAGTGATACCTTGCCCAATGGCCGTTGGTGGTGGTGGCCGTTGTCGGTGGAAGAACAACCGCTGGCTCTGCTTGGCGTGCGTCCGCGGCAGGGCCAGAGCCTCACCGCGCAGCGCCGGCGTCTGCTCAAGGCACTCAGTCAGCCGCTGGCCCAGGCGCTGGCCCGGGCGCGGCTGGCTGAGCAACTGGAAGCGGCGCGCCTGCATGGCGAAACCGAGCAACTGCGCAGTGCTTTGCTGGCGTCAGTGTCGCATGACCTGCGCACACCCTTGACTGCCATGCGCGGCAGTATCGACAGCCTTCTGGCCCTGGGCGAAGCGATCCCTCAGGCCGACCGCCAGGAGTTGCTTGAAGGCACGCGCAATGAAGCCGAACGCCTGGACCGTTATATCCAGAACCTGCTGGACATGACCCGCCTGGGTCATGGCGGCCTGAAACTGGCCCGTGACTGGGTGGCGCCCACCGATATCGTCGGCAGTGCACTCAACCGCCTAAGGGTGGTGCTGGCGCCGTTGCAGGTATCCACCGAGGTGCCGGACGGTTTGCCGTTGCTGTTTGTGCATGCCGCCTTGATCGAGCAGGCGTTGGTCAATGTACTGGAGAACGCCGCGCGCTTTTCGCCGGTCAACGGCCGCCTGCAGTTGCAGGTGTCGGCTGACGATGAACAGTTGCGCTTTGCGGTCAGCGATGAAGGCCCAGGTATTCCAGCGGCTGATCGCGAGAAGATCTTCGACATGTTCTACACCGCTGCCCGAGGTGATCGCGGCGGGCAGGGCACCGGCCTTGGCCTGGCCATCTGCCAAGGCATGATCGGGGCGCACGGCGGGCATATTCTGGTGGGTGAGGGTATCGATGGTCACGGCACCTGCATCACATTATGCTTGCCGCTTCCGACCCCGCCCGAGCCTGAAAGCGAAGCGCCATGAGCCAGATTGCCACCCTTCTGGTCATCGATGATGAACCACAGATCCGCAAGTTCCTGCGCATCAGCCTCAGTTCCCAGGGCTATAAGGTAGTGGAGGCGGCCAGCGGTGCCGAGGGCCTGACCCAGGCCGCGCTGGCCCGCCCCGACCTGGTGGTGCTCGACCTTGGCCTGCCGGACATGGACGGTCAGCAGGTACTGCGCGAACTGCGCGAATGGAGCCCGGTGCCGGTGCTGGTGTTGTCAGTGCGTGCCAGTGAAATCCAGAAAGTCGAGGCCCTTGATAACGGCGCCAACGACTACGTGACCAAGCCGTTCGGCATCCAGGAGTTTCTGGCCCGGGTGCGCGCGTTGTTGCGTCAGGCGCCTCAGGCTGCGGCAACGGATGTCGCGCCAAGTTTCGGTCCCTTGACGGTTGACCTGGCCTTTCGCAAGGTCACCTTGGACGGTGTCGAGGTGGCCCTGACCCGCAAGGAATATGCGCTGTTGGCGCAGCTGGCCACGCATCCGGGACGGGTAATTACCCAGCAGCAACTGCTCAAGGACATCTGGGGGCCGACCCATGTCGACGACACCCATTACTTGCGCATTGTAGTCGCCCATGTACGGCAGAAGCTGGGTGATGACCCGACGGCGCCACGCTTCATTATTACCGAGCCTGGGGTCGGGTATCGGTTGGTGGGGCCGGAGCAGGGCTGAGTTTTATATTGTTCATCGCGGGGCAAGCCCGCTCCCACAGGTGCACCTCGACCATTGTGGGAGCGGCGGTGCGACGACTCGACTTGCCCCGCGATGAAGGTAAACAATCAGCGCCGCTCCGCCTCGTAGTTCTCCATGGTATCGCGCGCAATCTCCCGGCCCAGGGCGATCAGCTCCGGCGCTTTGTAAAACTCGAAAAAACGACACACGCGCTTGGGGACGTTGATCAGCACGTCCGGCGGGTAGCCAGCGATCTTGTACTGGGCCAGCGAGGTCTGCATCACTTCAAAGCTCTGGTTGATCAAATCCAGCAGTGACGCGGGGCCGACGTTGTCGATGATGAACGAGCCGGCCGCCGACTTCGGTGCGCCATCACTCTCCGGCGCTGCAGCCGGTTGCTGGGCTTCGGGGTTGGCAGCATCGCTGAGCCAGGGATTGGGGATATGTACGGCCTGTGGTGCGAGTTCCTGCTCGATGCGCATCAGCTGTTCGGCCTGTTTGCGCCGGAACGGCAGGTGTGAACCCAGGGAACTGATCAGGTTGTCGAAACGCAGTTTGAAGGCCGCTGGGCGTTCGATAACTGGTAGCTGGTACTGCTTCTGGTTGGTCGAGTTGAGGTTCACGGCAATGATCAGGTCGCAGTGGCTGGAGACCACCGGAATGATCGGCAACGGGTTGAGAATGCCTCCGTCGACCAGCATGCGGTTACCTTGCACCACCGGGGTGAACAGGCTGGGGATCGCTGCCGAGGCGCGCATGGCCTGGTGCAGGCAGCCTTCCTGGAACCAGATTTCCTGTTGGTTGGTGAGGTCGGCGGCCACTGCCGTGTAGGGGATACGCAGTTCTTCGATATTCACTTCGCCGACGATCTTGCGGATCTGCCCGAAGACTTTCTCGCCACGGATCGCCCCCAGGCGAAAGCTCACATCCACCAGACGCAGCACGTCCAGGTAGTCGAGGCTCTCGATCCAGTTGCGATACTCCTCAAGCTTGCCCGCCGCATAGATGCCGCCAATCACCGCCCCCATGGAGCAACCGGCGACACAGGCGATGTCATAGCCGCGACGTTCCAGTTCTTCGATCACCCCAATGTGCGCATACCCGCGAGCTCCGCCCGAGCCCAGTACCAATGCCACGCGTTTGCTCATGATGGCTCCCGGTTGTAATGCGTCGATGGTCTAACAATGCGCCCATTCGCGTCTGTGCTTCAATCGTCATCCGCGCTGCGCTACGCTTTGCAGGGCACTTTTCTTCTTTGTAGCCGTCGAACACGCCACTTTGCACTTTTCTTTTGAGGAATCACCGATGAAAGCCTGGATTTGCCTGCCCCTGATTGCTCTGCTCCTGACCGGTTGTGCTGGCAAGACAGCCTATCGCGACAGTTGTGCCAATCAGCTGGACTCGGCCTGGAAGGAACTTGATCTGGCCAAGGCTGAAGGCTTTGCTGGTACTGTCAGTTATTCCAAGGCGCTTTCGTTGTTGACCGGGGCCAAAACCCAGCAGCAGTTCGAAGCGTTCGAAGGGTGCAGCAATAAAGCTGAAAAAGCGCGTTTCTACATTCATGAATCCCGCGCCGGTCGCTGATACAGGAGAACACCATGTCAGCCATGCTTGACCATGTGATTGCCCAGGTACTGGCCCTGCAGGTTCGCCTGCTTGCTTGCCAGGCACGGCTGGCGGGTGATACCGACAGCGAGGCACTGCATGACCTGCGGATTGCCACGCGTCGCTTGCGCAGCTTGCTGCGACCACTGCGTGAGTTGCCAGGGGTCGAGCAGCTGGAAGGCGCGGCGCAGGCGTTGGGTAATCTGACCACCCCGCTGCGTGACCGCGAGGTGCTGGCCGCGCAGTTGCTTGAGCGCGATCAGCTGGCGGCGGCGCAAGTGCGTCTGGCTCACCGCCGGGAAACTTTCGCCAGCGTAGCCGAGAGTGCCGAGCTGGGTCGGCTGCTGGCGATTGTCGATGCCTTTCCGATTTTCCTGCGGGCCGCCGAGCGTGAAGGCTTGATCCGTAAACTGCACAAGCGCATCGACAAGCGCCTGGAAAAGCAGTGGAAGCAGCTGCGCGAAGCGCTGCAGGATCCGGCCCATGACCGTCATCGCCTGCGTTTGCTGATCAAGCGTGTGCGTTATGCGGCTGAAGCCTACCCGCAACTGGAGCATGCCGGGCGCCGTTTGCAGTGCTTGCTCAAGCGTGCGCAAAGCGACCTGGGTAGTTGGCACGATCTTCTGCAATGGTTGCTGCAGGCCGGGCAACAGCGAGACCTGGCGCCTTGTGTCGAGCACTGGCAAGCCCAGCTGCAGGACGCCGAACAGCGAGCCGATGTCACCCTGGAGCGCTTGCAAACGCTGCTGGTGCGGCGATAAGCCGCTGATATGGCGCAAATGCGGGCTGCCGCTGGCGCCTCTGCTGGTTAAGATCGGCCTTTTCCCACGGATGAGGTCGGCATGAATTTCTCGCAATTGCTCAAGACGGTCCGCCTGCATCCCCAGGCGGTAACCATTCCAGCCAGCTGGGCGCAAGGGCGCGCCTGTTTCGGTGGCCTGATGGCGGCCCTGCTCTACGAAACCATGCTCACCAAGACTTCGCCCGGTCGTCCGGTGCGTTCCCTGGCGATCACCTTCGTTGGCCCGGCCGAGCCCGAAGTGCCGATCAGTTTTGAGGTCGAGCTGCTGCGCGAGGGCAAAGCGGTCAGCTCCTTGTTGGGCCGCGCGGTGCAAAATGGCCAGGTAGTGACCCTGATACAGGGCAGTTTCGGTGGCGGACGCGATTCAGTGGTCAATCTTCCGGCATTGCCTGCGGTGGAGATGAGCAGCCTTGAGGCTGCCTCCAGCGAGCTCCCCTATATCAAAGGCGTGACCCCTGAGTTCATGCAGCATGTGTCCCTGCGCTGGGCAATTGGCGGGATTCCGTTCAGCAACAATCACTCGCGCAGCATGGGCGGTTGGGTGCGCTTGCGTGACGAAGGCGGTGACGAAACCCTGAGTGAAGCGCATCTGCTGGCGCTGGTCGATGCCTGGCCACCCAGCTTGTTGTCGCACCTGAACAAGCCTGCGGCCGGCAGCACCCTGACCTGGACCATCGAATTCATTCAGCCGGTGGCGAGCCTGACCACCCAGGACTGGTGCAAGTACTGTGTGCAGACTGAGTATGCCCGCGATGGCTACGGGCACGCGGCAGCCGCCCTGTGGACGGCTTCAGGTGAGTTGCTGGCCATCAGCCGGCAAACGGTTACCGTGTTCGCCTAGTGACGATGGCGCTTGCGCCAGGCGCGCCACCAGGCGCCACTGAGCACAAAGCGCGGAAAGGTGATGAACTGTTCCACCAACAACCGGCCGATGGCGTCCTTGCGGTCGCTGAAGGGTTCCGGTTGTTCGGCTTCCAGGCGATGGCCATGGCGCTGCAGACCAAGGCCTGCGATCAGGGCAATGATGCCGACGGCCAATTGCCCCAGATCCAGCGAGAACAATCCGGACAGCACCAGTAGCACGCCGAGGATGAACAGCGGCACAGCGATCAGGTGCAACACCAGGTTGGTCGGGTTGCGGTGATTGTGGTGGTAGCCACGCCATTGCCAGGCGTGCAGGTTAGGCAAGCGTTTGCTCATGGGAAACTCCTCAGGGCCATGTCTGAAGAATAGTGCGGCCCCCGTCAGGGGGCCAATGAGCGCCGGCTATCGGGCTTATAGCTTGAGTTGGCCAATGGCCTTGTTCAATTCACCGGCCAGGGTGGCCAGTTCGCTGCTGGTGGTGGCCGAGTCGACGGTCTGCTGAACGGTCTCTTCGGTGACGTCGCGAATACTCACCACCGCCCGATTCATTTCTTCGGCCACCTGGCTTTGCTGCTCGGCGGCAACGGCAATCTGTGTATTGCTTTCACGCATCTGTGCGACCGCACTGGTGATCTCGGCCAGGGCGGCACCGGCTTCCTGAGCCTGCTGGACGCAATCGTCAGCCTTGAACGAGCTTTCCTGCATGAAATCCACTGCATCACGGGTGCCTGCCTGCAGCGCTGCAACCATGGTGGTGATTTCATCGGTGGAGGCCTGCACACGCTTGGCCAGGTTGCGCACCTCATCGGCGACGACGGCAAAGCCACGACCCAGGTCGCCAGCACGGGCAGCTTCGATGGCCGCGTTGAGGGCCAGCAGGTTGGTCTGCTCGGCAATGCTGTGAATCACGCCGACCACGCCATTGATTTTCTGGCTGTCCTCGGCCAGCTGGCGAATCATTTCGGCGGTCTGCTGCACGCCGCTGGACAATCCGGAAATCGAGGTCTGTACGCGGCTGACCACTTCCTGGCCGCTGCCGGCCAGGGTGTCGGCAGTCTGCGACAAGTCGCGGGTGGCGCCGGCATGCTGGGCGATGTGATAAACCGTGGCCGACATCTCGTTGATCGCGGTGGCGGCCTGATCGGTTTCGCTCTGCTGGCCGAGCATGCCGTGGCGCACGTCGTTCATGCTCGCGGCCAGGCGCGCGGCACCGGAGTCGAGCTGGGCGGCGGTACGCGCCACGGTGTTGACCACGCGGTGATAGGTGGTCTGCATGGCGTTGAAGGCGCTGGCCATCTGCCCGACTTCATCGCCACAGGACAAGGGCACCCGGGCTGAGAGGTCGCCGGTCTTTTCGACATGCAGCATCACGTCCTTGAGGGTGTTGAGCTGGCTGAGCAGGAAGCGGATCAGCAACTGCGAGGCGCAGAGCATTGCCAGCATCAGGATCAGCACGCAAACCGCGTAGTTGGTGAAGCGGTCAGTAAACACCTGAAGCAGGCTGGGGGAGGGGGCGAGAACGGCAATTTGCTGGCCGTCGCGGCTGATTACCTGGGCGCCGCTCAGTGGATCGGTGCCGGTCAGGGCCAGCCCCTGCAGCTCGACCCAGCCCTGAGCGCTGGCCAGGGCTTCGAGGTTGTGATCGGCAAACAAGGGCACTTGCCCCGGGGTGTACTGCAGCCACAGCGGGTTTTGCGGCAGGGCCTGGCCAGCCGGCCAGGCCGCCAGCAACTGAGCCTCGGACTGGGCCTTGGCCTGGGCTTCCTGCGCCCTGGCCTGTTGCTCCAGGTGCACGGCATACAGCACCAGGAACAGGGTTGTGACGAAGGCCACCGCATTGACGGCCCAGAATTTGTATTTCAGGGAGATATTGCTAAGCCAGGCACCCATGGAAGGTCTTCTCTGATTGAGCGGAAACATTGTTGGCAAGGTGCCATCATTGTGCCGAACCGAGCAGGGGTGCGCCTTGATATGCGTCAAATAATCGCGGGCAGGGTAAAGAAGGCGCGTGCACAGGCGGTGGTATGGGCTGCCAGATGCTCGGTGCTTTCGTTCCGGTGCAAGGCAACTTCGCGCAGTACTTCAGTGAGGAATGCCGGCTCGTTGCGGCCGCTCTTGGGCTTTGGCCGCAGGCTGCGCGGCAACAGGTACGGTGCATCGCTTTCGAGCATCAGCCGGCCCTGGGGAATACTGCTCACCAATGGGTGCAGGTGGGTGCCACGGCGCTCGTCGCAGATCCAGCCGGTGATGCCGATGTGCAGGTCGAGATCGAGGTAGCCGAACAGCGCGGCGCGTTCGCCGGTAAAGCAATGCACCACCGCGGCGGGCAGGCGGTCACGGTAGTCCTTGAGGATCGCCAGCAGGCGCTCGCTGGCATCACGTTCATGGAGAAATACCGGCATCTGTAATTCAACCGCCAGCGCCAGTTGTTCCTCCAGGGCTTTCTCCTGCTGTGGACGAGGGGAGAAATCACGGTTGAAATCCAGGCCGCATTCGCCCACCGCAAGCACCCGGGGCTGCTCCAGCAAGGCCCGCATCTGCCGGGCACTGTCGCTGCTCCAATGGCTGGCATCGTGAGGGTGAACACCGGCGGTGCTGAACAGCCGTTGGCCACTTTCATCCAGCGCCAGGCACAGCTCCAGCGCCTGTTCGCTACCTTCCAGGCTGGTGCCGGTAACCATCATTTGCACCACGCCGGCGGCCTCGGCGCGCTCGAGAATCGCTTGGTGTTTGTCGGCAAAACTTGGGTTGGTCAGATTGACGCCGATGTCGATGAGTTGCATGGTGCTACCTCAGGCCGCTGGCCGGCCAGCATAGCAAAGCTCGAGTAATTTCGATAAATCGAAGAACTTCAACGAGTTGTCGTGGTCTTTTGCGGTCAATTGTCATGGAGTGACCGCAGGCTATGACGCCAACCCCACACGCGCGGACCTTGATACGGATGACCCGAGCGCTGTTTTTGTTGATCGTGCTGGGCTTTGGGCTGCTTCTGGCAGGCCCGGCCAGCGCGCGCCTGCCCGGTCCGCAACAAACGGTGAGCAAAACCCAGGCCCGCGACCTGGCGCAGATTCGCAGCAGCCGGGTCCTCAAGGTGCTGGTCAACCAGAGCCGCAACAGCTCCGGCGAAGTCAAAGGCGAGCCGGTGGGCGTGGAATATCACCGGCTGCGTGCCTTTGAGCACTACCTCAATGGCCGCGCCCGCGATGGCCAGGAAATTCGCCTGAAAATCATTCCGCGGGCCAAAGAGCAACTGCTGGCAGCGCTGCAGCGTGGCGAAGCCGATCTGGTGGCGCCGGGCGAACTGCTTGACCCAACTTCTACCCGTGGTCTGGTGGCCAGCGATCCGGTGGTGGACAACGTGCCCATGGTGCTGGTGGGACGCAAGGGTGAACGCAGCTTTCAGCGGGTCGAGCAGTTGTCCGGGCGGACCCTGGCCCTGACCAGTGCCAGCGCCGTCGGCGATACCCTGCATGAAATCAACCAGAAGCTGGCCCTGCGCAAGCTGCCGCCGATCAAGGTCGAATGGGTCGATCCGACATTGGCGGTGGAAGATGTTCTGGAAATGGTCCAGGCCGGGATTTTTCATCTGACAGTCGTCGAGCAGCCAATCGCCGAGCGTTGGGCCAGGGTCATGCCCAAGCTGCGTATCGATCGCAAAGTGCAGGTTGCCGCCCCGGAGGCGATGCGTTGGTACGTGCGGCGCGATGCGGTGATGTTGCACGCCAGTGTCGACCGCTTCTTGCAGGGCTACCGGCCGCCGGAGAACCAGGATGCGGCATTCGAGCGTATCTATCGGCGCCTGTACCGGGTGCACAATCCGTTGGCGCGCAATGACCGCAAACGGCTGGAAGCGCTGCGACCGGTGTTGCAGCGTCATGCCAGTGAACAGAATATCGATTGGTTGAACCTGGCCGCGGTGGCCTTCAAGGAGTCTTCGCTCAACCCTGCGGCCCGAGGTGCCGGGGGAACCCATGGGTTGATGCAGATCACTTCCAGCGCGGCGCAGCGGGTGGGGGTGAGCAACATCAGTAATGTCGATGGCAATGTGCAAGCCAGTGCGCGCTATATGGCGATGATTCGGCGCAAATTCTTTTCCAGTAACCAGCTTAATGAGCGCGAGCGTATGGCCTTTACCCTGGCGGCCTACAACCTGGGACCGGAGCGGGTTCAGGCAATGCGGGCAGAAGCGCGGCGCCGGGGTTTGAACGGCAATCAGTGGTTTTTCCAGACCGAGCGTATCGCCATGGAGCAGGTGGGGATGGGGCCGGTCAGTTACGTCAACAGCGTTAACAAGTACTTCCTGGCATTCGACCGTGAGCGGGAGTCGCTGGAGGCTAAGCGGAGCAAGCTGGCCCGGTAGGGGCGGGCTTGCCCCGCGATGAGGCCTTTGATTGCCCAGTATTTTTTGAGCATATCCATTTGCCAGGGTGGCGCGGAATCACCTTTCCGCCCTTACGGCGGCTTACTTTTTTTCAGTCGAAAAAAAAGTAAGCATGGAACTGTCCCTTGGCAACGGACGCCAAGAAGCTGGGTGTTAAGGATTCCGCCTCAAGCCCTTTGCATAAGCGTTCGGTGAACGATAACCCAACGCCGAATGCAGCCGACTGCTGTTGTAGAAACCATGGATGTAGCTCGCGATTGCCCCATAAGCTAGCCTCTTGCTCTGATAGACCCCGCTTGCTTCTTCCTTCTTAAGCGTAGCGAAAAAGCTTTCAGCGACGGCATTGTCCCAGCAGTTTCCTTTGCGGCTCATGCTCTGCGTAAAGCCTTTTTCGGCCAATGCTTGGCGAAATTTGCTGCTCGTATATTGGCGTCCCTGGTCGGAATGGAACACAACCCCAGAAGGCCCCAAACTGGCGTTCCAAGCGTTGATAAATGCGCGCTCAACCAAATCATCCGGCATCCTGTCCGCCAAGCTGTAGCCCAGCACCTGGCGGGTCTGGATGCTTAAGACCACCGCCAGGTACAGCCAGCCTTCTCGGGTTGAAATGTAGGTGATGTCGCTCACCCAGGCTGGATTGGCGCTCTGTACCGAAAACTGACGGTCAAGCACATTGCGTGCGACAGGCTGGAAGTGGCGACTGTCCGTGGTCTGGGGCCGGAAGCGAGCCTTGGGTTTGCCATGGATACCTTCCTCGTGCATCAGCCGCGTAACCCGTTTGTGGCCGACTCGATGAGGTATCTGACGCAATGCCTCGACCAACCGTGGCCGCCCATAGGTGCTTCGACTGGCGGCATGGATCCTGCGCAGATCAATTCGAATCTGTTTGTCTGGATCTGGGCGAACCGGGCGGTTTAGGTAATCGTAAAATCCTGAAGCTGACACGCCCAACACCCGGCACAACAAACGCACCGGGAACTGAGCCCGCTCTTTAGCGACGAAGGCGTATCTCACCTGGACTCTTTGGCAAAGAATACCGCCGCCTTTTTTAGGATTTCACGCTCCATTTTGAGTTCAGCATTCTCGGCCCGTAATCGCGCCAGCTCGCTGCTCTCCTTGGTAACAGGTTGACGCTCCGGTGAACTCAACGGAAGACCTTTGCGTGACGCATCGACCCAGTTATCCAGCGTCTTAACAGACATCTCTAGCTGACGAGCGGCTTCGGTTCTGCCGACCGTTTCAGCCAGTGCAACAGCTTGGGCCTTGAATTCGTCGGTGTAGCTACGGCGATTTGGTGGGTACATGGGAACCTCCAAGTTAGCGATGTAAGTATCGCTTCTTGGCGTCCGTTGTCATGGGACAGTTCCAGCAAAAAATTCTCGCCCCACCAGGGGCCCTACGCTGCGCTTCGGGTCCCTTCGCTCCGGCGTCGCTACGGGGCATTGCGAGCAACTCTACGCTTCGCAACTTCGGCTAACGCCGAAGGCGCTGCGCGCTAGCCCCTCCACGACACCTCCACTCAGCCCTACTGGTTAACGGGGCGGGTGGATCAAGATCAAAAGCAGAGCAAGAGCACAATTCGCTTCGCTCTTGTTTTTTGTGTGGCAACGACCTTGGTGCGGGTTGACATTCCGCCCGCCGCTTCTCTAGGATGCTGACTTGCGCCGATTTAAACAGCTACTTGCGGGGCGCAGGAGAACCCGATGTGGTTCACCGAATACCGCTAAAACGCTGGTTCGGTGACGCCTCCCACCGCAGCCCAGCGGGATCTGCGAGGCGGAGAATTACTCCATGAGTTGTCCACGTACCAGTGTCTGTCTGACCCCTCTGCCTGCCAGCCAGGCCACCCGTGTGCCGCGCATTTTGCTGGGCGGTAGCCACCAACCTACACTCCTGCGATTTCTCGATGGCTGGCCGCGCCGCAAAGGCAGCGCCACAGCATTTCTGATTCAGTTCGCCGACACCCGCGCTTCCCTTGACCAGTTCGCCAGCGACCGCTTCGACCTGGCTGTGATTCAGTCGCCCAGCGCTGAAGACGCCGCCGAGGTGATCGGGCACCTGACCCGCGTTGCGCGACAAGGCTTGATCACCCGCGGTTGATTCCGCTGTTGGGCAAGGGCAGTTCAATGTGCCTTGGCTTTTCTGATCCGCAGCAAGATCACCAGCAAGATAAGGATCGCTACCGGCGCCATTGCCAGTAGCGCATCGCGTGCTGAAAGTGGTGCGCCGAGGGTATGCAAACCGGCATAGACCAGTTTGAACAGGCTCAGCAGGTAGTAGGTGATGGCAATGATCGACAGGCCTTCCACCGCCCGCTGGATCTTGATCTGCGATTCGGCGCGGGCATTGAGACTGCGCAAGATTTCGGCGTTCTGTTCTTCCATTTCCACCTGTACCCGCGCTTGCAGCAGATCGCCAAGGTTGGCGACGCCTTCGGCCAGTTGCTCCAGACGCTGCTCGGTGGCAGCGCAATAGCGCACGGTGGGTTTGAAGCGGCGCTCGATGAATATACCCAGGCGCTGGCAGTCGCCGACATGGCTTTCGCGCAGTTCGCCCATGCGTTCGAACACCAGCTGTGCGTAGGCTTGGGTGGCGCTGAAACGGTGACGGCTTTTCACCGTGCTGCCGACCACCTGGCGTGACAGCTGGGCGATATCTTCCAGCAAGGCCTTGGCATTGCCACCGTCGCTGGCCACGTTGCGTTCCGACAAGCTGACCAGGCTGCGGTCATAGGCATCCAGTTGACCGCTCAAGGCTTTGGCGGTGTCCAGGCTTAACGAGGCCATCATCCGGTAGGTCTCAATCTCCAGCAGACGGCGGATCATGCGGCCCTGGCGATAGGCATTGAGCCGGCGGTTGATGAACAGAAAGCGATTGGTGCCGTCTTCGGTCAGGCGAAAATCGCTCCAGACCACGGCATCGCCACCGCCGACACAGGAGCCGCAGGGGTCCTTGAAACCATAGCGGCTGAGGTCCAGCCCGTTTTCATCGCGCACCACCACTTGCACAGCATTGATGATCAGGTCTTCGAAGGGCTCGATCGCCTGTGCCAGCAACTCGGGAAGCGAGCGCCAGTTCAGCTCGCTACTGTCTGCGGGCACCACCAGGGTCAGGGTAAAGAATTCGGCATGGCGCTCCCACTTGAACGGATGGCCATGGAACTGAGTGATGCCTTGCGTCGCTTCAGGCGCGAAGGTGTCGGGAGTGCAGCGCTGCAGCAGGGCATTGCATTGAGCGGCAGTGCCGAGAAAGGCCAGATGGTAAACATGAGCCGGCTCGTCGAAATACAGCGACGGGCGAGCATGCAGCTCGTTGTGCAGCGCTTTTCGTTGGGCATGCATGAGGGTTCAGACCGTATTGTTGTGTTTGTCCGCTGTTCCAGGTGCCAGAGGCACTTTCATGGGACTGGTCAAAGGCCGGCACGAGTCACGCTGCGCCAGCAAACACATGACGCTGTTACGCCTCTTTGTTTGAACCCGGTGGTTTATAGGTGACGCTGTTGATGTACCAGGTCGCTTCCCCATTGGGTGTCTGCACGACTACCTCGTCGTCTTTACCTTTCTTCAGCAGCGCGCGGGCCATGGGCGAGTCAATTGAGATGTAGTCGTTTCGACCATAGATCTCGTCGTAGCCGACGATCCTGAAGGTCTTGGTCTCGCCTTCGTCGTTCTCGATCTCTACCCAGGCGCCGAAGAACACCTTGCCTTCCTGTTCAGGCGAATAATCGACGACTTTTGCGTCCTCCAGGCGTTTGCGCAGGTAGCGCACGCGCCTGTCGATTTCCCGCAACAGCTTCTTGTTGTACTGATAGTCGGCGTTTTCACTGCGGTCGCCCAGCGACGCGGCCCAGGCAACCTTGGCGGTAATCTCGGGGCGGTAAGTGCGCCAAAGGTGATCCAGCTCGCTTTTCAGCGCCTCGTAACCTTCTCGGGTGATGATGTTTGTAGCCACGCTTGGTCCTTCATGGGGTCGGTATGGCGAGAGATGTACGGATTCTAACGATATCCCGCCAATACCACCTGCTTTCTGTCAGCCTTCACGCAGTACTTTAAGCGGGCTGGCATTGAGTGCACGGCGAGTGCCGTAGACCCCGGCACCGCCCACCAGCAAAGCGCCAATAACCGGCAACAATAGCAACCAGGGGTGCGGACTCCAGCTCAGGTCGAAGGCGTAGCGGTACAGCAGCAGGGTGATCAGCTCACAGCCGATGGCCGCCAGTAAACCGCTGGCGGCACCCAGCAAGCCGAACTCGATGCGTCGGGCCTTGATCAGCAGGCTGCGCCCGGCGCCCAGCGCACGCAACAGGGCGCCTTGGCGAATGCGCTCGTCCAGTGTCGCCTGCAGGCCGGCAAACAACACTGCCAGCCCCGCCGCAAGGACAAACAACAGCACATACTCAACCGCCAGGGTGACCTGGGCGAGGATGCTGCGTAGCTGTTCGAGCAGTGCATCGACCTGCAGGATGGTGACTGCCGGGAACGCCCGCGACAATGCCACCACCTGCTGATCGTGGCCGGCGGCGAGGAAGAAGCTGGTCAGGTAGGTGGTGGGCAAATTCTGCAACGTGCCGGGCTGGAAGATCATGTAGAAGTTCGGCTGGAAACTGTCCCAGTTGACTGTGCGCAGGCTGCTGACCACCGCCTGGCGCTGCTGGCCACCGATGCTGAAGGTGAGCTGGTCGCCAAGTTTCAGCTTGAGGCTCTGCGCCAGTTCGCTCTCAACCGACACGCCGGGCAGGCCATTGCCATTGCCATTGCCACTGCTGGCCTGCCACCACTGGCCTTCGCTAAGGGTGTTGCCCTGGGGCAGGTCGGCGGCCCAGGTCAGGCTCAGGTCGCGCTGTACGGCGCGATCGCCGGTGGACTCCTTGCTGACGATCTGCTGTACGGCCTGGCCGTTGATTTCGGTCAGACGTCCGGGAATGACCGGGTACAGCGGTGCGGCTTCGGCGGAAAATTCGTTCAGGCGCTGGGCGAAGGTGTTTTTGTCGTCGGGCAGAATGTTCAGGGCGAAGTAGTTCGGCGCGTCCTTGGGCAACTGGTTTTGCCAGGTGTCGAGCAGTTCGGCCCGCAGCAAGGCGATCAGCGCCATGGCCAACAGGATCAGGCCGAAGGCCAGGGATTGTCCGGCAGCTGCCAGCGGGTGGCGTAACAGTTGGCCCAGGCCCAGGCGCCAGGCCAGGGGCGAGCCGGCAAGCAAGCGCCGCAGGCTGCGCAGGCCGAGCAATAGCAGGCCGCCGAGGAGTACCGCCGCCACCAGGCCGCCGCCGAGCAGGGCAAAGGTCAGCAGCAGGTCGAGGCTCAAACGCCACATGATCAGGCCCAGGGTGAGCAGGGCGGCGCCGTACACCAGCCAGCTACTCGCTGGCACCGGCAGCAAGTCGCGGCGCAGCACGCGCAGCGGTGGCACCCGGCCCAAGGCGGCCAGTGGCGGCAGTGCAAAACCCGCCAGAGCGACCATGCCGGTAGCGATCCCGGCCAGCGCGGGGGCCAGCCCACCGGGCGGGATCTGCGCGGGCATCAGGCCTTGCAGCAGCTTGAACAGACCGAGCTGTGCCAGCCAGCCGAGCAACGCGCCACCCAAGGCGGCCAGGCTGCCGAGGATTGCCAGCTGCAGGCAGAACAGGCTCAGTGCCTGGCGCCGCGACAGCCCCAGGCAACGTAGCAGGGCGCTGGCATCAAATCGGCGGGTGGCAAAGCGGCTGGCAGATAAGGCCACAGCGACGCCAGCCAGCAGCACCGCAACCAGGCTGGCCATGTTCAGATAGCGTTCAGCCTTGCCCAGGGCACCGCCGATCTGCCGGTTACCGTCGCGCGAATCCAGCAGGCGCTGGTTTGGCGCCAGCTCTTTGCTGATGCTGTCTCGGTAACTGGCCAGGGCCTCGGGTTCACCGCGCCAGAGATCACGGTAACTGACCCGGCTGCCAGGTTGCACCACGCCGGTGGCGTCGAGGTCGGCAAGGTTGATCAGTACGCGCGGTGTCAGGCTGTAGAAGTTGCCGGCGCGGTCAGGCTCGTAGGTCAGCACCCGGCTCATGCGCAAGGTTTTCATGCCGACGTCGATACTGTCGCCGATCTTCAGGTTCAGGGCCGCCAACAGCCGCGGTTCGACCCAGGCCTCGCCCGGCGCCGGCCCGCTGCCGCTGGTTTCACTGGCATAGGGTTCGGCAGCGCTGCGCAGTTCGCCGCGCAGTGGATAGGCGTTGTCGGCAGCCTTGATGCTCGACAACTGGATGCCGTTATCGGTGGCAATCACGCTGGAGAATTCAACCACCTGGGCGTGCAGCAGCCCGGCGGACTTGCCACTGGCGATCTGTTCGGGCCGGGCTGGCGAGCTGCCTTGCAATACCAGGTCGGCGCCGAGGAACTCAGTGGCGCGAAGCAACATGGCGCCGTTAAGGCGGGCGCCGAAGTAGCCGATGGCGGTGCTGGCGGCCACTGCCACCAGCAGGGCGAAGAACAGCACGCGCAGCTCGCCGGCACGGGCGTCGCGCAGCAACTGGCGCAGGGCCAGGGCGAACAGGCGGAAAAACGGCAGGCGGGCCATCAGGGCTCCAGCGGCGCGACCAGGTGGCCGGCGTCTAGGCGGATCAGACGGCGGCAGCGCTGGGCCAGGCGTTCGTCATGGGTGACCAGTACCAGGGTGGTACCACGTTCCTTGTTCAGCTCGAACAGCAGGTCGCTGATACGCTCGCCGGTATGGCTGTCGAGGTTGCCGGTCGGCTCGTCGGCGAACAGCACCGCAGGTTCCGCGGCAAAGGCTCGGGCGATGGCCACGCGCTGCTGCTCGCCACCCGACAATTGCCGTGGCGAGTGGCTCAGGCGCTGACCCAGGCCGACCCGTTCGAGCAGGCTGCGGGCATGTTCGCGGGCGTCGCGGCGACCGTCCAGTTCCAGGGGCAGCATGACGTTTTCCAGGGCGTTGAGGCTGTCGAGCAACTGGAACGACTGGAACACGAAGCCCACATGTTCGGCACGTACCCGCGCGCGCTGGTCTTCGTCCAGCGGGCCGAGGTCGTGGCCTGCGAGGGTCACCGAGCCTGCGCTGGGCAGGTCCAGGCCGGCAAGCAGGCCGAGCAGGGTCGACTTGCCCGAACCCGATGCCCCGACAATGGCCAGGCTGTCGCCCTGTTTCAATTCCAGTGAGAGTTCGTGCAGGATGGTCAGGTCGCCTTCCGCGCTGGGAACCACTTTGCTAAGGTTCCGCGCAGTGAGAATGCTGGGGCCCATGGAGAATCCGATGCGAGTGTGGTTATTGAGTGCTGGCCTGGCCTTGATGTGCATGGCGCAGGGCGCAGCAGCGGGTACCGTGCTGATTGTCGGCGATAGTATCAGTGCCGCTTTCGGCCTGGATACCCGCCAGGGCTGGGTTGCCTTGCTGGAGCAACGCCTGAAAACCGAGGGAATCGACGCCACCGTGGTCAATGCCTCGATCAGTGGCGACACCAGTGCAGGCGGCCAGGCGCGGCTGCCAGCGCTGCTTGCAGAGCACAAGCCGGAGTTGGTGGTGCTGGAACTGGGTGGCAATGATGGCCTGCGTGGGCAGCTTCCAACGCAATTGCAACAAAATCTTGCCTCGATGATCGATGAGTCCCGCGCGGCCGGTGCCAAGGTGCTGTTGCTGGGCATGCGTTTACCGCCCAATTACGGCAAGCGTTACACCGATGCGTTCGCTCAGGTTTATGAAAATCTGGCGACGCAAAAACAGGTGCCGCTGGTGCCGTTTTTCCTCGAAGGGGTGGGCGGTGTGCCCGAGCTGATGCAGGCCGACGGTATCCATCCGGGGCAGGGCGCCCAGGCGCGCTTGCTGGAAAATGCCTGGCCGCAGCTAAAACCGCTGCTTTGATGCTTTTATACTGACCGGCTTTCGGCTAATGTGGCGCCCCCGATTTGGAGCCCCCGATGCCGCGTCCCGCCTGGTCCCTGTTTGCCTATCAATTGATCGAGCCTGACGAACAGCTTGACCTGTTCGCCTGCCAGGAGATCCGCGTCCATCTTGTGGCCCGTCAGCTGGAGCTGGGAGGCTCGGCCGACCGCACGCTGTGCGGCACCTTGTTGCCGGCGCAGCCGCGCTGGTCCACGGTCGAGCGCGGTATTTACCGCGATCGGCGCCTGTGCACACTGTGCCGGGCCATTCTCGATGCCCAGCGCCGCGGTACGCGGCCTGTGTGGCCGGAACTGTAACGCTCCGATATAACCTTTCATCCCTTGTAACGCCTTCCTCCGTCCGGATCACTCCCGATTGTGCCGGGGGCGGTGTACAATCGTCGTCTTGACCTCACTGAATTAGCGAAGGATTTCCCGGATGTTGCCGCGCTTTCCCGCCGTCACCCGTTGCCTGTCCCTGGCCGCCCTGCTGGCGGCAGGTCCTGTTGCTGCGCTGGAGTTCCCCCTGCCACCGCCGGGCGAAGATGTCATTGGTCAGGTTCAAGTGATCAAGGCCAAGTACGAAGACACCTTTGCCGATATCGGCACGGCCAACGACCTGGGCTATCTGGAAATGATCGCCGCCAACCCGGGCGTCGACCCCTGGCTGCCGGGCGCCGGCACCGAGATCATCCTGCCGACCCGTTTCATCCTGCCGCCAGGCCCGCGCGAAGGCATCGTCATCAACCTCGCCGAGTACCGCATGTACTTCTACCCGAAAGGGCAGAACGTAGTGCATACCTATCCGCTGGGTATCGGGCGTGAAGGCTGGGGATCGCCGATCGCCAATACCAAGGTCACGGCCAAGACGCCAAACCCGACCTGGACGCCTCCGGCCTCGATCCGCAAGGAACACGCCGAAGACGGTGACATCCTGCCAGCCGTGGTACCGGCAGGCCCGGATAACCCGCTGGGTCCTTACAAGTTCACCCTGGGCGTACCGGGTTACCTGATTCACGGCTCGAACAAGAAGTTCGGTATCGGCATGCGCACCAGCCACGGTTGCTTCCGCATGTTCAACAACAACGTGCTGGAGCTGTCGAAGATGGCCCCGGTCGGTGTTCCGGTACGCATCATCAACGAGCCGTACAAGTTCGGTATCAGCGCTGGCAAGGTCTACCTCGAGGCGCACACGCCGCTGGACGACAAGGGCGATCCGTCGGTGGTCGACAAGCACACCGCAGTGATCAACGCCTTGCTCAAGCGCGAAGACCTGGCCAACAACCTGCGCATGAACTGGGACATGGTGCGTGACGTGGTTGCCGCTGAGGACGGCATGCCGGTGGAAATCGCCGTGCCAACCACCGGCCAGCAGCCAATGGTTTCAAGCGTACCGCTAGACATGCAGTAACCCCCAGGGTTGTTGCATCCGAGGCCTGCCATTGTGCAGGCCTCGTCGTTTCTGTCGGTTACTTTCTTGCAGGCAATAAAAAAGCCGACCCACAAGTGGGTCGGCTCCAAATAAAAATCCCGAGGGATAATTACTTACGGCTGGCTTTGTCCAGCATACGCAGAGCGCGCTCGTTAGCTTCGTCAGCGGTCTGTTGTGCTTTTTGAGCAGCAGCCAGAGCGTCGTCAGCTTTGCGGTAGGCTTCGTCAGCGCGAGCTTGTGCACGAGCAGCTGCGTCTTCAGTAGCGGTCAGACGAGCTTCAGTTTCTTTGGATACGCTGCTGCAACCGGTAGCCAGAACTGCGGCCAGAGCCAGAGCAGAAAATTTCAGAACGTTGTTCATCGTGTTCCCCTTCAAGGACTTTCTATTAAATAGCCATCTCTCAGCAAAGAGAAACTAGCCGGTGTACATAGTACCCATTACTTGTAGTAAGTAAACTGACAGAGCGCAAGAACTGCAAAAAAATACGCCTGTCCCGGGGCCGCCACAGCCTTTGTAAAAAAACTGTGAAGGCGCCGCCGCAGCGGCTGTAATCTAGTGTAGCAAGTGTGTTTTTTTGTTGAACTAACGGTGACTTAAAGTGTCATCCAACGTCTTAGCTCTACAACATCCGGCAAGTGTTCAGGGCGCTGCCCGCAGCCTGGTTCGCTGGCTGCTAGTGCACGATTTTTGCGACCAGACACCTTGAGCATTCGGGCCCGGGGCGCCTACTATTTGTACGTGCTCTTTTGCCAGAGAACGACCAAGCTGTTCTTGCTGTCCAAACGGGCACGGGGTGGCGTAGAGGTTCCTTCGCCGGATAAACATCGGTAAGGTAGGGGTCAAATCATAAGACCCGCGAGGAGTAGTGATGAGCGAGGCGTTGTCCATCCACCATGACCAGGCTGGTCATCAATTCGAGACCAGTGTGGACGGTCATCGTGCTTACCTGACCTACATGGACCTGGGTAAGCAAACCCTGGATATCTACCGCACCTTTGTTCCCAATGCGTTGCGGGGCCGGGGTATTGCCGCGGCGCTGACCGAGAAGGCGTTGCAGTACGCAGAAGACATGGGCTACACCGTGATTCCGTCATGCTCGTACGTGGAACGTTACATGGAGCGCCAGCAGCGGCACTCCAGCAAAGCCTGAGAATCGCGAAGGGCAGCCATGCCGCTGCCATTCAACGCACATGCAAAAACGCCGGGCTTAGCCCGGCGTTTTTGTTTTTGCCTGTCAGGTGCGGTTGCGCTTGGGCAGCACGTCCTTGAGCTTGGCGTGCATGCTGCGCAGGGTCTTCTCGGTGGCGTCCCAGTCGATGCAGGCGTCGGTGATGGAAACACCGTACTGCAGGTCGTTGAGGTCCTTCGGAATCGCCTGGCAGCCCCAGTTCAAGTGGCTTTCGACCATCAGGCCGATGATCGACTGGTTGCCTTCGAGGATCTGGTTGGCGACGTTCTCCATCACCAGCGGCTGCAGGGCCGGGTCCTTGTTGGAGTTGGCGTGGCTGCAGTCGACCATGATGTTCGGCTTGATCTTGGCCTTGGTCAGCGCCTGTTCGCACAGGGCGACACTGACCGAGTCGTAGTTCGGTTTGCCGTTGCCGCCGCGCAGTACCACGTGACCGTAGGCGTTACCTTTGGTGGTGACGATGGATACGCCGCCTTCCTGGTTGATACCGAGGAAGCGGTGAGGGCTGGAGACCGACTGAAGGGCATTGATTGCCACGGTCAGGCCGCCATCGGTGCCGTTCTTGAAGCCGACGGCCGACGACAGGCCCGAAGCCATTTCGCGGTGGGTCTGCGATTCGGTGGTACGCGCACCGATAGCCGACCAGCTGATCAGGTCTTGCAGGTACTGCGGCGAGATCGGGTCGAGGGCTTCGGTCGCGGTAGGCAGGCCCATTTCCGCCAGGTCCAGCAGCAACTGGCGGCCGATGTGCAGGCCGTCCTGAATCTTGAACGAGTCGTCCAGGTACGGATCGTTGATCAGGCCTTTCCAGCCGACCGTGGTGCGCGGCTTCTCGAAGTACACACGCATGACCAGGTACAGGGTGTCGGACACTTCGGCAGCGAGGGCCTTGAGGCGCTCGGCGTATTCGTGAGCGGCTTTGATGTCGTGGATCGAGCAGGGACCGATCACCACGAACAGGCGGTGATCCTTGCCGTCGAGGATGTTGCGCACCACTTCACGGCCCGCAGTCACGGTCTTGAGCGCGGTGGCGCTCAGGGGAATTTCCTTCTTGAGCTGATCGGGGGTGATCAAGGTCTCGTTGGAGGCAACGTTTAGGTCATCGATCGGTAAATCAGCCATCGTGTTACTCGTCAGGTCACGGGTGCCGGCCGCCAGCGATCCCCGTGCGGCGGAGCAGCGAAAATTGTACGCAGCGGGGAGCCGAACCTTAGCGCGTTACACCGTGGCTCGACAATGGGTAGAGTCCGCTTTCCTGCGTGTGAAAGCCTGCTGGCGCAGGGTTTTTTGCAGTTAAACGAGAATCTGGCGGGTATGGGTGGCCTCAAGGTTGGCTTCGGAGAATTCGCCGGCGTGCAGGCTGACCCATTGCTCGGCAAGGGCATTGAGGTCGGGCGGGGTGCTTTGGTCGAGGGCTTGCTGCTGGTAGAGGTGCTGAATCTGGCAGACCTGTTCACTCATTCTGGCCCCGAACAGCGCCTGTTCATCAACAAAGGCGATGCCAACCCGGTAGCCGTCCTGCTGCTTCTGGCACCAGGCCACGTAGCCTGGGTAACGGGCTGATTCACCGAGGGAAGGGATGATCATTTCGATGGCCATGCCGCGGCGGTAGGCGCGCGGGTGGTTGCAGGCGATACCGCCCAGGCTGATAGTGTGCAGGCGCTGGCGAAACAGGCTGGGCGACTGGCGCAGCGCCAGTACGACCGGAACATCGTCCGGGTGGGGCAGGTATCCACGCATGATCGACTCCGTGTCGATTTTTTGACCTTGTTCGCCTCAGTATAGTGAAGGTTCGTAAAGCGCTTGATTTGCGTGTAAAAAAATTGAACAAAAAATGAACGGTTAAAGGAGAGCAGGATGAACACCAGCAGTCCGCGTATTGGCATCATCGGTACCGGCGCCATTGGCGGTTACTACGGCTTGATGCTGGCTCGGGCCGGGTTCGATGTGCATTTCCTTCTGCGTAGCGAGTTCGATGCGGTCAGTGCCAACGGGATTCGGGTCGAAAGCGCAGTTCATGGCACGCTGCAGATGCCGGTGCAGGCTTATGCCGATGTCGCCGACATGCCGCCCTGCGACTGGTTGCTGGTGGGCGCCAAGACCACCAGCAATGCCGAGTTGGCACCGTTGATCGCCAAGGCTGCGGCCAGCGATTGCAAAGTGGTGCTGTTACAGAATGGCCTGGGTGTCGAGGAGAGTCTGCGTCCGTTGTTACCAGCCCATCTGCACCTGCTGGGCGGTTTGTGTTTTATCTGCGTCAATCGCGAGGCGCCTGGTGTGGTCCGCCACCAGTCCCTTGGGGCGGTGAACCTGGGGTATCACAGCGGCCCGGCTGCCGATGCCGCCGCGCGTCAACATGTGGTCGAAGAGGGGGCCGAGCTGTTCCGCGCGGCGGGCATCGACTCGCAGGCCATGAGCAATCTGGCCCAGGCGCGCTGGCAAAAGCTGGTGTGGAATGTGCCTTACAACGGTCTGTCGGTCCTGCTCAGGGCCAGCACCACGCCGTTGATGGCCGATGCGCAGAGCCGTGAGCTGATCCAAGCGCTGATGGCAGAGGTGGTAGAGGGCGCGCGTAGCTGTGGCCACGAATTGCCCCAGGGCTATGCTGAGCATCTGTTCGCCGTAACGGAAAAGATGCCGGACTATTGGCCGAGCATGTACCACGACTTTGCCCAGCAGCGGCCGCTGGAGCTGGCAGCAATCTATGCTGAGCCGCTGGCGCAGGCGCGTGCGGCGGGTTGCAGTTTGCCGCGGATTGAAGCGTTGTATCAGGCGCTGGGCTTTATTGATCGGGCCAATCGCGGGGCAAGCCCGCTCCCACCGGCCCCGCGATTGGCCTAAAAGGAGTGGAAAATGAGCAAGAATCTCGGCGACAAACTGGTGGTCGCCATCTCCTCGCGGGCGCTGTTCGACCTCAGCGAAAGTCATCGCCTTTACCTGGCAGAGGGAGTCGAGGCCTACCGCCAGTATCAGATCGATCACGAGGACGAAGTGCTGGCGCCCGGTGATGCCTTCCCGCTGGTGCAAAAGTTGTTGGGTCTTAACGCCCATCTTGGCCAGCCCCGGGTCGAGGTGGTGCTGGTGTCGCGTAACAGTGCCGATACCGGTTTACGGGTGTTCAACTCCATCGAGCATCACGGTCTGGGTATCTACCGTGCTGCCTTTGTTGGTGGGCGCAGTCCGTATCCGTATCTGGCGGCTTTCGGCTGTCATCTGTTTCTGTCGACCGATGCGGACGATGTGCGCAGTGCGCTTGAAGCCGGCTTCGCTGCGGCGACCATCTTGTCTGGAGGCGCGCAACGAGCCGCCAGCGATGAATTGCGCATCGCTTTCGATGGAGACGCTGTGCTGTTCTCCGACGAGTCGGAGCGGGTCTACCAATCGGCTGGGCTGGAGGCGTTCCAGGCCAGCGAACGCCAATCGGCCCGCGAACCATTGCGAGGCGGACCGTTCAAGCCGTTCCTCGCCGCGCTTAACCTGCTGCAGAAGGAGTTTCCCGACGGCGCCTGTCCGATCCGCACGGCGTTGGTCACCGCACGTTCAGCGCCCGCGCACGAACGGGTGATCCGCACGTTGCGCGAGTGGGATATCCGTCTTGACGAGTCGCTGTTCCTTGGCGGTCTGGACAAGTCGGCGTTCCTTGAGGCCTTCGCCGCCGATGTGTTCTTCGACGACCAGGCCGGTCATTGCGAGCGGGCGCGCAGCGTTGTCGCAACTGGCCATGTGCCGCATGGCATCAGCAACGAACCGACCCTGAATCAGGCCGTTGATACCGGGCGCTAGACGGAACGGCACGACATCGGCGCGCTGCTAAGCTGAAGCTTGCTCTGCCCACGCGGCAGTCGAGGAGGTCGAATGATCCATTCCATGCTGTTTGCCACTGACCTCGGTGTCTACGCGCCTTTTGTCATGCAACACGCGCTGGCGTTGGCGCGCACGTTCAATGCAGAGCTTTATGTGATCCATGCCGTCGAACCCATGGGGCAATTCGCCGAGTCGCTGCTGCAAAGCTATCTGGATGAGCAGACGTTGGACCAGCTGCACAGCCAGGGGGTCAACAACGTCATGGCCAACATCGAGCAGAAGGTCCTGGAAAACTTTCGTGACGAGCTGGGCGAAGAAGCAGATCTGGCGCTGATCAAGGCGGTGCGGGTGCGCCAGGGCGATCCGGCCCAGGTAATTCTCGAGCAGGCGCAGCGCCTGAGCGTCGACCTGCTGATCTTTGGCAGCCATAGCCAGGGGGCGGGTGTTGATATTCCTATCGGCCGCACGGCGGTGCGTCTGCTGCAGCTTTCGCCAGTGCCGGTGTACATGGTGCCGTTGGCCCAGCACCTGGGGCGTCGGAAGGCTTAGGGCTGCCTTGTCAGTGGATTCCTACTAGACTGTTAAAATAGTTCTAGATTTATTCTTCAAACCACTAATATAGTTATAAATCGTCGCTGCTGCCGGTGACGCCCCAGCTGATTTGAGGGATACCTATGAAGCTTCAACAATTGCGCTACATCTGGGAAGTGGCGCACCACGACCTCAACGTCTCCGCGACAGCGCAGAGTCTGTATACGTCCCAGCCGGGCATCAGCAAGCAGATCCGCTTGCTCGAGGACGAATTGGGCGTTGAAGTGTTCGCCCGCAGCGGCAAGCACCTGACCCGCGTGACCCCGGCCGGTGAGCGTATCATCACCACCGCTGGCGAAATCCTGCGCAAGGTCGAAAGCATCAAGCAGATTGCCCAGGAATTCTCCAACGAGAAGAAGGGCACCCTGTCGATCGCCACTACGCATACCCAGGCGCGTTACGCACTGCCACCGGTGATCAGTAGCTTCATCAAGCAGTACCCGGAAGTGGCCCTGCACATGCATCAGGGTTCGCCGATGCAGATCGCTGAAATGGCTGCTGATGGCACTGTCGATTTTGCCATTGCCACCGAAGCCCTGGAGCTGTTCGGTGACCTGGTCATGATGCCGTGCTATCGCTGGAACCGTTGCGTGGTGGTGCCGCAAGGCCACCCGCTGACCAAGTTGCCCAAGCTCACCCTCGAAGCTCTGGCCGAATACCCGATCGTTACTTATGTGTTCGGTTTCACCGGGCGCTCCAAGCTTGATGAAGCCTTCAGCCATCGCGGCCTGACCCCGAAAGTGGTGTTCACCGCTGCTGACGCCGACGTTATCAAAACCTATGTACGCCTGGGCCTGGGCGTGGGCATCGTGGCCAAGATGGCCGTCGATACCAAGCTCGACAATGACCTGGTGGTCCTCGATGCCAGCGAACTGTTCGAGTCCAGTGTGACCAAGATCGGCTTCCGTCGTGGCACGTTCCTGCGTGGCTTCATGTGCGACTTCATTGAGAAGTTTGCCCCGCACCTGACCCGTGAAGTGATGGCCAAGGCCATCCAATGCCATAACAAGCAAGAGCTTGAAGAGCTGTTTGCGGATGTCGAGTTGCCGGTGCACTGATACCTGCAGCAGGCATGAAAAAACCGGCCATCGTGCCGGTTTTTTCTTGTCCTCGGTTTGACTCAGAAAATGATGAGCATGAGGGTGCCAAAGTAGATCGACACCATCAGCAGCGCGGTGCCCATGCCCCAGTGGAATTTGCTCAGTGCACCCCGCCAGGCGAGCCTGGCCAGGCCAAGGCTCAATGCGAGCATGAATGCGCTGAAGGCAATCGCAGCCAGTGGCCGGTGCAATCCTGGGCTGTCGTTGTGTATCCCCATGGCAATCAGCAGCAAGGTCATCAGCACTTGGCGCTCGAGCAGGCTGCTACGTAGTTGGCGCAGCAGGGTCGCTTGCAATTGCTCGCGTGGCGGCAGGCCAGGCGCAAGGAGCAGTTCGGCCAAGGTCGCGCGGTTGCGTCCGTGAAGATCGATCAGCGTGGCTATGGGCTGCATGGGTGTCCAGACCAACAGGGCCGCCACCCACATGGCAAGGAAGCCACTGTTGTAGTTCGGCTCTATCCAGTAGACGAACGTCATGACGCTCGCCAGAGCCAGGTACATCAGATACTGGCCGCGTTTACCGTATATCTGCTCGATGGTCTGGCAACTGCGGCCAAGCAGGGCGGCCATGCGATCCTGGCACTGTCGGTTCTGAGATGGAGCGCTGCTGCTGACAATGCCTGGTGCTGCAGCCGTGCACGCCTTGCCTGTGCCCGGCGAGCCAAAGGTGAGTCCGTTCAGTGCTACTCCCAGTGGCGTCATGAGCTTTGTCCGTGGACGCTGCGAATGGTACTGCCACAGTGCCCAGGTCAGTAGCAGCGCCAGTGCGCCTAGCAGAGCACTCTGGCCGGGGTTGGCGAGCACGGGCCAGTACAGGCTGAGCAGGGTTACCGGGATGAAGTTCAAGGCCCACGGCATGCTGATGGTCAGCAAGCCGAAACATGAACCCAGCCACAATGCCGCCGCCAACTGCGGGAGGTGATGGCTGGTCGTTGGCCATAGCACCAGGCACATCAGTGGTGGGGCGATACTCAGTGCCATGTGCATGCCGACTGCGCCCAGCAAGGTGCGACGAACCTTGGGTGCGCGTAAAGCAATCATGTTCGTGGTCAGGCTGCATAGCCTTGGACCATGGAACAGCCACCACAGGGCGGCGGCAACGGCCCAGGTGAAAGGCCAGGCCAGTGATGCCTGGTCTTCAGGTGCGAGGTGCCAGAGGCTGGCACCGATAGCCAGCGTCAGCACGTAGCACAGAGCGCCCGCAGCGAGCAGCCACGACCCGAAGAACAGCGGCTTGAGTGCCGAGGTCTTCATGCTGCCAGCTCCATGAACAGGTCTTCCAGGCTAAGACGCAATTCATCCTTGAGCTGGTCAAGTTCGGCATACAGTCGTAGCTGACCCTGATGAATCAGGGCAACATGAGACGCTATATGCTCCAGGTCGGAGAGGATATGGGTCGAGAACACCACGGTGCTACCGTGCTCGCTCGCCAGCTCGACGATTTCTCGCAGCAATTCGCGACGAGCCAGTGGATCAAGGGCTGCGGCCGGTTCGTCCAGCACCAGCAGGCACTCGATCAGGGTGCTTTTGCCTGCACCATTGCGTCCCAGCAAACCCAGTACCGTTCCCGGTTCGATGCTCAGCGAAACACCGTCCAGTGCCATGTGATCCTTGTAGCGTTTGGTCAGGGAGTGGGCTTCGACCACGGGGGGCAGGTTACTCATTGCGATCCTTCGAAAGCGCTGCTTCGTTCATGAGAGGGGTAAGGGCCTCGATCAATTGATCGAGGCTAAGGTCCAGCTGTCGGGCCTGGCGTGCCAGCTCCTGCAAGGTCGGCTGCAACACCTGCAGGCGTGTTTCTGTCGGGGTGGCGGCCTGATGGTCGGCCGCAACCTGCATGCCCTTGCCACGCTGGCGCTCCAGCAAGCCCTGGGCTTCGAGCAAGGCATAGGCTTTGGAAACGGTCATCGGGTTGATGGCATGGGCGGCGGCCACTTCGCGCACCGAGGGCAGGCGGGTGCCGGGTGGGCAGGTTCCAGCGCTGATCAGGCGGGTGATCTGGCCGACGATCTGGCGATAGATCGGGTCGGGAGAGCTTGGCTCGATGTGTAGTGTCATGGCGTCCATGTGTATTAGTGTAGCAATACACTATGGGCGCGAAGCAAGTGCTTTCTTTCGGGCATGAAAAAACCGGCCGAAGCCGGTTTTGCGAGTCTGGAGGAACGTCAGCCTTTGCTGATCAGGTTTCCGGCATGCAGGCCGCATTCCTTCTGGGTCGACTCTTCCCACCACCAGCGGCCTTCGCGTTCGTGCTGGTTAGGCAGCACAGGGCGGGTGCAAGGTTCGCAACCGATGCTGATGAAGCCGCGTTCGTGCAGGCTGTTGTATGGCAGCTCGAGCATGCGGATATAGCCCCAGACCTCTTCGCTGCTCATTTGCGCCAACGGGTTGAACTTGTACAGGGTACGCTCGGGGGTCGAGAACGCGCTGTCGATTTCCAGTGCCGCCACCTGGCTGCGGGTGCCGGGGCTCTGGTCGCGGCGCTGGCCGGTGGCCCAGGCGCTGACGGTGCTGAGTTTGCGGCGCAGCGGTTCGATCTTGCGGATGCCGCAGCATTCGCTGTGGCCATCTTTGTAGAAGCTGAACAAGCCTTTCTCTTTGACAAAGGGGTCAAGTTTGCTGCGATCAGGGGAGAGGATCTCGATCGGCAGGTTGTAGAACTCGCGCACCTGATCGATGAAGCGGTAGGTTTCCGGGTGCAGGCGGCCGGTGTCGAGGCTGAACACCTTGACGTTCTTGTTCAGCTTCCAGGCCATGTCCACCAGCACCACGTCTTCGGCGCCGCTGAAGGAGATCCACAGGTCGTCGCCAAAGTGTTCAAAGGCAAGCTTGAGGATGTCTTGCGGGGACTTGTCGGCATAAGTCGCGGCCAGGGCGGCGACGTCGAAGGGTTGGCTCATCAGGCGGCTTCCGGTCATTGAATGGCGCTTGGCGCTCGTAATACCACGATCTTAACAAAAATTGCCGGCGCCGACGCCGCGCATGTAGAGTGCGGCTTCCCATTTTTGGCGTTGTTCGAGGAGTGTGCTGTGGAAATTGCCTGTCTCGACCTGGAAGGCGTACTGGTCCCGGAAATCTGGATCGCCTTTGCGGAAAAAACCGGAATCGAATCGTTGCGGGCCACCACCCGTGATATTCCCGATTACGATGTGCTGATGAAGCAGCGCCTGCGCATTCTCGATGAGCATGGGCTGAAACTTTCCGATATCCAGGCGGTAATCGCCACCCTCAAGCCGCTGGACGGCGCCATCGAATTCGTTGACTGGTTGCGCGAGCGTTTCCAGGTGGTGATTCTCTCCGACACCTTCTACGAATTCTCCCAGCCGCTGATGCGCCAGCTGGGCTTCCCGACCTTGCTCTGCCATCGCCTGATCACTGACGAGACGGACCGGGTGACCGGCTACCAGTTGCGCCAGAAAGATCCCAAGCGCCAGTCGGTGCTGGCGTTCAAGAGCCTGTACTACCGGGTGATTGCTGCCGGTGACTCGTACAACGACACCACCATGCTGGGTGAGGCTGACGCAGGGATTCTGTTCCATGCGCCGGAGAATGTGATCCGCGAGTTCCCGCAGTTTCCGGCGGTGCATGATTTCGAGGCGTTGAAGAAGGAGTTCATCAAGGCTTCGAATCGGTCGCTGAGCCTGTAAGGGTCTCATCGCGGGGCAAGCCCGCTCCCACCGGAGTTGTGAGTGACCGGTGGGAGCGGGCTTGCCCCGCGATGCTTTTCAGAGGCCCTGCAAGGTATCGAGCAGCACCTTCACCTTGGTGATCGACTCTTCATACTCCGCCTGCCAGTCCGAATCGGCCACCACCGCACCACCACCCCAGCAGCACACCTGGCCATCCTTGACCAGCAAGCTGCGAATGGCGATCGAGCTGTCCATTTCGCCGCGCACGTCGACGTACAGCAATGACCCGCAATACAGTGCCCGACGGCTGGGCTCCAGCTCGTCGATGATCTGCATGGCGCGAATTTTCGGCGCGCCGGTGATCGAGCCGCCGGGGAAGCTGCCGGCGATCAGGTCCAGAGCGTCCTTGTCGGCGGCCAGCTGGCCGGTGACGCTGCTGACCAGGTGATGCACGTTGGGGTAGCTTTCCAGGCTGAACAGCTCCGGCACTTTCACCGAGCCGATCTCGCAGGTGCGGCCCAGGTCGTTGCGCAGCAGGTCGACGATCATCAGGTTTTCCGCTCGGTCCTTGCTGCTGGCCAGCAGTTCGGCGCCGTTGCGAGCGTCCTCTGCCGGGTCTGCGCTGCGTGGCCGGGTGCCCTTGATCGGGCGGGTCTCGACCCGGCCTTCACTGACCTGGATGAAACGCTCCGGCGAGAAGCTCAGCAGCGTGCTGCCATCGGCCAGAGTCTGGAAGCCGGAAAAAGGCGTCGGGCAGACCTGGCGCACGGCCAGGTAGGCATGCCAGGGGTCGCCCTGGCACGGCGCGCGAAAACGCTGGGTGAGGTTGATCTGGTAGCAGTCACCGGCATGGATGTATGCCTGCACCCGTTCAAAGGCCTGGTGATAGTCCTCGGCGCTGATGTCGCCGCGCATGGGGGCCAGCAGGGAGAAATGGCCCTCGTGGTCCGTCGGCGGTGCTTCGAACAGTGCTATCAGGCGTTGGCGCTCGGTCTCGGCCAGGCTCGGGTGAAACAGTAACTGGCTACGCCCGAGCTGATGGTCGCTGATCAGTGCCCAGGCATACAGTCCGAGGCTGGCGTCGGCCAGGCCGAGGTCATCGGCAGCCAGGCTCGGCAACTGCTCCAGGCGCCGCCCGAAGTCGTAGCTCAGGTAGCCGATCAGGCCGCCGGCAAAGGGCAGTTCGACGTCGTCTGGCAGGGTTGCCCGTCCCAGTTGTGCAAGGCTGGCGCGCAGGCGCTGCAGGTAGGCTTCACCGCTTTCAGCGGCTTGCGGTGCCAGGGTTTGCACTGGCCAGGCGCTGAGCAAGTCGAAACGACCGCGCTCGGCGTTTGGGCGGGCGCTGTCAAGCAGCACGGCACCGGGGGCCTGGCGGATGCGCGCGAAGTAGGTCGCAGGGTCGGCGAGGTAGGGCAGGGGGTGGAGCGTACAGGTCGGCATGCAAGTAACAGCTATGAATGCGGGGGAGGCGATTGTAGTCCCGTGTAGGAAATGCGCCTAGCGCAGACTACGACCTTGAGTGCCTTGCCTGCGTCGGCCAGGGCTGGCTGACGCAGGCAAGGTGGGTTGCACTCAGTTGGACGGTACGTGGCCGAACAGCTCCTGGGCGAAGCGTACGCGCTCTTCGACGGTTTCCTGGCGGCCGTCTTTGGCCAGTTGCTCCAGGTGCGCTTCTACCGCGTGGGTGCGTTTGGTCAGCCCGCAGTCGTTGGCGATCTGGATGTTCAGGCCGGGACGTGCGTTGAGTTCGAGGATCAACGGGCCCTTGTCCTGGTCCAGAACCATGTCGACACCGATGTAACCCAGCCCGCACAGCTCGTAGCAGCCGGCGGCCAGCTTCATGAAGCCGTCCCAGTTCGGCAGTTGCACACCGTCCACCGCGTTGGTGGTGTCCGGGTGCTTGCTGATGATGTTGTTCAGCCAGGTGCCGCGCAGGGTCACGCCGGTCGCCAGGTCTACACCGACACCGATGGCGCCCTGGTGCAGGTTGGCCTTGCCGCCGGACTGACGGGTCGGCAGGCGTAGCATGGCCATCACCGGATAGCCCATCAGGACGATGATGCGGATGTCCGGCACGCCTTCATAGCTGATGCTTTTGAAGATCTGGTCGGGGGTCACCCGGTACTCGATCAGGGCACGGTCGCGGTGACCGCCCAGCGAGTACAGGCCGGTGAGGATGCTGGAGATCTGGTGCTCGATCTCCTCGTGGCTGATGATCTTGCCCGAGACCGTGCGATAACGGTCTTCGAAGCGATCGGCGACCACCAGGATGCCGTCACCGCCGGCGCCCTGGGCAGGCTTGACGACGAAGTCGTTGCGCTGGCCGATGATCTCGCCGAGTTTTTCGATCTCTTTCTCGGTGGAGATGATCCCGTACATTTCCGGCACGTGAATGCCGGCCTTGATCGCACGCTCCTTGGTGATGATCTTGTCATCGACGATCGGGTACAGATGGCGCTTGTTGTACTTGAGGACGTAGTCCGCATTGCGCCGGTTGATACCCATGATGCCCCGGGCCTCCAGGGCTTTCCAGGTTTTCCAGAGACCGAACATCAGGCGTCAGCCTTCACGAAAGCTTTGAAACGCACCAGCTCCGTCAGGCGGTAGCCGCGGTAGCGACCCATCGCCAGCATGAAGCCCACCAGAATCAACAGTACCGCCGGGAAGGTGAAGACGAAGTACACCAGCTCCGGCACGCTCATCAGTAGGTGCGCCAGGGAGGCGGCGAACAGGGTGCCGATGGCGACTTTCATCGCATGGCCACCGCCACGCTCTTCCCAGGTGATCGACAGGCGTTCGATGGTCATGGTCAGGATCACCATCGGGAACAGTGCCACCGACAGGCCGCGTTCCAGGCCCAGCTTGTGGCTGAACAGGCTGATCGCGGCGATCAACACCACGACGAAGGTCAGCACCACCGACAGGCGCGGCAGCATCTGCAGCTTCAGGTGTTCAAGATAGGAGCGTAGTGACAGACCGAGTGCGGTAATCACCGTGAACAGGATGATACCGAAGCCCAGCTGGGTTTCACGGAAGGCCAGGGCGATCAGTACCGGGGTGAAGGTACCCAGGGTCTGCAGGCCGATCAGGTTGCGCAGCACCAGGATCACCAACACGCCGATCGGGATCATCACCATGATCATGAAGGTCTGCTGGGTCTGCAGCGGCAGGCCATACAGCGAGTATTCGAGGAAGTCGGCGTCGGTGTTCTCGTCAGTCAGCTTGGCCAGGCGGATGGCGTTCATCTCGCTGTTGTTCAGGCTGAAGCTGACGTTGGCTTTCTTGCCGCCATCGACGGTGATCAGGTTGTCATCACCGGTCCACCACAGCAGGCGGTCGGTCGGCAGGCCCTGTTCGCCGGTATCCGGGTTGAAGTACAGCCAGTCGGTGCCGTTGAAGCTGCGCAGCCACAGTTCAGGGGTTTGCGGCTGGTCGGCGACCAGGCGGATGGTGTGGACCTTTTCCACCGGCACGTGGGCGATGGACAGCAGCAGGTCGATGACCTTGGCTTTGTTCAGCGACGAGGTGTCACCGGCCAGCAGCAGCTTGACGTTGTCGTCATTGAGGTTGTTGACCCGCTTGATGGTTTCGCTGACAAAGGTCTCGACGTCCGCCGAGTGCTGGCGGATCGGAGCCATCAAGGCTTCGGCGGCGATCTTTTCCGGGCCTTCTACGGCCAGGCTGTCGCGGAAAGTCGGGCCCTTGATCTTGGCTTTTTCGGTGCTGTAGCGCTTGGTCAGGACCAGGCGGTAGTACAGGGTCTGGTTGCCGCTGGCGCGACGGGCCGACCAGGTGACCTTGCGGTTGCCGTCGACGCGGTTGACGCTGACCCCGTAGTTGTTGGAGATGAAGCTCTCATTGAGGCTGACGTAGTCGCGGTTCAGCGGCGGTACGAACATCTGTACCTTGATCGGGTCCTTGGGGTTGGCGACGAACTCGACCTTGGCGTCGATGTTCCACAGGTCGTCGGTCTCGTCTTCGGTCACCGGAATCCCGAGAAAGAAGATCTGATAGGCCGTGACGATGATGCCCAGTAGCACCAGTACGGTGATCAGGACTTTCAGATGAAGGGTAAGAGAGCGCATCGGGATTACTCTGCGGTGTGAGCGACAGGGGCGCAGGCAGGTTTGCCGGCCGCGTATTTAAGGCTTGGGTCGACCAGCGCATCGAAGTGCTTGAGTGCCTCGGAGCCGATCAGCAGTGGGTACTGGAACGCACTGCGGTCGGTCAGGTTCACTTCGATCACGCGTTGGGCCATGCCCATGCAGATGTTCAGTTCAATCACCGGGCGGGCGGTATAGGCCTTGCCCTCATCCGGGTTGTAATCGCCGGCGCGCCGCTTGATCTTGCTGACACGGGCCAGCGGTCGTTCTATCGGATGCGCGTGGGCGGCGTCAATCGCCAGGTAGAAGCGTACCCAGGATTCGCCATTGCGCTTGAAGCGCTTGATGTCGCGGGCGCTGAGCGAGGCAGTCTTGGCCCCGGTATCGAGCTTGGCGGCAACCTCCAGGTCGATATCGGCGAGGCGGGCGTATTCATTAAGGCCGTACACGGTCTTTTCCGCAGCCTGGCCAACGGCAGGCAACAAAAACAGGCTGAGCAACAGTAGAAGGGGCGTAAGTCTCATAAATCCTGGCGCGGTGCTGTGCGGTGTTCGGGTCAAGGCCACTGGCAGTACTGCGCAAGCTTCCTCGTTTATCTGCCATCACCACAAAATGATGACAAGCCCACTATTCATGCCCTGTGTGGGGGCGCGGCATTCTATCACGCTGGTGTGCTGGCGCCAGCGGCTGCACTCAGACAACACCTCGGCAGGTGAAGTTCGTTCTTAGACGATTGTCGACAATATTGATTTTGTCTTTGACTATGCTGCTCGATTTGGCTAGTTTTGGCCTCATTGATTTATGAGGTGTCGACAATATGCTGGACACAGCCCAAGCCCCTGGCGCAACCGCAGAGGATACCGAAACCCTCTCGGAAAACGTCTTCCGGCGCATCCAAGCGGCCATCGTCAAGGGCGAGATCGCCCCTGGCAGCAAGATCTCCGAGCCTGAGTTGGCGCGCACCTACGGCATCAGCCGCGGGCCGCTGCGCGAGGCGATCCATCGCCTGGAAGGCCAGCGCCTGCTGGTGCGCGTGCCGCATGTCGGCGCGCGGGTGGTATCGCTGAGCCATGCCGAGCTGATCGAGCTGTACGAGATCCGCGAGTCCCTGGAAGGCATGGCCTGTCGCCTGGCTGCCGAGCGTATGAGCGTAGCCGAGATCGATGAGCTGCGCCGGGTCCTCGATACCCACGAGCGCGATGCCACCTTTCAGGCCGGTCTGGGTTACTACCAGCAGGAAGGCGATTACGACTTCCACTACCGGATTATTCAGGGCAGCGGCAACCGCACCCTGGTGCAGATGCTCTGCGGCGAGCTGTACCAACTGGTGCGCATGTACCGCATCCAGTTTTCCGCCACGCCCAACCGGCCACACCAGGCGTTCGCCGAACACCACCGGATTCTCGATGCCATCGCCGACCGTGACGGTGAACTGGCCGAGCTCTTGATGCGCCGTCACATCGGCGCTTCCAAACGCAATATCGAGCGTCATTATCTGGACGCTACCAGCCCACGAGGTGAGTCATGAGTCAGAAAAGCAGTCCCGGCCAGCGCTTTCGCGATGCAGTTGCCGCCGAACACCCCCTGCAGGTTGTCGGTGCGATCAACGCCAACCATGCACTGCTGGCCAAGCGTGCCGGTTTCAAGGCCATCTACCTCTCGGGTGGCGGTGTCGCCGCAGGCTCCCTGGGCTTGCCGGACCTGGGCATCACCGGGCTGGATGACGTACTGACCGACGTCCGTCGTATTACCGACGTCTGCGACCTGCCGCTGCTGGTGGATGTCGACACCGGTTTCGGTTCCTCGGCGTTCAACGTCGCCCGTACCGTCAAGTCGATGATCAAATTCGGTGCGGCGGCGATCCACATCGAGGACCAGGTCGGCGCCAAGCGCTGCGGCCATCGTCCAAACAAGGAAATCGTTTCCCAGCAGGAAATGGTCGACCGCATCAAGGCGGCGGTGGATGCCCGTACCGACGACAGCTTCGTGATCATGGCGCGCACTGACGCCCTGGCCGTCGAAGGCCTGGAATCTGCGCTGGAGCGTGCCGCTGCGTGTATCGAAGCGGGTGCCGACATGGTGTTCCCGGAAGCCATTACTGAGCTTGCGATGTACAAGACCTTCGCCGACCGGATCAAAGCGCCGATCCTGGCCAACATCACCGAATTCGGTGCGACCCCGCTGTACACCACCGAAGAACTGGCTTCGGTCGACGTATCGCTGGTGCTTTACCCGCTGTCGGCGTTCCGCGCGATGAACAAGGCGGCCGAGAATGTCTACACCGCGCTGCGTCGCGATGGCACGCAGAAAAACGTCATCGACACCATGCAGACTCGGATGGAACTGTACGACGCCATCAACTACCACGCGTTCGAGCAAAGCCTCGACGCCCTGTTCGCCCAGAAAAAGGGTTGAACACCTGCTGAACCCTGTAGAAGCGGGCTTGCCCCGCGATTAGCCAAAGATTCCATAACAAATTCAAGAGTGGAGAAAAGCGATGGCCGAAGCAAAAGTACTCAGTGGAGCCGGCCTGCGTGGTCAAGTGGCCGGGCAAACTGCACTGTCGACAGTAGGTCAGGCCGGAGCCGGCCTGACCTACCGTGGTTATGACGTCCGGGACCTGGCCGCTGGCGCCGAATTCGAAGAAGTCGCCTACCTGCTGCTTTACGGCGATCTGCCGAGTGCAGCCCAGCTGGCCGAGTACAAGGGCAGGCTCAAGACCCTGCGCGACCTGCCACAAGCGCTGAAAGAAGTGCTCGAGCGCATCCCCGCAGATGCTCATCCGATGGATGTGATGCGTACCGGTTGCTCGATGCTTGGCACCCTGGAGCCAGAACTGACCTTCGAACAGCAGCGCGACAAGACCGATCGCCTGTTGGCACTCTTCCCGGCGGTGATGTGCTACTGGTACCGCTTCAGTCATGACGGTGTGCGCATCAGTTGCACCAGCGACGAAGACACCATCGGCGGCCACTTCCTGCACCTGCTGCACGACAAGAAGCCGAGCGAGCTGCACGTTAAAGTGATGAACGTCTCGCTGATCCTCTACGCCGAGCACGAATTCAACGCCTCGACCTTCACCGCCCGCGTTTGTGCTTCGACCCTGTCGGACCTGTACTCGTGCATCACCGCAGCCATCGGCTCGCTGCGCGGCCCGCTGCATGGCGGCGCTAACGAAGCAGCGATGGAGCTGATCGAGCGCTTCCAGAGCCCGCAGGAAGCGGTTGCCGAGCTGCTGCAGATGCTCGAGCGCAAAGACAAGATCATGGGCTTCGGTCACGCCATCTACAAAGAGTCCGACCCGCGTAACGAAGTGATCAAGGGCTGGTCGAAGCAGCTCGCTGACGAAGTCGGTGACACTGTGCTGTATCCGGTGTCCGAAGCCATCGACAAGACCATGTGGGAGCAGAAGAAGCTGTTCCCCAACGCCGACTTCTACCATGCCTCGGCGTATCACTTCATGGGCATCCCGACCAAGCTGTTCACCCCGATCTTCGTTTGCTCGCGCCTGACCGGCTGGGCCGCCCACGTGTTCGAACAGCGTGCCAACAACCGCATCATCCGTCCGAGCGCCGAGTACACCGGCGTCGAGCAGCGCAAGTTCGTGCCAATCGAACAACGCTGAGCCTGGCTGCAAGCTGATTGGCCTGACTCCAGCTTGTGGGAGCGGGCTTGTTCCGCGATGCGATGTATCCGATAGATCGCAATCGCGGGGCAAGCCCGCTCCCACCAAAAGAGAGGCAAGCCAACCGGCCAGCCACCGACCCTACCGTGATTGAGTCCCTGTGCCATGAATACTGAATTTCGCAAGAACCTGCCGGGCACTGGCCTGGATTATTTCGACGCTCGTGCCGCTGTCGACGCGATCGCGCCCGGCGCTTATGACCGTCTTCCCTACACCTCGCGCGTGCTGGCAGAAAACCTTGTACGCCGCTGCGATCCAGCGACCCTCAATGCCTCGCTGAGTCAGCTGATCGAGCGCAAGCGCGACCTCGACTTCCCGTGGTTCCCGGCCCGTGTGGTGTGCCACGATATCCTTGGTCAGACCGCGCTGGTCGACCTCGCCGGCCTGCGTGACGCCATCGCTGATGGCGGTGGTGACCCGGCCCAGGTCAATCCGGTGGTGCCGGTGCAACTGATCGTCGACCATTCCCTGGCCGTGGAATGCGGTGGTTTCGACCCGCAGGCGTTCGAGAAGAACCGCGCCATCGAAGACCGCCGCAACGAAGACCGTTTCCATTTCATCAACTGGACCAAAAAGGCGTTCAAGAACGTCGACGTGATCCAGCCGGGCAACGGCATCATGCACCAGATCAACCTGGAGAAGATGTCGCCGGTGATCCATGCCGAGCGTGGCGTGGCTTACCCTGACACCTGTGTTGGCACCGACAGCCACACCCCGCACGTCGATGCCCTGGGTGTGATCGCCATCGGCGTCGGCGGCCTCGAAGCCGAGAACGTCATGCTCGGCCGCGCCTCGTGGATGCGCCTGCCGGAAATCGTCGGCGTCGAGCTGTCCGGCAAGCCGCAACCGGGCATTACCGCCACCGACGTGGTGCTGGCCCTGACCGAGTTCCTGCGCAAGGAAAAGGTGGTCGGTGCCTACCTCGAATTCTACGGCGAAGGCGCCCGCGCCCTGACCCTGGGCGACCGCGCGACCATCTCCAACATGGCCCCGGAATACGGTGCCACTGCAGCGATGTTCTCCATCGACCAGCAGACCATCGATTACCTCAAGCTGACCGGTCGTGAAGACGAGCAGGTCAAGCTGGTGGAAACCTACGCCAAGGTTGCCGGCCTGTGGTCCGATAGCCTGGCCAACGCCGAGTATGAGCGTGTGCTGCGCTTCGACCTGTCCAGCGTCGTGCGTAACATGGCCGGCCCGTCCAACCCGCACGCCCGCGTGGCGACCAGCGACCTGGCCAGCAAAGGTATCGCCGGTCAGTGGGAAGAAGTGCCGGGGCAGATGCCTGACGGCGCGGTGATCATCGCCGCCATCACCAGCTGCACCAACACCAGTAACCCGCGCAACGTGATCGCCGCCGGCCTGCTGGCGCGCAACGCCAACAAGCTGGGGCTGATCCGCAAACCATGGGTCAAGTCGTCACTGGCGCCAGGCTCCAAGACCGTGGCCCTGTACCTGAAAGAAGCGGGTCTTGATGCAGAGCTGGAACAGCTTGGTTTCGGCATCGTGGCCTTTGCCTGCACCACCTGCAACGGCATGTCCGGTGCGCTGGATCCGGTGATCCAGCAGGAAATCATCGATCGCGATCTGTATGCCACCGCCGTGCTGTCGGGCAACCGCAACTTCGACGGGCGTATCCACCCTTACGCCAAGCAGGCGTTCCTGGCTTCGCCGCCGTTGGTGGTGGCCTACGCCATTGCTGGCACCATCCGCTTCGACATCGAGAAAGATGTACTGGCAGTGGTCGACGGCAAGGAAATCCGCCTCAAGGATATCTGGCCGAGCGACGAAGAAATCGATGCCGTGGTCAAGGCTGCGGTCAAGCCGGAACAGTTCCGCCAGGTCTACATCCCGATGTTCGCCATTCAGGAAGACACCGGGCCGAAAGTCGATCCGTTGTACGACTGGCGTGAGATGAGCACCTACATCCGCCGTCCACCGTACTGGGAAGGCGCGCTGGCCGGAGAGCGTACGCTCAAGGGCATGCGTCCGCTGGCGGTACTGCCGGACAACATCACCACCGACCACCTGTCGCCGTCGAACGCGATCATGCTCGACAGCGCTGCGGGGGAGTACCTGGCGAAAATGGGCCTGCCGGAAGAGGACTTCAACTCTTACGCAACTCACCGCGGCGATCACCTGACCGCGCAGCGCGCCACCTTTGCCAACCCGAAACTGTTCAACGAAATGGTTCAAGAAGGCGGCAAGGTCAAGCAGGGCTCGCTGGCGCGGATCGAGCCGGAAGGCAAGGTCACCCGCATGTGGGAAGCCATCGAAACCTACATGGAGCGCAAGCAGCCGCTGATCATCGTTGCCGGTGCCGACTACGGTCAGGGTTCGTCCCGTGACTGGGCGGCCAAGGGCGTGCGCCTGGCGGGTGTCGAGGCCATCGTCGCCGAAGGTTTCGAGCGCATCCACCGCACCAACCTGGTGGGCATGGGCGTGTTGCCGCTGGAGTTCAAGCCGGGCGTGAACCGCAAAACCCTGGACATCGACGGCACCGAGACCTTCGACGTGATCGGCGAGCGTACCCCGCGGGCTACCCTGACCCTGGTGATCACCCGTCACACCGGTGAACGCGTAGAGGTGCCGGTAACCTGCCGCCTGGATACCGCTGAAGAAGTGTCGATCTATGAAGCGGGCGGGGTGCTGCAGCGCTTTGCCCAGGACTTCCTCGAATCGGCGGCCGTTTGAGGTAGGGCCTTATCGCGGGGCAAGCCCGCTCCCACGGTGGGAGCGGGCTTGCCCCGCGATAGCCCCCCAAAGCACTCACAGGACAACCCAGCTATGGCACAAGTACCGCAAATCAAAATCCCCGCCACCTACATCCGTGGCGGCACCAGCAAAGGCGTGTTCTTCCGCCTCCAGGACCTGCCTGAGCGCGCGCAGGTGCCGGGCCCGGCCCGCGACGCGCTGCTGCTGCGGGTAATCGGCAGCCCCGACCCGTACGGCAAGCAGATTGACGGTATGGGTGGCGCCACTTCCAGCACCAGCAAGACTGTGATCCTCTCGCACAGCACCAAGGCCGATCACGATGTCGACTACCTGTTCGGCCAGGTGTCGATCGACAAGGCCTTCGTCGACTGGAGCGGCAACTGCGGCAACCTCTCGGCAGCGGTTGGCTCTTTTGCCATCAGCGCCGGTCTGGTCGACAGCAGCCGTATACCGCAGAACGGTATCGCCACCGTGCGCATCTGGCAGGCCAATATCGGCAAGACCATCATCGCCCACGTGCCGGTCACCAATGGTGAAGTCCAGGAAACCGGTGATTTCGAGCTGGACGGCGTGACCTTCCCAGCGGCCGAAGTGCAACTTGAGTTCATGGACCCGGCTGCCGACGAGGATGGTGAGGGCGGTTCGATGTTCCCCACCGGCAACCTGGTCGATGACCTGGTGGTACCCGGTATCGGCACCCTCAAGGCAACCCTGATCAACGCCGGTATCCCGACCATCTTTATCCAGGCCGAAGCCATCGGCTACACCGGCACCGAATTGCAAGATGCGATCAACAGCGACCCCGAGGCCCTGGCCCGATTCGAAACGATTCGTGCCTATGGCGCCGTACGCATGGGTCTGATCGAGCACATCGAAGAAGCCACCAAGCGCCAGCACACCCCGAAAGTCGCCTTTGTTGCACCACCGACCGCTTATCAGTCGTCCAGCGGTAAAGCCGTAGCGGCGACAGACGTTGATCTATTGGTACGTGCGCTATCGATGGGCAAATTGCACCACGCCATGATGGGCACAGCAGCTGTGGCCATCGGTACTGCTGCGGCGGTTCCCGGCACCCTGGTCAACCTCGCGGCCGGTGGTGGCGAGCGCAGCGCCGTACGTTTCGGTCACCCCTCGGGCACCCTGCGCGTTGGCGCCGAGGCTCGGCAGGTGAACGGTGAGTGGACTGTCACCAAAGCAATCATGAGCCGCAGTGCGCGGATACTGATGGAGGGCTGGGTGCGGGTACCCGGTGATGCCTTCTAACCAGTAACGGCGCTTGGCTCCCTGTTACCTACAACAGAGAGATGTGAAATGAGTGCCAACGTTGATCTGAACAACCGCCCCGACTACGACCGGGTGCTGCAGGATATCGCTGACTATGTCCTGAATTACCAGGTCGGGTCCGCGCCGGCGCTGGATACGGCGCGCAACTGCTTGATGGATACTCTCGGCTGCGGCCTGCTGGCGTTGCGCTTCCCGGAATGCACCAAGCACCTGGGGCCGCTGGTGGAGGGCACCGTGGTGCCGTACGGCGCGCGGGTGCCGGGCACCAGCTACCGCCTGGACCCGGTCAAGGCCGCCTGGGACATCGGTTGTATCGTCCGTTGGCTCGATTTCAACGACACCTGGCTGGCCGCTGAGTGGGGGCACCCCTCGGACAACCTCGGCGGCATCCTGGCAGTGGCCGACCACCTTTCGCAAAAACGCGTGGCCAATGGCGAAGCCCCCTTGAATATGCGGGCAGTGCTGGAAGCGATGGTCATGGCTCACGAAATCCAGGGTGTGATTGCCCTGGAGAACTCCTTCAACCGTGTTGGCCTCGATCATGTGTTGTTGGTCAAGGTCGCCTCCACGGCGGTCTGCGCCAGGCTCATGGGCGCCAATCGCGAGCAAATGCTGTCGGCGCTGTCCCATGCCTTTGTCGATGGACAGGCACTGCGAACCTATCGTCATGCCCCGAATGCCGGTTCACGCAAATCCTGGGCGGCGGGAGATGCCTCGAGCCGCGGTGTACGCTTGGCGGATATCGCCCTGCGTGGCGAGATGGGTATTCCAGGTGTTCTGACGGCGCCGCAGTGGGGCTTCTACGATGTGCTGTTCAGCCACACCAACAAGGATCTGGCGCTCAAGCCTGAAGACAAGCGTGCCTTCAGCTTCTCTCAGCCGTTCGCCAGCTATGTGATGGAAAACGTGCTGTTCAAGATCAGCTTCCCTGCCGAGTTCCATGCCCAGACAGCCTGTGAAGCGGCGGTGACCCTGCACCCGCTGGTGCGCAATCGCCTGCATGAAGTCGAGCGGATCGTCATTACCACCCATGAGTCGGCGATTCGCATCATCTCCAAGGTTGGCAAACTGGCCAACGCTGCCGACCGTGACCATTGCATTCAGTACATGACCGCTGTGCCGCTGATCTTCGGCGACCTGGTGGCTGAGCAATACGAGGATGAGTTCCACGCTGCCCATCCGCTCATTGACCGCTTGCGCGAGAAGATGGAGGTCGTCGAAGACCCGCGTTTTACCCGCGAGTACCTGGAGGCCGACAAGCGTTCGATCGCCAATGCCGTGCAGGTGTTCTTCAATGATGGATCAAGCACCGAACAGGTGGTGGTGGAGTACCCGATTGGCCATCGCCGGCGTCGGGCCGAAGGGATTCCATTGCTTGAGGAGAAGTTCAAGGCCAACCTGGCGACGCGCTTTGCCGGGCAGCGGGTGAACGAGATCTTTGCCTTGTGCAAGGATCAGGCGGCGCTTGAGGCCACGGCGGTGCATCGGTTTGTCGATCTGTTTGTGATCTGAGGGAACTGTGGGAGCGGGCTTGCCCCGCGATGCGATGTGGCTGACAGTCCGCAATCGCGGAGCAAGCCCGCTCCCACAGGTGGTTGCTCCCATAGATCAATAAAAAACCCCGCCGATTGCGGCGGGTTTTTTACGCTAGGTCAGCTTACGCTTGAACAACCGGGATGTTGGCGCTCGCAGCGGCTTCACGGAACTCGGCGATCTGGTCGAAGCTCAGGTAGCGGTAAACGTCGGCAGCCATGCTGTCGATGTTCTTCGCGTACTCCATGTACTCTTCGACGGTTGGCAGCTTGCCCAGGATCGAGGCAACAGCAGCCAGTTCGGCCGAGGCCAGGTAGACGTTAGTGGCGTCGCCCAGGCGGTTCGGGAAGTTACGGGTCGAGGTGGACACCACGGTCGAACCGGTCTGCACACGTGCCTGGTTACCCATGCACAGCGAGCAGCCTGGCATTTCCATGCGTGCACCGGCTTTGCCGTAGATGCCGTAGTAGCCTTCTTCGGTCAGCTGGTGAGCGTCCATCTTGGTTGGCGGAGCCAGCCACAGACGGGTAGGGATGCCACCTTTGACCTTTTCCAGCAGCTTGCCGGCAGCGCGGAAGTGACCGATGTTGGTCATGCACGAACCGATGAACACTTCGTCGATCTTCTCGCCCTGAACGGTCGACAGCAGACGGGCGTCGTCCGGGTCGTTCGGCGCGCAGAGCACAGGCTCTTTGACGTCGGCCAGGTCGATTTCGATGATCTCGGCGTATTCGGCGTCGGCGTCGGCTTCCAGCAGGACCGGGTTGGCCAGCCAGGCTTCCATCGCCTGGGCACGACGCTCCAGGGTACGGGCATCGCCGTAGCCTTCGCTGATCATCCAGCGCAGCAGGGTGATGTTCGACTGCAGGTACTCGGCAATGGCCTTCTCAGGCAGCTTGATCGAGCAACCGGCAGCGGAGCGCTCAGCCGAGGCGTCGGACAGTTCGAACGCTTGCTCGACGGTCAGTTCGTCGAGACCTTCGATTTCCAGGATGCGGCCGGAGAAGGCGTTGATCTTGCCTTTCTTCTCAACGGTCAGCAGGCCTTTCTGGATGGCGTAGTAAGGGATCGCGTGGACCAGGTCACGCAGGGTGATACCTGGTTGCAGTTTGCCCTTGAAGCGCACCAGTACCGACTCCGGCATGTCCAGCGGCATGACGCCGGTGGCAGCGGCGAAGGCGACCAGACCGGAACCGGCCGGGAAGGAGATGCCGATCGGGAAACGGGTGTGCGAGTCACCACCGGTACCGACGGTGTCCGGCAGCAGCATGCGGTTCAGCCAGCTGTGGATGATGCCGTCGCCTGGACGCAGGGACACGCCGCCACGGGTGCGGATGAAATCCGGCAGGGTGTGGTGGGTGGTGACGTCGATTGGCTTCGGATAGGCCGCGGTGTGGCAGAACGACTGCATGACCAGGTCAGCAGAGAAGCCCAGGCACGCCAGGTCTTTCAGCTCGTCACGGGTCATCGGGCCAGTGGTGTCCTGGGAACCGACGGTGGTCATCTTCGGCTCGCAGTAGGTGCCTGGACGAACGCCAGTCACGCCGCAGGCTTTACCGACCATTTTCTGCGCCAGGCTGTAGCCTTTGCCGGTGTCGACCGGGGCTTCAGGCAGCTTGAACAGGTCGGTTGGGCCCAGGCCCAGTTCGGCACGTGCCTTCTCGGTCAGGCCACGGCCGACGATCAGCGGGATACGGCCGCCAGCGCGGACTTCGTCGAGCAGCACCGGGGTCTTCAGTTCGAAGGTGGTGATGACGTCGTCGGTGCCGTGCTTGCAGACTTTACCGGCGTACGGGTAAACGTCGATGACGTCGCCCATGCCCAGGTTGGTGCAGTCGAATTCGATCGGCAGGGCGCCGGCGTCTTCCATGGTGTTGTAGAAGATCGGGGCGATCTTGGTGCCGAAGCAGAAGCCGCCAGCGCGCTTGTTCGGTACGTAAGGGATGTCGTCGCCGAAGAACCACAGCACCGAGTTGGTGGCGGATTTACGCGAAGAACCGGTACCGACCACGTCACCGACGTAGGCAACCGGGAAGCCTTTGGCTTTGACTTCTTCGATCTGCTTGAGCGGGCCGATGGCGCCTGGTTGCTCAGGCACGATGCCGTCACGGGCCATTTTCAGCATGGCCAGGGCGTGCAGCGGGATGTCAGGGCGCGACCAGGCGTCCGGGGCAGGGGACAGGTCGTCGGTGTTGGTTTCGCCTGGCACCTTGAACACGGTCAGGCTGTACTTCTGTTCGATCGCCGGGCGGGCGGTGAACCACTCACCGGCGGCCCAGGATTCCAGCACGGCCTTGGCGTGAGCGTTACCGGCTTTGGCTTTTTCGGCGACGTCGTGGAAGGCGTCGAACATCAGCAGGGTGTGCTTCAGCTGTTCGGCGGCAACGGCGGCCAGTTCGGCGTCGTCCAGCAGCTCGACCATGGTGGCGATGTTGTAGCCGCCCTGCATGGTGCCCAGCAGCTCTACAGCGCGTTTTTTGTCGATCAGCGGGGAAGTGGCTTCGCCTTTGGCGAGCGCAGAGAGGAAACCGGCCTTGACGTAGGCGGCTTCGTCCACTCCTGGTGGAACGCGGTTGGTGATCAGGTCGACGAGGACTGCTTCTTCGCCAGCAGGGGGATTCTTCAGCAGCTCGACCAGGCCTGCGGTTTGTTCGGCGTTAAGCGGCTGGGGCACGATACCCTGGGCGGCACGCTCTTCGATGTGTTTGCGGTAGGCTTCAAGCACTGTTATTACCCTCATCAGTGGTCCCAAATGGGTGTCCGGGACGCTCATCCAGAAAGTCCGGCACCCGTGCGCAATACGGCTTCTTGGGCCGCGTAGCCAGGGTTGCAGGAAATCCTTACAGAAGCTGCTTTCAAAGTTTTACGCCTGTAGAACGGAGGCTGATGAGGGCTGGCGCGGGATATGCGATGAGGCGTATATCCCGGGCCAACGCCGTTCTACCGGATCAACTGTGCTCGTGACGCTTTGAAAACAGCTTCTAACGGACATTGCTGCCTTAAAAAGGCCGGGTGATTCTACGGTAAAAACTCGATAAAGGTAAGGCGCGGACGATGACTTTAGCGGGTGACCCCCGTTAGACAAAGGGCTAACATGGCAGCCTGTTCCACCGTCCAGTTGTAGATTTTTTCATGTCCAATCAGTCAATCAAAACGCCTTGTGTCGGCCTCTGCTCCACGGTTTACGGGGATCTGGTGTGCCGTGGCTGCAAGCGTTTTCACCATGAAGTGATCAACTGGAACGGCTACAACGAAGATGAAAAGCGTGCGGTCTGGCTGCGCCTCGAGCAATTGCTGGTGCAGGTCATGGTGGCCAAACTTGAAGTCTTTGATGCCAACCGTCTGCGCTTGCAACTGGAGCAGCGCAAGATCCGCTTCGTGCCGCACCAGTCCGAGTATTGCTGGGCATACCAGCTGATCGCCCGCGGGGCGCGGGTGATCCGTGAGCTTGAGGCATACGGCATGGTGTTGTTGCCGGAGTTTCGTGACTGGGAATTGCCCGAGTTGCGCGACGCCATTGATCGGGAATTTTTCCTGCTGTCCGAAGCCCACTATCAGCGCTATATCGCGCCGGGGTTTCTCAAGGATGCTTTGGGTTGAAACCATCGCGGGGCAAGTCGGGTCGCCGCACCGCCGCTCCCACAGCATTCTCTGTAGGAGCGGGCTTGCCCCGCGATCAATTCGTCAGCCTTGCGCCAACTCAGTCAGGTGCACCTTCACTTCTTCAGTCTTGAGCACCAGCACATCGCACTCTAGCGAATCGAGCACCACCTCGGCGGTGTTGCCGATCAACGCCCCGGAAATCCCGGTGCGCGCCACGGTGCCGATCACGGTCACCACCGCATCGTACTTGTTGGCGGTGTAGGGGATCAGTACATCGGCAGGGCCTTCGGCGACATGCAGGCGATCGTCCTTGATATCGAACTCGGCCTGGAATGCGCTGCATTCCTCGCGGTAACGCTGTTCGATGGTTTCCTTCAGTTGATAGACCGGGTCGGCCGCCGACAGCATCGGCGACGGATGGGCGCTGATTACATGTAGGTTGCCCTTGGCCAGGTTGGCGATCTCGTAGCCGTGGTCGACGATGTTCTTGTGCAACAGACGATGCGCCTCGTCGTGATTGCCGACATCCACTGCAGCGAGGATTACACCGCCAGCCCAAGGCCGCTCGGTCTTGACCATCAGCACCGCGCACGGGCACAGGCGCAATAGTTTCCAGTCGGATGGGGTGAGCAGGGCCTTTTTCAGCGGGTTGTCCGGCCGGTGCTCCTTGATCACCAGGTCGCAGCCTTCGGCTTGCTGCACGGCAATGATCGATTCGTGCAGGCTGCCGTGCCAGGCCTCCTCGTGGGTCACATTGTCGAAGCCGTCGTCGTGCAACTGGCTGCTGAGCAGGCTGAGCAGGGCGCTGTGGTCGTGATTCTTGTCGGGCATCAACAGGTGCAGGCGCGCACCGGTGGCACCGGCGATCAGTTTGGCCCGGGTCAGGGCACGGCTATGGGCGTGCTCGGGATCGAGGACCACCAGAATGCTGCGTACTTCTTGCATGAGCGTGAACTCCCTTCAGAAATGGCGACCGATGACTGACTATAGTCGGCGCCAAGTGCAATGGGCGTTGATATGTATCAAGCATAGTTCACTGGTGATCGCCGCCGCTGCCGGTATAATCGCCGGTCTTGCCGTTTGCCCTGCCTGTTTGTGAGCCTATGCACCTTATTCCCGAAATCGAAGCTTTCCTTGGTTGCCGTACTCCCGATGCCTGGGTCCAGGCGGCGCTTGCCGACCAGGAAACCCTGCTGATCGATCACAAGAACTGCGAGTTCAAGGCCGCCAGCACCGCGCTGAGCCTGATGGCCAAGTACAACACGCACCTGGACCTGATCAACATGATGTCGCGCCTGGCCCGTGAAGAGCTGGTGCACCATGAGCAGGTGCTGCGCCTGATGAAGCGCCGCAAGATCGCCTTGCGCCCTTTGTCGGCCGGGCGCTATGCCTCGGGCCTGCGCCGGGTGGTGCGGACCCATGAGCCGGTGAAGCTGGTCGATACCCTGGTGGTCGGTGCTTTTATCGAGGCGCGTAGCTGCGAACGTTTTGCCGCGCTGGTGCCGCACCTGGACGAAGAACTGGGCAAGTTCTATCACGGCCTGCTCAACAGCGAGGCCCGGCACTATCAGGGTTACCTGAAGCTGGCTCATCAATACGGTGAGGCGGCGGATATCGAACGGGTGGTGGAGAAGGTCAGGGCGGTCGAGGCCGAATTGATCAGTAGCCCGGATGAAGAGTTCCGCTTTCATAGCGGTATCCCGGCCTGATTTCGCCAGACAAGCCTGCTCCTTGACGGTCAATCAGTGTAAACCCGCTGCCTTGCAGGCCTCGACAAAGGTCGCGCCTTTTTTATCCATCGCCTCTTTGACGATCCGGTTGGCTTTCACCAAGGCCGGGCTGGGCTTTGCCCACTGCTCCGGTGGCAGCGGCAGTGACCATGCCTGCACCTGCTCCGGCAGCGTCGGGCGCCCCTTGCGGTGGCCCCATTCGGCAAGCAGGTAAGGCATTTTCCAGAACACCAGGACGCGACGGATGTACCAGAAGCGCAAGGGCCATGGGCTGCGCGGGGGATAGCCAAATCGCCCACGCTCTTTGGCTGAAAGGTCAGCGCCCTCGTCATTCAAATGGCACCTGCTGCGCGCATCTTCACGTTCGATTTCAAAGGTGTGCAGCCCCTCGTAGGGCTTGAGCCGATCCCCGGTCGGAATCAACCCCAACACGGCCAGCATCGGGTTCGGTGTATCCACCAGTTGACCGTCTTCCATGTAGTTGCGAATCGACGCCCACATCCCGAGTGAATGGGCATCGCTGGGTTGTGGCAGCAGCAGAAACTGCACTTTGTCTTGTTCCTCATCCTCCAGCCCCATGCCCAAGGTGTACTGGCGGGTGGCCCCATAGGGGGTGACGCCCTGGGTATTGGCCACCCAGGCGACCACACTTTCCCATGGCACGATCAGAACACGGTGGGTTTTGTCGTCGACGTAGCAGACTTCACGGCGCTGGCGGTTGAAGCGGACGGGGTAAATTTTTGCCGCTTCGTAAACGCTGGAGACCATGCCATAAACGTACGCGCCCATTGGAATAGTAAGTAAAAGCGCACCGACAGCAAATACTTCTAAAAAACCTCCAATAAGATCGAAAAATTTTCGATCTATTCCTGGTGGATTAAATATCGCGAGTCCTATAGAAATAAGAGTAGGCACAACAAATGCCGTAAACAGCACCATCCAAATGCCAGCCGCTAAGATCTTCCCTTGCTCCACCATTCCCCGATTACTACCACCCAGCTCCAGATAGGTGTCGTTCATCTCCGAAAAATTACGCCGCGATGATTGAACCTGTCCGGTGTAAACCGGCAAAGGTGACAGGAACAGGGTTTCGTTCAATCCCTTGATCCGGATCTCACCAGCACGAGGGCGCTGACTGCGAATGTCCGGGGCAGGCTCGGTGACGCCGACTTTATCTTTACGTTTGAACAGTTTGCTAAACATCGGCAGTTGCCAGGTCATCTTTGATGAATAACTTGAAAGGCGCCTTGCCCGTTCCGGGGGGCATGTCCTCGACCGAATCGAGTCGATAGGTACCCTCGGTCATGATGGTCACGCCATAAGAACGGGTGATGTACAGGTCACGCAGCACAAAAGTGGTGTGATGAAACACATCGCGCTCGGCTTCCAGTTGGTAGGCGATGGTGAAAGCCAGGGCGAAGCTCGAGGTTTGCTCGCAATTATGAATCGGCAGATGCAGCGTCAGTGCTTGTTGTTCTTCACTGACGACGATGAAACGCGTGGCCCATATGGCGGTGCTTTCCTTCCAGCGCACTGGCGGCAGGATGGGCCTGTAAGGCTGGTGTAGGTTGGCACTGGCACGGCTGTGCCGGGCATCGCCAGCAAGGCTGGCTCCTACAATAAGTGAGAATCTCAGCAACCCCGCCCGTTGTAACTCCATCAATGTAAACCCGCTGCCTTGCAGGCCTCGACAAAGGTCGCGCCTTTTTTATCCATCGTCTCGTGCGACACGCGTAGCGTGTCTCCTCCACCAAGCTGTATGGTCAGCTTGATGGGATTTCCGGGAGGAAATCGAATACTTGGGTATCCATCCCCAAGAAACAAAACCGCCCAGAAGTTCATTGCCTTCAAGAACTTACCGCTGCGGCGGATGGCAAAACCCAAGGTCGTTCAGCTCTCGGTAGCACGACCGCAAAACCAGCAGCATCCGGTTTTGGAGAGCCCTCTACATACCAACCCAAGCGGGGGATTCGACCCCCGCAGGGGTCTCCTCCTGCTCATTTTGAATCAGGAGGCATCTACTTTCCGACCAACGGCTATCTTGCTGTCTTGGTTCGGTCTTCCAGGAGACATGAGCGAAAGCTCTGTCTGTCATTGTCCAACTGCCGCCTCTATGGAGCAGTAGCGGACTCGTTGTGCGACCAACGGTAGCCTACGACGGCATGCATCACTGGCAACGGTGGTGTGTGAAGCCCGTCAGACAACGTAGCCCCCATATGGGTGCATCTCTTCCGCGAGGAGGAATGCAGAGACTCGGAGCAGTACCGGGTTGAGGCGCTAGGCTGGCTGGTACGGCCAACACAAGTGAATCGCTGATAAACACCGTAAGGATAACCATGCCAAAACTGCTGTTAGGCATGAACCAAAATGGTACGAGGTTGGATATCCCTGTGGGATGTGGGGGTACGTCGCCATCATAACCTCCGGTGAAAAGGCGGGGCCTAACCCAGTCGTGTGACAGACAGGGAACGTGGTAAGCCCGTATAACTGCCCTTAGGGCAGGTGGACCGTAAGGAACACTGTTAGTTATGCGGGTATGGGATCGCAGAAAAAGCGAATGCCAGACCGTAATAGTCTGGATAGAGGTTGAAACATCACCTCACGGGAAACCGGGCAGACTTCTGCGTGGTCTTTCGTCGCAATTACACTGACAGGAAGCTGTCTCATTAACCCTTGGGTCCATGACCCTTGCTTTTCCGCCCTGGCGGGGTGCACTCGACCCCACCAGGGGTAGTAGTACGTGCACTCCTCTCCATGGGTGGATTCAACAATGAGAGGAAAGCAGCATGATAGCGCTCAAGCATCAATGCTCGGAGTCTGCGCTTTCCAGCGAGCCGCAACAGTGGCACGACGTCGATTGGCGTCGAGTTCAGCGGAACGTTCGGGAAATGCAGCTGCGAATTGCGAAGGCTTGTCGGGAAAGCAAATGGCGCAAGGTTAAGTCCCTGCAACGGATGCTTACCCGCTCAAAGTCGGCCAGATACTTGGCTGTACGGAGAGTCACGGAAAATCAGGGAAGCCGCACGGCGGGAGTCGATAGGCAACTCTGGGATACACCCAACGCAAAATGGAATGCGGTTGATCAATTGAAGACGCGGGGATACAAGGCTCGGCCATTACGGCGTGTCTACATCCCGAAATCGGATGGACGGGAACGCCCTTTGGGCATACCGACCATGACGGATAGGGCCATGCAAGCGCTGTATATGCTGGCCCTATCTCCCATCGCCGAAACCCGAGGAGATCCGAACAGCTACGGCTTCAGGATCGAACGCTGTACGGCGGATGCGATGGCGCAGTTGTTCTTGTGCCTATCCAAGCGGGCCTCGGCTTGCTGGGTATTGGACGCGGACATCGAGGGATTCTTCGACAACATCAACCACGAATGGCTATTAAGGAACGCCCCCACGGATACACGGATGCTTCGGCAGTGGTTAAAGGCTGGAGTCATTCACAAGGGGCAGTTACACGCAACGGACGCAGGCACGCCGCAGGGGGGAATTATCTCCCCGACGCTGGCAAATCTGGCACTGGATGGTCTGGAAACACTCCTCAAGGAACACTTGGGGATGTCAAGGGCGAAGAAGCTGAAGGTGAACGTGGTGCGATACGCCGACGACTTCGTAATCACCGGCACCTCCCCGGAGGTGCTGGAAAACGAAGTAAAACCTTGGGTAGAGCAGTTCCTCGCAACGCGCGGACTGCGGCTTTCACTCAAAAAGACGCGGATCGTTCACATCGACGGAGGCTTCGACTTTCTTGGATGGAATTTCCGGAAATACGATGGAACGTTACTGATCAAGCCGAGCAAGAAGAACGTCAAGGCGTTCTACAGCAAGATCAGAGAGGCGATCGACTCTCACAAGACGGCCAAGCAGGAGGATCTGATCCGAATGCTCAACCTAAAACTGAGAGGCTGGGCGCTGTACCACCAACCAGTAGTCGCGAAGCAGGCGTATAGCCGAATGGATTACAGGGTGTTTATCAAACTCTGGCGTTGGGCGAAAAGGCGACACCCAAACAAGACCCTCGATTGGGTAAGGAAGAAATATTTCCGATCCCTAGGCGATAGGAACTGGGTGTTCGCCACCACGGTGACTGATGAAGCTGGAACAAAACGGGAGGTCGAGCTGTACACGCTTGCGAGTACACCGATCGAGCGACATAAGAAGGTGAGTGGGGATTACAATCCCTACGATCCGGCCATGGAAGCTATAGGCGAGAAACTGAGGACCGACCGGATGCTGAAACAGCTGAAATACCGGAAACAAATCGGCACTCTATTCGCCAGCCAAAGCGGTCTATGTCAGCTATGTGGGCAACCGATCACTAGGGAAACAGGGTGGCACGACCACCACATCAATCACCGCTCTTTGGGCGGTGGCGATGAACTAGGCAATCGGGTACTCTTGCACCCCAACTGTCACAACCAGCTCCACACGCGTGGTCTGCACGTGAGCAAACCGGCTCCCTCTGGGAGCTTCGTAAAGGCTTGAGCCGTATGCGCTGAAAGGCGCACGTACGGTTCTTAGGGGGGAACTGGCCAGTAATGGTCAGTTCCCACCCGACTTTGACGATCTGGTTGGCTTTCACCAAGGCCGGGCTGGGCTTTGCCCACTGCTCCAGCGGCAGCGGCTGTGACCATGCCTGCACCTGCTCCGGTAACGTCGGACGGCCGACTCGATGGCCCCATTCAGCGAGCAGGTAAGGCATTTTCCAGAACACTAGGACGCGACGGATGTACCAGAAGCGCAAGGGCCATGGGCTGCGCGGGGGATAGCCAAACCTTTCACGCTCTTTGGCTGAAAGGTCAGCTCCCTCGTCATTCAAATGGCACCTTCTGCGCGCATCTTCACGTTCGATTTCAAAGGTGTGCAACCCCTCGTAGGGCTTGAGCCGATCCCCGGTTGGAATCAATCCCATGGCAGCAAGCATCGGATTCGGTGTATCCACCAGTTGACCGTCTTCCATGTAGTTACGGATCGACGCCCACATCCCGAGCGAATGGGCATCGCTGGGTTGTGGCAGCAGCAGAAACTGCACTTTGTCTTGTTCCTCGTCTTCCAGCCCCATGCCCAGGGTGTACTGGCGGGTGGCGCCATAGGGGGTGATACCCTGAGTGTTGCTCACCCAGGCGACCACACTTTCCCATGGCACGATCAGGACGCGGTGGGTTTTGTTGTCGACGTAGCAGACTTCGCGGCGCTGGCGGTTGAAGCGGACGGGGTAGATTTTGGCAGCCTCGTAAACACTGGAGACCATTCCATATACGTAGGCGCCAAATGGAAGGATAAACAGAACAGAAGTTTTGGTGGACACAGTGAGGCCAGTAAGCAAGTCATGAAGTGGGTCAGGAAAGTTTTCGGGGTAAAACAACACACCGAACAAAACAACAAGACCTGGAAGGATAAAAGCCGTAAACAACACCATCCAAATTCCGGCAGCCAATATCTTCCCTTGCTCAACCATTCCCCGGTTACTACCACCCAGCTCTAGGTAAGTCTCGTTCATCTCCGAAAAATTACGACGCGATGATTGGACCTGTCCGGTGTACACCGGCAGGGGCGACAAAAACAGGGTCTCGTTCAGTCCCTTGACCCGTATTTCACCGGCATAGGGCCGCTGACTACGAATGTCCGGGGCAGGTTCCGCGGCAGTGCTTTTGTTTTGGCGTTTGAACAGTTTGCTAAACATTGGCAGTCGCCAGCTCGTCTCTGATGACCAGTCTGAAAGGCGCCTTACCCGTTCCCGTGGGCATGCTTTCCACCGAGTCGAGTCGGTAGATACCCTCGGTCATGATGGTCACACCATAATCGCGGGTGATGTACAGGTCACGCAGCACAAAAGTGGTGTGATGGAACACATCGCGCTCGGCTTCCAGTTGGTAGGCGATGGTGAATGCCAGGGCGAAGCTCGAGGTTTGCTCGCAATTATTAATCGGCAGATGCAGCGTCAGTGCTTGCTGTTCTTCACTGACGACGATGAAACGCGTGGCCCATATGGCGGTGCTTTCTTTCCAGCGCACTGGCGGCAGGGTGGGCCTGTAAGGCTGGTGTATGTAGTTGTCACGGCCCTGTTGGTAGGCTTGTAGCTGCAACTTGCGCTGGTCCATTTCCTGGGTGCTGATACCGGGCAGCACCAGTTTCAGGTAGGTTCGTTTGTTATCGCGGATCAGTTCACAGGTTGGCTTTTGCACGACCTTTGCTAGCTCACTCCATTCGTCTTGCAGGCTGCGCTGCCTGGATTTGTTGCCCCAGGTACTGGTTTGCATCCACGCTTGCAGATCATCCAGATTGAAGTAGTTGTACAAGCCTTCACCTGCCAGTTGCAGGGCGGTGCCGATCAGGCCTATCAGGTTGGCACGTGCACCGATAGCCAAAAGCCGTGGACTGGCCTCCGCCCAGGCCAACGCGCGCAGTTCGGTCGGTGTTTTCAGGATGTTCTTGATAATCGAGCCTGTGTGCTTGGCTGCCCAGGTGTTGGTGCCCACCAGTATTCCATCGCCGGTAATCTGCAAGGTGGTAGCGCTCAGTCCCTTGTAATTGCCTTTCGCCAAGGCTCTAGCCCACTGAAGGGAGTGCTTGCTCAAATCGATTGTTGCCGCCAGAGCACCAAATGCAAACGCCCCGAATCCGGCAATGCCGCTCCAGAGTCCCAAACGGCTCATGGTGTTTAACTTACCGGCAGCACTTTCCATCTGTTCGATATGCGCTTGAAAAATCGTCACCGACAACCCTTGCACGGTTGCAAACCCAGCTGCCGACATGCCTATGAATGAATCAATGAGAACTCCCCAATCAGTTAAAGAGCGATTAGGTTTTACTATAGCGCTCATTGCCTCTATAAACTTCTGCCCCTGAATAACAAACAGCACCAACGCGATCCCATCGCCTTTCGACTTCACCGCCGCTAACAGCGGCTTGTTAAAGGTTCCAGTGGCCCGGAAGTCCCGCGCGGTCCTGGTCATCTCCGTACGCAACTGCGGGTCCAGGCCATCGATCACCGTGCCAATTTGCGCCGGGCTGTCGCCACCGACGGTCAAGGCGCCCGCCAGCCGCTCTTCCAGGGGCAGCAGTGCGTTTTTCAGCAGCTGGATCCGCTGGTTATAGGCCGCTTCGCTGCCAGGCATGGCGACACCTGAGGATTGCCGCATCAATTCACGGTTGCGCAGCCGGTAGGTTTCCTTGAGTTGACTGCGCAGGTTCATCGATTGCTCGCGGGCATCATTGAACGCCCTTATTTCTGCTACCGAGGCTGTTCGTAATGTCAGGCCCTGGCGGGAGAATGCACGCAGCAGTTGCAGCCGCGCTGGTGCCCCGATATGGCGAATGTAGCCATTGGGGTCAATGTTTTGCGCCTGCTTGAAGTTGTCGTGAGCCCTTTCCAGTTGATCAGCAACCTTCAACTGATGCGCCGGGTTGTAGGCCTCCTCCAGCATGCTCTGCAAACCGATGAACTGGGTATTCAGCTTGGTGTAATTGGGCAGGCGCTCGGTCATCAGAAGGCGGAACTGATTACTCAGCACATTGACGCCGGCCAGACTTTCCGGTGCGGTGAAGGCACTGATGGTGAACTGGCTCAGTTCAGCCAGTTTCTTGGCCACGTCGGCTTGTGCAGCCAAGGTCAGGGTGTCGAGCCCGGGCACCACCGTCAGCAGGTTGGACTCCAGGTAGGCGGCCAGTTTTTCCGTGGCTTGTTGATCCGCGCACATCGCTGCTACGCAAACGAACTCGGTTTCCAGGCGGTGCTGGATCTGGGCATCGAGGGTGAAGTCGTAATACCAGGCGGCACGGTGGAAGTGGCCGGCAGTGAACAGGTTGAGACGATCGTCACGGATGTTCTGCAGGCGCGCATGCCAGTGACTCAGCAGGTTTTGCTCGGTGATGACGAAGGCTTCCATCGCGGCGCGATCGACCAGATCGTCGATGCCCCTCTGGCCCAGCTCCTTGCCGTGCAGCGTTTGCCAGCTCTGCACGCTGAGCTTGTTGATGGTGCGCTGGTGTTTTTCATAAAGCAGCGTGCCCAGGGCATCCTTCATGTCGATGAAGGCCCGGGCATAGACATTGACTTCGGCCGCGCGGCGCCAGTGCTGATCAGGGCCGAAGATCCCCGGATCCTTGTGGTCGCGACGGACCTTGAGAAATTCGTAGATGCTCGCTTGTTGTGCCTCGCTGGTCTCGTCCCTCAGCGCCTGGATATCCGCATCCGTTTCGCTCAAGGCCTGCAGACGCGAGTCGTTGACGTCGTACAAGGACTGGATGTAAGCGCCGCTGAGGTACTGGGCCTGACGCCTGTCATCAGCACTCCACTGCTCGATCCAGTCCGCGACTTTCAGCTGGGCAGCGGCCAGATCGCGCATCACGCCAATGTCGTCGCGCAGCAGCAGAAACAGGTAATCATTCTGGTAGGCGCCGAGTACCTTACTGGTCAGTGCTTCAATCTCGGTGTCGTGGAACAGCGGCTGGTCTTCCCAGTGGTACGGCACTTTCTCCTCAGGGTTGACACCGTCGGGCAAGGCTTTGGACGGCGGCAATTGGGTGACGCCTGACGCGTCCGGCACCTGGGCGTTTTCTGCCACTTCCGCCAGCCATTTCTGCGCCTGTGATGTGCTCAACAGGTTGGCGCCGCCGTAGAGCGGGCAGGCACTCTGCAGTTCGACACGTTGCATCAAACGCTGGCGCTCGTCCCCTGACTTGAGCACTTGCGCGCACTTGAAGGCCGTCCACTGAATTTCGGAGTAACAGGCGTACAAGGTGTGCTGCCGGGTGAAGATCAAATGCGGTTCGCCCACCGACGTGGTACGCGTATCGGCGGTCACCTCGTTGCTGTTCCACAGCAGCTTGCTGATCTCGGCGTTTTCGACACGGTATTCGTGCAGGTAGCCGGTGTTGGCATCGATGATGTACAGGTAACCATCGCGCAGCAGGCGGATGCCCAGCGGCTGGCTCTTGATCTTGAACGGCAGGGTCAGCTCGGCGGTCGGATCGAGGTGTTCAACCAGTCCGTAACGCAGCGGTAGCAACTGCAGCTTCTTGTTCATCAAGGGGCACACGCCGATGGGAGAGCGTATGTCCTTGACACTTTTGGCCATGGCGGCGGTATTGGCGCTGATTTTCGGCGGTCGTTGCACAGTCATGGCTGGCTTCCTTGTCGGTCAGTTCGTCAGCACGCCGAACCCAGGTCAATAGGGCATTCGGCATCGAATGAGCTGGGGCAAACTCCCGGAAACGCTACCAAGAGCGGTAAAAAATTGATGTCAGACGCTTCCTAAATTGCATCCGTAACTTCTGGTCTTCAGTTGGCCGGTCACAAAAAGCGCGTGGGGCAAGTTGGTCTAGATGCAAAGCAAGCTAATTAATGCCTTGACGTTGGCTGCCTAAGCAGTAACATTATGTTACTTACTGCCTAAGCAGGTATCTCCGTTCATGCAGCACTTCACCCCCGAAAACTTCCAGACCTGCACCATCGGCATGCTCCTGGGCCGCGCCGCGCTGGTCAAAGACCGCATTCTCGACAGCCACCTGCAGGACTTCGGCGTTACCGCCGCGCAGTTCAAGGTGCTGATCATCGTCGCCCAGTACGGCGTCGATACACCCGCCGAACTGTGTCGTTTCCTGTCCCTGGACAGTGGCTCGATGACCCGCATGCTTGATCGCCTTGAGCAAAAAGACCTGATCCTGCGCCGCCGCTGTCCGGATGATCGCCGCCAGGTGCGCCTGGCGCTGAGCGAGGAGGGCCAGAAGCTCGCCGATCAGTTGCCGCAGATCGGCGCGGCGGCGATGAATGAACTGGTAGGCGTGCTCGCCGCGGATGAACTGGCGACCCTGGAAAATCTGCTGAGCAAGGTGCTGCTCGCGGCGGGCGACACCCTGACAGCCCAGCGTATAGGTGCCAAATGAACACGCCGGAAAGTGCCAGCCCAGCGCAAGACCTCAACAACACTGGTAAACGCAAAACCTGGCTGCTTGGCCTTGCTTTGCTGGTGGTCGTCGGCGGCGGTGCAGTCTGGGCCTGGCACGCGCTGTACGGGCGCTGGAACGAAGAGACCGACGACGCCTATGTCAACGGCAACGTCGTGGAAATCACCCCGCTGGTGACCGGTACCGTGGTCAGTATCGGTGCCGACGACGGTGATCTGGTGCATGCAGGGCAGGTGCTGATCGAGTTCGACCCCAGCGATGCCGAAGTCGGGCTGCAGTCCGCCGAGGCCCAGCTGGCCCGTGCAGTGCGCCAGGTACGCGGCCTGTACAGCAATGTCGATGGCATGAAGGCTCAGGTGGCGGCGCGTCAGGCCGAGCAGACCAAGGCCCAGGAAAACTACAACCGGCGCAAGACCCTCGCTGCCGGCGGGGCCATTTCCCTGGAAGAGCTGTCCCACGCCCGTGACGACCTGTCTTCGGCGCAGAGCGCGCTGCTCAACGCCAAGCAGCAGCTCAACACGACCACCGCACTGGTCGATGACACCGTGGTCTCCTCGCATCCGCAAGTCATGGCCGCCGCTGCCGACTTGCGCCAGGCCTACCTGGCCGTCGCCCGCACCACCCTGGTGGCACCGGTCACCGGCTACGTGGCCAAGCGCACCGTGCAGTTGGGGCAGCGCCTGCAGCCGGGTACCGCGACCATGGCGGTAATCCCGCTGGACCAGCTCTGGATCGACGCCAACTTCAAGGAAACCCAGTTGCGCAACATGCGCATCGGTCAACCGGTGGACATCGTCGCCGATCTGTACGGCAGCGAAGTCAAATACAACGGCACCATCGACAGTCTCGGCGCCGGCACCGGCAGTGCCTTCGCCCTGTTGCCGGCGCAGAATGCTACCGGTAACTGGATCAAGATCGTCCAGCGGGTGCCGGTGCGCATCCATATCAATGCCGAACAACTGGCCGCCCATCCGTTGCGTATCGGCCTGTCGACCCAGGTCACGGTCGATCTGCACGACCAGAGCGGGCCGGTGCTGGCGCAGTTGCCGCCACAGAAGGCATCGTTTGCCACCCAGGTGTATGACCGCCAGCTGGTCGAGGCCGATGCAATGATCGCGCGGCTGATCCATGACAACAGCCAAGGCCCTGGCAAGACGGCGCAGCGATGAGCAACAACGCGTCATTCAGCCCGCCAAGCCTGCTGTTGACCACCATCGGGCTGTCGTTGGCAACCTTCATGCAGGTGCTCGATACCACCATCGCCAACGTCGCGTTGCCGACCATTTCCGGCAACCTGGGAGTGAGTGCGGAGCAGGGCACCTGGGTGATTACCTCGTTCGCGGTGAGCAACGCCATTGCCTTGCCGTTGACCGGCTGGCTGAGCCGGCGCTTTGGTGAGGTGAAGCTGTTTATCTGGGCCACGCTGCTGTTTGTGCTGGCGTCGTTTCTCTGTGGTATCGCCCGCTCGATGCCGGAGCTGGTGGGTTTCCGGGTGCTGCAAGGTATCGTTGCCGGCCCTCTGTACCCGATGACCCAGACGCTACTGATCGCCGTCTATCCGCCAGCCAAGCGCGGTATGGCGCTGGCGTTGCTGGCGATGGTCACGGTGGTGGCACCGATTGCAGGTCCCATCCTCGGCGGCTGGATCACCGACAGCTACAGCTGGCCGTGGATTTTCTTCATCAACGTGCCAATTGGCCTGTTTGCCGCAGCGGTGGTGCGTCAGCAGATGCGCACCCGGCCGGTCACGACCCAGCGCCAACCCATGGACTATATCGGCCTGCTGACCCTGATCATTGGCGTCGGCGCCCTGCAGATCGTGCTGGACAAGGGCAATGACCTGGACTGGTTCGAGTCGAGCTTCATTGTGATCGGCAGCCTGATCTCGGTGGTGTTCCTGGCGATTTTTATCATCTGGGAACTGACCGACAAGCATCCGGTGGTCAATCTGCGGCTGTTCGTGCACCGCAACTTTCGTATCGGCACCATTGTGTTGGTCGGCGGTTATGCGGGTTTTTTCGGCATCAACCTGATCCTGCCGCAGTGGCTGCAGACCCAGATGGGCTACACCGCTACCTGGGCGGGGCTGGCGGTGGCGCCGATCGGATTGCTGCCGGTGCTGATGTCGCCGTTTGTCGGCAAGTACGCGCATAAGTTCGACCTGCGTTTATTGGCAGGGCTGGCGTTCCTGGCGATCGGCACCAGCTGCTTCATGCGTGCCGGGTTCACCAATGAAGTGGACTTCCAGCATATCGCCCTGGTGCAGCTGTTCATGGGCATTGGCGTGGCGCTGTTCTTCATGCCGACCTTGAGCATCCTGCTCTCGGACCTGCCACCGCATCAAATCGCCGATGGCTCGGGGCTGGCCACCTTCCTGCGCACCCTGGGCGGTAGCTTCGCGGCCTCGTTGACCACCTGGATCTGGATTCGCCGGGCTGACCAGCATCATGCCTATCTCAGTGAAAGCATCAGCACCTATGAGCCTGCCACCCGTGAAGCACTCAATCAGCTGGGCGGTGCGAACGTGCAGTCTTACGCGCAGCTGGAGCGCATGCTCAGCAGTCAGGCGTACATGATGTCGACGGTGGATTACTTCACCCTGATGGGCTGGGTGTTTGCTGGGTTGATTTTATTGGTGTGGCTGGCCAGGCCGCCATTTGCCGCCAAGGCTGGGCCGGCGGCGGCAGGACATTGAGTAATCGCGGGGCAAGCCCGCTCCCACAGCACCGGTGGGAGCGGCGGTGCGGCGACCCGACTTGCCCCGCGATCAGGTCTCAAGGAAAAGCAAAAGGCTGCAACTGAAACCCTTGCTCATCCACCTGCAACGCCCAACCCTGACGGTCCCAATCCCCCAGCACGATACGTCGCGCCGGTTGGTCCTCGACCATCAGCTTGTGGATCGCCGGTCGGTGGGTGTGCCCGTGGACCAGGGTGTGCACGCCATATTCGGCCATGATCCGCGGCACTTCTTCCGGCGTCACGTCGACAATGTCGTTGGCCTTCATCCGCGTCTGCGCCTTGCTTTCGCTGCGTAGCTTGCGCGCCAGCTTCTGCCGGGTGCCGAGGGGGAGGTGGCGGAGGATCCACAGGCTCAGGGGATTGCGCAGGTATCGGCGCATCTTCATATAGCCGATGTCCAGGGTGCACAGGCTGTCGCCATGCATCAGCAACACCGATTCGCCGCCCATGCGCACCACGCTGGGGTCGGCCAGCAGGGTGGCGCCAGCCGCCTTGCAGAAGGCTTCGCCGATCAGGAAGTCGCGGTTGCCATGCATCAGGTAGACCTGCGTGCCGCTGTCGCTCAAGGCGCGCAGGGCCTGGCAGATCGTGGTCTGGAAAGGCGTCATGGCATCGTCGCCGATCCAAGCCTCGAAAAAGTCACCGAGGATGTACAGCGCCTCGGCGTGGCGCGCACGACCGTCGAGCAGATCAAGAAACGCCCGGGTAATGTCCGGGCGTTCTTCTTGCAGGTGCAGATCAGAGATCAGCAGTATCACTCAATGATCTCGGCTTTCTCGATGATCACGTCTTCAACCGGCACGTCCTGGTGGCCGGACTTGGAACCGGTGGCAACAGTCTTGATCTTGTCGACAACGTCGGTGCCTTCGGTGACTTTACCGAAAACCGCGTAGCCCCAGCCCTGGACGTTCTTGCCGCTGTGGTTGAGGAAGCTGTTGTCGGTGACGTTGATGAAGAACTGCGCCGAAGCCGAATGCGGCTCCATGGTACGGGCCATGGCAATGGTGTATTTGTCGTTGCTCAGGCCGTTGTCAGCTTCGTTCTGGATGCTTGGGCGCTTGTCTTTCTTTTCTTTCATGCCTGGCTCGAAACCGCCGCCCTGGATCATGAAGTTGCCGATGACGCGGTGGAATACGGTGTTGCTGTAGTGGCCAGCGTTCACGTATTCGATGAAGTTGGCCACGGTGATCGGGGCTTTCTCGGCATTCAGTTCGATGACGATGTCGCCATGATTGGTGCTCAGTTTGACTTTGGACATGCTGGAATTCGCTCTTTCAAGGCATTTGAAGTAGGGTCGCGCAGGATCGCGATACAAACCTGACGCACAGTCTACAACCCGCGATACGTGGCTTGCGGCAGTTTTTTTGCCGCCAGTACCGAATATAGGGCCAGTTTGTCGGCCGGACGCTGTCGGCAGCTCGACCGCTTCGGCTATGATAAGCGCTTTGATTCAGTCGGCCTACCCAGGCCGTGTACCCGTATTTCAAGGATCCTATGAGCAAGCCCACTGCCGACACCGCTCCCAACGCCGCTGCCAAAGGCGCTCCCGCCGTCCCTGCGAACTTCCTGCGTCCGATCGTGCAGGCCGACCTGGACTCGGGCAAGCACAGCAGCATCGTCACCCGTTTCCCGCCTGAGCCCAACGGTTACCTGCACATCGGCCATGCCAAGTCGATCTGTGTGAACTTCGGCCTGGCCCAGGAATTCGGCGGAGCCTGTCACCTGCGTTTCGATGACACCAACCCGGCCAAAGAGGACCAGGAGTACATCGACGCCATCCAGAGCGATGTGCAGTGGCTGGGCTTCCAGTGGACCGGCCCGGTGCGCTACGCCTCCGAGTACTTCGACCAGTTGCACGACTGGGCCGTGGACCTGATCAAGTCGGGCAACGCCTACGTCTGCGACCTGACCCCTGAGCAGGCCAAGGAATACCGTGGCAACCTGACCGAGCCAGGCAAGAACAGCCCGTTCCGCGAGCGCAGTGTCGAAGAAAACCTCGATCTGTTCGCCCGGATGAAGGCTGGCGAGTTCAAGGACGGTGAGCGTGTACTGCGGGCCAAGATCGACATGGCCTCGCCGAACATGAACCTGCGCGACCCGATCCTCTATCGCATCCGCCATGCCCACCACCACCAGACCGGTGACAAGTGGTGCATCTACCCCAACTACGACTTCACCCACGGTCAGTCGGACGCCATCGAAGGCATCACCCACTCCATCTGCACCCTGGAGTTCGAAGGCCATCGTCCGCTGTACGAGTGGTTCCTCGAGCACCTGCCGGTGCCGGCCAAGCCGCGCCAGTACGAGTTCAGCCGCCTGAACCTGAGCTACACCATCACCAGCAAGCGCAAGCTCAAGCAACTGGTCGACGAGCAGCACGTCAACGGCTGGGACGACCCGCGCATGTCGACCCTGTCGGGTTTCCGCCGCCGCGGCTACACCCCGGCCTCGATCCGCAATTTCTGCGAAATGATCGGCACCAACCGTTCCGACGGCGTGGTCGACATGTCGATGCTCGAGTTCAGCATCCGTGACGACCTCGACCGTACCGCACCACGTGCCATGTGCGTGCTGCGTCCGTTGAAAGTGGTCATCACCAACTACCCGGAAGGCCAGGTCGAGAACCTCGAACTGCCTCGCCACCCGAAAGAAGACATGGGCATGCGTGCGCTGCCGTTCGAGCGTGAGATCTACATCGATCGCGACGACTTCATGGAAGAGCCGCCAAAAGGCTACAAGCGCCTGGAGCCTGCCGGTGAAGTGCGCCTGCGCGGCAGCTACGTGATCCGCGCTGATGAAGCAGTCAAGGACGCCGACGGCAACATCGTCGAACTGCGCTGCTCCTATGATCCGGACACCCTGGGCAAAAACCCTGAGGGTCGCAAGGTCAAGGGCGTGATCCACTGGGTGCCGGCTGCGGCCAGCGTCGAGTGCGAAGTGCGTCTGTACGACCGCCTGTTCCGCTCGGCCAACCCCGAGAAGACCGACGATGGCGGCAGCTTCCTCGACAACATCAATCCCGATTCGCTGCAGGTACTCACTGGTTGTCGTGCGGAACCTTCCCTGGGCCAGGCCCAGCCAGAAGACCGCTTCCAGTTCGAGCGCGAAGGTTACTTCTGCGCCGACCTGAAAGACTCCCAGCCGGGTCGCCCGGTATTCAACCGGACTGTGACCCTGCGCGATTCGTGGGGCAGCTGAGGAACGCTCGTGCTTACCATCTACAACACGCTTAGCAAGACCAAGGAAGTTTTCAAGCCGCTCGACGGCAACAAGGTGCGGATGTACGTCTGCGGCATGACCGTGTACGACTTCTGCCACCTGGGCCACGGCCGCAGCATGGTCGCCTTCGACCTGGTCACCCGCTGGCTGCGTTACAGCGGCTACGACCTGACCTACGTGCGCAACATCACCGACATCGATGACAAGATCATCAACCGGGCCAACGAAAACGGCGAGTCGTTCGACGCGCTGACCGCCCGCATGATCGACGCGATGCACGAAGACGAGCGCCGCCTGAACATCCTGCCGCCGGACCAGGAGCCGCGTGCCACCGACCATATCGCCGGCATGCACGCGATGATCCAGACCCTGATCGACAAGGGCTACGCCTACGCGCCAGGTAATGGTGACGTGTACTACCGGGTCGGCAAGTTCGTCGGCTATGGCAAGTTGTCGCGCAAGAAGATCGAAGACCTGCGCATCGGTGCGCGGATCGAGGTCGACGAAGCGAAGCAGGACCCGCTCGATTTCGTCCTCTGGAAGGGCGTCAAGCCGGGCGAGCCGAGCTGGGAGTCGCCGTGGGGCGCGGGGCGTCCGGGCTGGCACATCGAGTGCTCGGTGATGTCCACCTGCTGCCTGGGCGAGAGCTTCGACATTCACGGCGGTGGCAACGACCTGGAGTTCCCGCACCACGAGAACGAAATCGCTCAGAGCGAAGCCGCCACCGGCAAGCAGTACGCCAACTCGTGGATGCATTGCGGCATGATTCGCATCAATGGCGAGAAGATGTCCAAGTCCTTGAACAACTTCTTCACCATTCGCGACGTGCTCGACAAGTATCACCCGGAGGTGGTGCGCTATCTGCTGGTGTCGAGCCACTACCGCAGCTCGATCAACTACTCCGAAGACAGCCTGCGCGAGTCCAAGGGTGCCCTGGAGCGTTTCTACCATGCGCTGCGTGGCTTGCCGCGCGTCGAAGCCAAAGGTGGCGAGACTTACGTCGAGCGTTTCACCCTGGCAATGAACGACGACTTCGGTACGCCTGAAGCTTGCGCCGTGCTGTTCGACCTGGTGCGTGAGATCAACCGTCTGCGCGAAAGTGATCCAGAGGCAGCGGCTGGCCTGGCCGGTCGTCTGCGTCAGCTGGGTGACCTGCTGGGTGTGCTGCAACTGGACGCCGACGACTTCCTGCGGGCCGGCGCTGAAGGCAAGGTCGATGCGGCTGAAGTCGAAGCCTTGATCCAGGCGCGCCTGCAGGCGCGTGCGGACAAGAACTGGGCAGAGTCGGATCGCATCCGTGACCAGATCACCGCCATGGGTGTGGTGCTGGAAGACAGCAAGGGTGCCACTACCTGGCGTCTGGCTGACTGACCACATCGCGGGGCAAGCCCGCTCCCACCGAGATCACCGGTGGGAGCGGGCTTGCCCCGCGATGGCCCTAACCGACCACCCCGGTCCGGCAATGCAACACCAACTTCGCTCCACCCAGCTCACTGGCCCCGACCTCCAGGGCAAAGCCATGCAGGTCGACAATCGCCGCAACCACCGACAGTCCTAGCCCGAACCCCGGGTGACGATGGCCTTCCTCGCTGCGATAGAAACGCTTCAACACCGCCTCACGCTCATCCTCGGGAATCCCCGGTCCGCTGTCTTCCACCGCGATTTTCACCACGCCATTTTCGCTGCTGGCGCCCATGCGCACCTGACCGCCCGCAGGGGTGAACTTGATGGCATTGCCGAGTAGATTAGCCAGCGCTTCGAACAACAGCTCGCGGTCACCATTGAGCGGCGGCAGTTGTGCAGGCACATCAAGGCGCAGGCGAATATCGCCATCTTCAGCCAGTGGAAGGTAGAAATCGTGCATTTCCACCAGCAGGGCGCGCGGGTCGAGTTCGACAAACCCGGCCCGGCGTTGACGATCCTCCAGCTCGCTGATGCGCAGCAAGCCGCGAAAACGTGCCATCAAGGTGTCGGTTTCGCCAATCGCCTGCTCCAGCGCTTCAGCCTGGGGTGACTCGTCGCCGGCCTGCTGGCGAATACGATAGAGCTGGGCGCGCAGGCGGGTCAGCGGGGTGCGCAGGTCGTGGGCGATGTTGTCGCAGACACCCTTGACCTCATGCATCAGGCGCTCGATGCGGTCGAGCATGGCGTTGACGATGGCAGCGAGCATGTCCAGTTCATCGCGGCGCTGGGACAGCGGCAGGCGCTGGGTCAGGTCGCCGGAGACGATCTGTTCGGCGGTGGCCTGGATCGCGCGGATGCGCTTGAGCGGCCGGCGGCGCAACAGGTACCAGCCGGCGATGCCGGGGATGATGGTCAGCGACAGGCCCCAGAGCAGGGCGTGCAGAATGATGCGGGTAACCACGAACAGTGAGCCGTTGTCACGTACCAGCACCAGCCAGCGGCCATCACGGACCTTGATCGCCACGGCGTCGCAACTGTCGCGCGGCAGGTGTGGGTCGTCGGCGTCGAGGCAGCGGCTCAGTTCGTGGATCTTGCCGTCCAGGCCCAGCTCGGTTGGCAGCTGGCGGATCTGCCCGCCCAAGGGGTTGAACTGGGCGTCGAACAGGCCATAGGCATCGAAACTGCGCTCTTCGAAGGCCTGGCTGGCGATCAGTGCGTCGTCCAGCTGTTTACCGCTCATGTGCGCAAACAGGTGCTGGCGTTGCAGCAGCGAATGGCGGGTGAGCTTGTTCAGATAGCCCGAGACCTCGAAGTACAACACCCCCATGAGGACGCTGCTCCAGGCCACGAACAGAAAGCTGTACAGCGCCAGCAGGCGGCTGGTCGAAGAACTCCAGCCCTTAGACGGGTTCGGCAATGGCATAGCCCGAGCCCCGCACGGTCCGAATCAGCGGGGTCTGGCCAGCGGCATCGATCTTCTTGCGCAAGCGTCCGATGTGCACATCGATCAGGTTGGTGCCGGGGTCGAAGTGATAGCCCCAGACTTCCTCGAAGATCATCATCCGGGTGATCACCTGGCCGGCGTGGCGCATGAGGAACTCCAGCAACTTGTACTCGGTGGGCAGCAGGTTGAGGGTCTGCTCGCCGCGCCGCGCCTCGTGGCTGATCAGGTCCAGTTCCAGGTCGGCGACCTGCAGGCGGGTCTGCGCCATCGGCACGCTGTTGCGCCGCAGCAGCACTTCAACACGGGCGGCCATTTCGTCGGAGGCGAAAGGCTTGGTCAGGTAGTCGTCGCCACCGGCACGCAAGCCGCGCACCCGTTCGTCGACATCGGACAGGGCGCTGATCATCAGGATCGGCGTGGCGATTTTCAGGTTGCGCAGAGTGGTGACGATGGTCAGGCCGTCGAGCTCGGGGAGCATACGATCGAGGGTGATCAGGTCGTAACCGCCGGCAATGGCCTTGGCCAGGCCTTCGCGGCCGTTGTCGGCCCAATCCACTTCCAGGCCATGGCTGGAAAGCTCGGCGACGATCTCCTGAGCGGTCACGGCGTCGTCTTCGATAGTCAGTACGCGGGGCATGCTAATACCTGGGCGGCGAGTAGAGACTTGATTGTGCCAAAGAATAGGCGGTGCCCGGGTTAAAGAAAAATTCATGTAGGAGCGGATTTATCCGCGATGGACTGCAGAGCAGTCCCGATTTTTGGGGTCGCGCTGCGACCCATCGCGGATAAATCCGCTCCTACAGAAAAACAAACCCCGCCATCAGGCGGGGTCTGTGGGTCAGGCGACCTTGACGATCCAGCCCGCCGGGCCTTCGATGTCGCCGCTCTGGATGCCGGTCAGCTCGTCGTAGAGCTTGCGGGTCACCGGACCGACTTCGGTCTCGCTGTGGAACACATGCAGCTCGCCGTTGTAGTGGATGCCACCGATCGGCGTAATCACAGCCGCGGTGCCGCAGGCACCTGCTTCTTTGAAGCGTTTCAGGTCATTGATCAGCACGTCGCCTTCAATCACCTTCAAGCCAAGACGCGATTCGGCCAGTTCCATCAGCGACAGACGGGTGATCCCCGGCAGCACGGAGGCGGATTTCGGGGTGACGAATTCGTTATTGGCGGTGATGCCGAAGAAGTTGGCCGAACCGACTTCCTCGATCTTGGTGTGGGTCAGCGGATCAAGGTAGATGCAGTCGGCAAAACCGGCTTGCTTGGCCTTGTAGCCCGGTTGCAGGCTGGCCGCGTAGTTGCCACCGACCTTGGCCGCGCCGGTGCCTTGTGGGGCAGCACGGTCGTAATCGGAAATCAGGAACTTGTGCGGGGTCATGCCGCCTTTGAAGTACGAGCCGACCGGGATGGCGAAGATCGAGAAGATGAATTCCGGCGCGGTGCGCACACCGATGTTGTCGCCTACGCCGATAACGAACGGACGCAGGTACAGTGCACCTTTGCCGTATGGCGGAATGAAGCGTTCGTTGGCCTTGACCACCTGTTTGCAGGCGTCGATGAACTGTTCGGTAGGCACCTGTGGCATCAGCAGGCGATCGCAGCTGCGCTGCATGCGCAGGGCGTTCTGGTCCGGGCGGAACAGGTTGATCGAGCCGTCCTTGCAGCGGTAGGCCTTCATGCCTTCGAAACATTGCTGGCCATAATGCAGCGCGGTCGAACCTTCGCTGATGTGCAGCACGTTGTCTTCGGTCAGGGTGCCCTTGTCCCACTCGCCATTACGGAAGTAGGACAGGTAGCGCTTGTCAGTCTTGATGTAGTCGAAGCCCAGCTTGTCCCAGTTAATGCTTTCGTTACTCATGGCACCCTCGAATCGGTTTGCATATGCCTGATCGCTCAGGCGTCTGTTATCGCGCACGCAGCCACGATAATACATCCCGTGCGGATCGGGAACGCCCAGTCATAGGATTGGACCATGGTCGCAGTGAAATTTTCAGCCCGCCAGCTCACGCAGCAGCACCAGGCGCGCGCCGAAGCCGATCAGCAAGGTGCCGAACAGGCGGTTTTGCAGCTTTTGTTTCCACGGGCTGGCGGCCAGCCAGCGGCCGATGCGATCACCGCTCAGGGCATAGAAACTGTCAAAAACCAGGCCAACGACCACCAGCACCGTACCGAGAATTGCGAACTGATGTCCGACCGGACCTGCCTCCTGGCTGATGAACTGTGGCAGCAGCACTGAACAGAACAGCAGCGCCTTGGGGTTGAGCAGGTTGGTCAGCAGGCCTTTCTTCAGCGCCGCAGACCAATGGCCGCAGCGGCGTGTGATATCAGTGCTCGCTGGCAATGGGGTGACTGGCGCGCACAGCAGCTGCCAGCCGAGCCATGCCAGGTACAGGCCGCCGGCGATGCTGAGCAGATCAAACGCCCAGGGGTGGCTGCGCAGCAGGGCGGCCAGGCCCAGGGCTGCCAGGCTGACATGCGCCGCGCGGGCCAGGGCCAGGCCCAGCGCGGTCATCAGTGCCTGACGTCGGCCTTCGCTGGCGCCGGTATTGAGCAGCAGGAACATGTCCGGCCCCGGCACCAGGTAAACCACCAGAAGGGCTGCGCAAAACAAGCTGTATTGAGTCATCGGACAATCCCCAGGCAAGCAACAGACTGGAGAAAATTCTAAGCCCGAAAGGGCTGGCAGGTGCTTGCGTTTGTTGCGCTGCTACGGGGCTGTATTGATATAAACTGCCAGGATCAGTAATGGAAAATACAGATCATGCCAAAAATCACCCTGGATGCTTTTGACCGCAAGATTCTCGATGCCCTGCAGCGCAACGCGCGCCTGAGTAATGTCGAATTGGCCGAACTGATCGGCCTGTCACCGTCACCCTGTCTGCGCCGGGTGCGGTTGCTGGAGGAGGCGGGGCTGATCAAGGGCTATGCGGCCCAGCTGGACCGTGATGAAGTGGGCCTGGGCCTGACGGTGTTTGTCGGGGTCAAGGTCGAGCGTCATCACGAGCCGGCGGCCCAGGCCTTTCAGCAGGCGGTACTGGCGTTACCGGAAGTCATTGCTGCGCACCTGGTGTCCGGCGAGTCGGATTTTCTCCTGCAGGTGGTGGTGCCGGACCTGCGCAGTTATGAGCGCTTTCTGATCGACACATTGCTCAAACTGCCGGGGGTGAGCGATATTCGCAGCAACTTTGCCATCCAGACGGTTAAGCCTCATGGGCCCTTGCCGCTGACTCATCTGCAGGCTTGACCTGCTGCACAGGCAGGCGCAGTATGAAGTCAAGACGATTTGCCTGCTGACCTCGATGCGTACCACGACCACCGCCAATCGCGGGGCGGGTACCAATGATTGACCTTAGGCAGTAGGTAAAACAAGGCCCCGCCAGCAATGGACGGGGCCTTGTCTTTTCTGGGGGTTATGCACCGTGTTGCCAGCTCAGCCTTCGATCTGCTGACAGAAACGCAGACGATTGCCGAACGGATCGGCGATCTCCATCTGCAGGCCCCAGCCGACGTGGATCGCTTCAGGGCGGGAATAGCTGTAGCGCTTGTCTGTCAGCTCGTTCTGCAAGGCGACGATGTCCTCGACGCGGGCAAACACTGTCGAGCCGGGAGTGGCATCGCCATGATGTTCGCTCAGGTGCAAGATCAGCCCGTCACGGCGCACCTGGGCATACAGGGGCAGTTCGGGCTCGAAACGGTGTTCCCAGTCCAGGGTGAAACCGAGAAAGTCCAGGTAGAACTCCTTGGCTTTTTCGACGCAGAAGATGCGCAGGACCGGGATGGCGGGGGCGAGCTGGATCGGTGATGGCATGGGCATTCCGTGCGGTGGATGGGCCAGCCGGCAGTGTGACAGGCGCTCAAGTAGCCAGCAATTGCATGGCAAAGTTTTGCCACGGGCTATTGCCACCCTTTGGGAGCTGCGCTTTTGCGCTCAGAACGTAGCCTTGACCTGCAAGCCCAGAACCAGCGCATTGTCGATCTGCTCACCGGAAAACGCCCCGGGTTCGACGATGTACTGCAAGTCCGGGCGCAATGTCAGCCAGGGTGTGGCCTGGTAGCCGTAGCTGAGTTCGATCAGCTGTTCGGCGCTGTCCAGGTTCGGGAAGGCCTCGCCATTGGCCAGTGCGGCATCCTGCTGGACGTCGCGGCTGCGCGGGTTGGGTACGGCGCGCCCGTAACCCAGGGCAACGGTGTCGCGCGCTCGGCCTGCGAAGGGCTTGTACAGGACCATGCCGACGCCATACCAGGTGCTGAACGGCGATGCGGCGCTGCTTGCCGCCGAGTACTGGCCGAAGGCATGCAAGCTACGGCCCGTTGTGGTTTGCGAGTTCCATAGCGCCTGGTCGATCAGCAGGTAGTGACCCTCACGGCCGGCTACTTCGTTGTCGCTGCCGATGCGTTTGGCATCGGAACTGTCGTAGTAGTAGCCCAGTTTGTATTCCCCGGGCAGTTCACCCTGCAGTTTGTACACCAGCTCAACCGGCACTACGGTGCCGGTGCTGTGTTTGGGCCCCAGGTGCCAGGCGCGGCTGGAATTGCCGTTGCTCTCGGGGTCGACGTTGAAGGCGGCGACCCGCAGTTGCCAGGCCGAGGACAGGTCGTACTTCACCCGCACGCCGAGATGCGCGTTGGGGTAGTTGGTCCAGCCGCTGCCGCCCGACATGTTCAGCGGATGGCCGCAGAAACCGGCGTTCATGAAGTTGCAGAGGATGCCGCTGTCGAGGCCGCCGAGGTCGTTGCCCATGGCCATGTAGCCGAGCTTGACGTTGAGTGCCGGGGTGAACAGGCTGCGCTCGTAGCTCAGTTCGGTCAGGCGGGTATAGAGGCCGCCGTAGTTTTCCTGGATTGGCAGACGGTTGCCGACCAGATCTTCCGAGGCACTGTTGCCGCGACGGTCGTTGACGGTCAGCTGGATCTTGTCGCCGTTTTCCAGGCCATACAGCTTGCCCAGATCGAATTGCACACCCAGCTTGATGTTCTGCGAGTAGCGCGCTGAGTGGTGCAGGCCACCAGCGGCGTTGTAGGCGGTCTCGCCACTGTAGTCGCCGGTGAACCTGATGCCTTGCTCGTTCAGGTGCTGACGCAGACCGCCCCAGTCGCCGGTAAGCGTGTTTCGGGTGGTGAGGTTGTCTTCGGCCTGTCCGGGCAGGGAGGTGACACTGGCAAGGGCCATGAGTAGCCACGAGGACAGGTGGATATGAGCGGATGACATTGTGGAGCTTTCCTGAGGTCTTTTCGTGCGAGCAGCCTTTCGCGGGGCAAGCCCGCTCCCACAGGCTGTTTGATCAGCCTGTGGGAGCGGGCTTGCCCCGCGAAAAGGTCAGAGGATTAAGGCAGGGCGTAAGCCATTACATAGTCGCCACGATCAGTCGACTGGCGCGCGCCGCCAGCGGTGATGACGATGTACTGCTTGCCGGTTTTCGGCGACACATAGGTCATCGGGCCGCCCTGGCTGCCTACCGGCAGGCGGGCTTTCCAGACTTCCTCACCGTTACCGCTGTTGAAGGCGCGCAGGTAGAAGTCCTGGGTGCCGGCGATGAACACCAGGCCGCCCTGGGTCGACAGAGTGCCGCCGAGGGTCGGCAAGCCGACCTTGATCGGCAGGTGCATGCGGATACCCAGCGGGCCGGTGTCTTCGACGGTGCCCACCGGCACTTGCCAGGCGACTTTTTGCGTCTTCATGTCGATGGCGGTCAGGGTGCCGAACGGTGGCGCCTGGCAGGGAATGCCGGCGACCGAGAGGAAGCGGTTCTTGTTCACCGCATACGGTGTGCCTTTGAGTGGCACAGCACCCATGCCGGTGTTCAGTGCTTCACCGCCGGAGCTGGCCTGGCCACTGTTTTGCGACGGGATCATCTGGATCCACAGACCCAGGCGCATGTCGTTGACGAAGATAAAGCCATGCACCGGATCCGTGGAAATGCTGCCCCAGTTCATTCCGCCCAGCGAGCCCGGAAAGCTC